>JALOTD010000032.1 GCA_025458105.1 Tabrizicola sp. | reverse complement strand
GCGCGGGGTGGAGGCGATGCTGGAGGTGAAGCGCCAGGTGGCACCTTACCTTGACCTGCAGCTGGTGGCCTTTCCGCAGGATGGCCTCTACCGCACCAAGACCGGTCGGCAGAACGTGCTGCGGGCGCTGGATATGGGCGTCGACGTGGTGGGCGGCATCCCGCATTTCGAACGCACGATGGAGGAAGGCGCCGAGAGCTTGCGCGATCTTGGCCGGATCGCGGCCGAGCGCGGGTTGATGTGGGATGTCCATTGTGACGAGACCGACGACCCGATGTCCCGCCATGTCGAGACGATGGCGCGCGAAGTGACACGGCATGGGCTGAGGGGACGCGCCGCGGGAAGCCACCTGACCTCTATGCATTCCATGGACAACTACTACGTGTCGAAGCTTCTGCCCCTGATTGCCGAAAGCGGCATGACCGCGATCCCCAACCCCTTGATCAACATCACCCTTCAGGGCCGCCATGACACCTACCCCAAGCGCCGGGGCCTGACCCGTGTCAAGGAGATGCAGGCAATGGGCATTCCCGTGGGCTGGGGGCAGGATTGCACCCTTGACCCCTGGTACTCGCTGGGGACGGCGGACATGCTGGACGTGGCCTTCATGGGCCTCCACGTCGCGCAGATGACGCATCCGGCGGAAATGGCGCGCTGCTTCACCATGGTGACCGAGACGAACGCGCAAATCCTGGGCCTGTCCGACTACGGCCTGCGCCCCGGCAATTCGGCCAGTCTGGTCATCCTCGATGCCAGCACCCCGACCGAAGCATTGCGGCTGCGGCCGGACCGTTTGGCGGTGATCTCCAAGGGGAAAGTCGTCGCCAAAAAGGCGCGCAATGACACCCGGCTCCGATTGCCGGGTCGCCCAAACCAGATCAGGCGGCGCTTGCCTTAAGATTGCCCGAGCGATTCGCGCAATTGTTGCGGACTGGGAAATCCCGGCCCGCATCCGTGGCTTACCGATTTGCGAAAATGCTTGCAGCTTCAAAGGCTTTTGGCACGATCATCTTTGGGTTGCGGCCGAGCAACCTTCAAGATTCCACCTAAGCGCCCCATTTTCGCCGTCATCCACAACCATCCATCAATCCGTGGATTGGTGCGTCCGTGTGGACGATGCCGGCCTGGCAGTGGGACGTCGGAAATCGTTTCCAGCCGGGTCGATGTTCTCGACGAACGCACCCGCTGAACTCTGCTGGGAAGGATGTGCGAGATGGCTCAGCAAAAGGCTGTCGAGACGCCGGTCGAAGAACTGGAAGATCTGGTTGACGAACTACAGCCCGGCACAAAGCTGCTGAAGGGTCAGTATACGATCACGCGCTACCTGAACAGCGGCGGGTTCGGCATCACCTACCTGGCAAAGGACAGCCTGGATCGTGATGTCGTGATCAAGGAATGCTTCCCGTCGTCCTTCTGCCGTCGGTCCAAAACTCTGGTCGCAGCAAGATCCCGTGCCCATACCGCTGAACTGCGGTCGGTTGTCCAGTTGTTCGTCAAGGAAGCGCGCAGCCTGGCCAAGATCGTTCATCCGAATATCGTGGCCGTCCATCAGGTCTTCGAAGACAACGGGACCGCCTACATGGCGATCGATTTTGTCGACGGGCTTGATCTTCAACAGATCATTGATGGACAGGGAAAGCTGCCCACCCCCGAGGAAATCGTTGTCATCACGGAAAAGCTGCTGCACGCGGTGGGGTTTATCCATTCCAACGACATGCTGCACCGCGACATTTCGCCAGACAACATTCTGGTCAGCAAGGACGGAGAACCCGTGCTGATCGACTTTGGCGCAGCGCGCGAACAGGCCAGCCAGACCAATCGGGCCATGTCGGCTCTGCGGGTGGTGAAAGACGGTTACTCGCCGCAGGAATTCTACATCGCCGGGTCCGAGCAGGGCCCGTGGAGCGATCTCTACGCGCTTGGCGCAACGCTGTATCATCTCATTTCGGGCGAAGCTCCGGTGAATGGTCAGGCCCGGCTGGCCGCATTGGCCGAGGACCGCGATGACCCATATGTTCCTCTGGACGGGCGCTTCCAAGGTTATCCGCCGGGGTTCCTTCGCGCGATCGATGTCGCCCTGAACACCCTGCCAAAGCAGCGTACGCAGTCTGCGGCAGAATGGCTTACGATGTTCAGTTCGACATCGTCACCAGCCTTCGCAAGCACGCGGTCAACCTCGAAGGACCCGGTCGAGGACGCCGTCCTGAAAATGGTCCAGTCGTCCCGGCTGGCGGAAGCAAACGCTGCACCGCAAGCGGCAGCCGCAGCCCCGGCAGACTTTGGAGCGCCGCCGAACTTCGTCCGCAAGGTCTCGCAACCAGCGGGCAAACCTCGGCCAGCATCAGAAGCGCAACCTGCACAGGCTGCGCGCAGCGGTGTGGGCATGGTGCAAGTGGCAGCCGGAATTGCGGTTGCCCTTGCGCTTGTGGGCGGTGGCCTGATTTTGTTCGGCGGATCGGATCCGGCTCCCTCCGAAAACACGGCTGCTGTCGACCAGCAAGCGCCAGCGGAAACCGCCGCCCAGTCTGTTGCGCCGGCCGAAACACCCGCGACGTCCGACACAGCTGCGGCTGCGGAAACGCCTGCGGAAACCGAAACCGCAGCTCTCACGCCCGAACCCGCTACCGAACCTGCTACCGAACCTTCGGTCGAGCCCGTTGCTGCGACCACGGAAGAAACCACCGAGGCAGCACCCGAACCCGCCATTGCGCCTGAGACGCCGGAACCGCCAGTCGTCGCTGCCGCCCCTGCTGGCGACATCCGCGACAATCAGATCAGCTTTGCCGCCTGGGATGCCGAAATACCCTTCCTGGACGACAACCGCATGATCAGCGGCCAGCGTCGCAGCATCGTTCTGCGCATTCCGCCGTCGACCGACTTGCAAGAAGCCGGAAACTGGCTCGCCCCAGGGCTGATCCTTTACACCATCAACGGGATGGACATTCAACAGAATGGCGGTTTCGCTTCGGCGCTCCTCCGGGCAATGAACGTCGACCCGGACGGGAAGGCCCGTGTGGTCGTCGAATACGCAGGTTCATCGCTTGAACGGCAGACAGGACTGCTGACGGTTTCTGCTTCGCGCCTTGTGTCGCTTGCGAATGGGATCAGCGTCACGGCCCGAATGGAAGACGGCGAATGGCGCACGGTTGTGACCAGTGTTGCAAACACGGCGGTTACCGACCTGCGTGAAGGCGACGTGCTGTTCCGTGACAAGATGTCGGACACTCCGGTGGACGGTCCCCGCTCGCTTGAGGCGATCATGGAGACACTTGTGAAGAACGGCGTCGCGGCAACCGAGTTCTCGATCATCAGGAACAGGAAGGTCGCAAGCGCTTCGATGCAGTTGGCGATGAACTAAGGGGATTGCGGGAACGTGAGGGCCGTCATGAAACACCAGCTTTCCTCCTGGGAGAACACCGCCGACGCCGACCGTGATTTGGGGGGCGCTGGTGACGGCTCCGCTTCCGATCACGCCGGGTCACTTGATGTGCTGGTCACCTTGCTAGAACAGGCAGCGATGCGGAGCGATTTGAGGCAGGAGAAGCAGGCTCCTGGCTCGGCTTGAACCATCCATGGAAAACCGATTTACAGCGGCGGTCAACGACAGACACAACGCTGCCTTGAACAGCGCTGTGGCGCAGTCAAGGTCGACCGAAGGAGTGCAGTGAATGACGAATATGGTAAAATTGCTTTGCGGTAGTGCCGCACTCGCCCTGTCCGCCGGGATCGCCCAGGCGCAAGACGCCTGCACCACCTATACGGTTGTCGCCGGGGACAACCTGCGCTTCATCGCTCGGTCGGCCTACGGCGATGCAGATCTTTATCGCGTGATATACCGCGCGAATGTCGACGTGATCGGCGCGAAGGCCGACTTGATTGAAGTCGGTGCCAAACTTGTCATTCCTTGCGATCCCGACAGCCAGGACACATCCGTCGTTACGATTGCCCAGCCCGAATCCACAGGCCTCGTGACCGGCGTGGTTGACCCGGCGACTCAGCCGGTCAAGGTGGTGCCACCTCTGCCGCTCGGGACAGCTGAACCTGTTGCGACAGCCCCAACCGAACCTGCAGTCGAACCCTCCGCAAGCGATGCCGTGGCCAGCGTCACAGAGCCCGCCCCGACCGAAGTCGCTGCAGAACCCGCTGACGTGGTGATGACTCCCGTGAAGTTTGTCACTGGGAACGGTTATGCGCCCTTCACCGACGAAATGCTTGCCGGCGGCGGGATGTTCACCCAGCTGGTCGAAATGGCGATCTTCCGCGCCGATCCCGCAATTCCCTACAACATGACCTTCATCAGTGACTGGCAAGCGCACATTGACGCGCTTCTCCCGTCGCAGGCCTACGATCTAAGCTTCCCATGGCCCAAGCCGGATTGCAGTGGATCGACAATGCTGTCACCAGGCGACCAGGCGCGGTGCGACGATTTTGTCTTCTCTGCCCCGTTCTACGAAATCGTCGATGGCTTCTTTGCCACAGCTGGCTCTGATCTGGCCAATGCGAACGACTATTCCGCCTTTGTCGGCAAGCGCATATGTCGTCCTGAGGGCTATACCACGGGCGTCCTTGATTCTGTTGGCTTGGGAATGGAAACCGTCAAGCTGACACGCCCGTTCACCGCGGCCGATTGCTTCAAGGCCCTGTCAGCTGGCGAAGTTGATTTGGTCTCGATCGACGCCGAAGTTGGGGATTCAGCCATCGCAGAGCTGGGTCTGACCGGCAAGTTCGTACAGAACCCCTTCCTCATGACGCTGGAAAGCCTGCATGTGATCGCACACAAGTCGAACCCCAAGGCGGTGCAGATGGTCGTGATGCTCGATTCCGGCCTGGTCGAAATGTACGAATCCGGCGAATGGTACGATATCGTTTCGACCGCATTGGCCCAAAGGGTTGTTGTCCCGGAATAGCCTGCGTAGCCGGAGAGTCTGGCTTGTTTCGCATGTGAGAACTGCACAGCTCTCCGACGGCTTTCCTCGACAGGTCCAATCCAGCAGGCTACGGTCAGCTTGCTCCCCAAAATTACAACCCAAGGCTGTATCAAGGGCCTTGGGTCGCGCGCTGCCCTGCAATTGGAATGTCCTCATTACCGGTGGTTTTTCGCGCCGGGGCGACCCAATACCTGCACCGCACCTGGATTGTTGCACGCAGAAACTGAAAACAGTGGTCCCACTCAGAACACAATTCGCGCATAAGATGATTTGCGACAGTGAATCCATTTATTTGCCTTATTCGTGCCACTTCCACACGGCTTTCTTCGATCATCGGCGCATTGTTTCGGAAACGTGACCATGACTGCCCTTCGCTTCAGTCGTCAGAAGGACAAGACACACATGAAGACTGCATCAGGAATTCTCCGCTCGGCGGCAGCCACGGCACTGGTTGTGGTCTTGCCGGCCATGGCGTCCGCCCAACAGGCCTGCACGACCTACACTGTCAAGGACGGCGACACGCTGGGCTCGATCGCCCAGGCGGCCTATGGTTCCTACGACTATCAGATGATCTTCAACGCCAACCGCGACGCGCTGGCGAGCAATCCCAACACCCTTCCGGCTGGTCTGCAGCTGATCCTGCCCTGCGAAGACGGTCGCTTGACCGCCGACAGCGAACTGAGCGCGATCATCCAGCAAGAGACTGCCGAACAGGAAGCGAACCGCTCGAACACCAACATCTACGAACCGCCGTTGAAGTTCGTGACGTCCAACGACTGGATGCCCTTCACCGATGAAAGCCTGACTGGCGGCGGGATTTTCGTTCGGATGGCGACCACCGCGATGCAACGCGGCGGTAACGACCGGACCTATGAGGTGTCCTACGTCGACGATTGGATGTCACACATCGACGTCCTGCTACCGACTGGCGCTTTTGACGTTTCGGTCGCCTGGGAGGCCCCCGACTGCTCCAAACTGGACCTGCTCGGCGAATTCTCGGTTCGCATGTGCACGGAATTCGACTTCTCGCTGCCGATCTACGAAACCGCTTATTCCTTCAACACGCTGGTTGACAGCCCTTATGCCGCAGCGCGTGAATTCGGCGACTACTCTGGTGCCCGCATCTGCCGCCCCGAGGCCTGGCCGATCAGCGACCTGGAAATCCAGGGCCTCGTCGAACCTCTGGTAAGCTATGTGCAGCCCAAGTCGCCGATGGAATGTGCACAGATGCTGCTGGACGGCGAAGTCGACCTCTACTCGATCGAATCAGAAACCGGCAGCGCGAACTTTGAAGAGCTTGGCGCCAGTGAGCGCGTTGCGCCGAACCCGGCCCTCGCGACCTTCGTGACGTACCATTTCATCACCGCGAAAAGCAATCCGCGCGGGCGCGTCTACATCGCGATGCTGAACCGTGGCATCACCGACATGCGCGAATCCGGCGAATGGTATGACATCGTGGCAACTGGCCTTGCCGAGTTCAACGCACTTAGCCAGTGATCCCGGCAAAATCGAAACCATACGCCCCCGCTGCGAAAGCTGCGGGGGTTTTTCATTGCGCCTGACCCAAAGTTTCCTTTGTGCTTTCTGGTCGTTCCGCTATGCGGTCGCAAAGCTTCCGGGGGCATGACGTGACCGATACCCAGCACTCCACCGCCCAGCGCCCGCCGCGCACAATGAGCCGCGAGGCCCGTCGCGTTCAACTCATCGAGTCGACGATCGAGACACTGGCCGCGCGTGGCTACTCCCGCACCACCCTGACCGAGGTCGCGAAGGCTGCGGGCCTGTCGCATGGGCTGGTGCTGTTCCACTTTGAAACCAAAGAGAAGCTTCTTTCAGAAACCCTTGCCTACCTGGCCGAGGAGTATCGGCAGAACTGGCAGGCCGCACTCGCAAGGACAGGCACCGATCCGGCAGAGCAACTGAACGCGCTGATCGAGGCCGATTTCAATCCGCCGATCTGCACGCCTGCCCGCCTTGCGGCTTGGTGCAGCTTCTGGGGCGAGGCACAGTCCCGGCCGCTCTACCAAGAGACCTGTGCAGCAAAGGACGACGCCTACAATCTGCAACTGGAAGACATCTGTCAGCGTCTCTCTGATCTTGGCGGCTATGATCGGCATGCCGTGCGCACGGCCCGCCTGATCCGCCTGACCGTCGAGGGCGTCTGGCTGGACATGATGACGATGACCAAGCCATACAGTCGCGAAGAGGCTCTGGCAACGGCACGCAGCTGCGCCGCGCTTTGCTTTCCGGACCATTTTTCGCCGGATGGCCCAAGATTTGATGGCACTCCGCTTCGCTGACAGGCGCTCTTGGAATTTTTATTCCATACGCTAGACTAAAGGGGTGCAGATCTGCTCTAGGCCCCCCATGCAAAGTCCTTCGCCGCCGTCCACGATCCACGCATTCCACGATCGCCTGCTCGCGCTGCGGGGAACGCTGCCGCGGCGATTGCAGGACTGCGCCGACTATCTCCTGGCGCATCATGATCAGATTGCTCTGTCGACCGTCGCCCAGATCGCCGAGCGCGCCGGCGTGCCGCCCTCAGCGATCATGCGGTTTTGTCAGATCCTTGGGTTCTCGGGCTTCGCTGCCATGCAGAAGCTGTTCCGCGACGCCCTGACCAGCTCGCCGCCAGACTATGCAACCCGGCTACACAATCTGAAGGCCAGGGGCGCGGATCATCCCGCAGCGCTGCTTGCAGAATTCGTCGAGGCGGGACGACTCTCCCTTGAAGGCTTGACCAAAGATCTGGATGAAGATGTTCTGGATCAATGTGTTGATCTACTTTCTCGGGCAAGGATCATTCATCTTGCCGGCTTCCGCCGGTCCTTTCCCGTCGCGTCTTACCTGTCCTATGCCTTCGACAAGCTTGACGTCCCGTGCCTGCTGCACGATGGCGTTGCCGGGTTGGGGCAGCGGTCGGCGATGCAGCCCGGTGACGCTCTTCTGGCCATCACCTTTGCGCCCTATTCCGGCGAGACGCTGGATCTCGCCCGCCACGCCCAACATTCTGGCTTGGCGGTGGTCTTGCTGACCGACCCGCCTCCGACAGCGCTCCTTGACCTTGCCGATGCCATCCTGACTGTAAGAGAGGTTGATTTTGGAGCCTTCCGGTCCCTGTCTGCGGCCATCGCCCTGGCATTGGCGCTGGCAGTTGCGGTTGCGGCGCGGCGCGACGGTTAGGGCTTTCGCGTCGAACCATTTTGGAATATTTGTTCTATGCGCCTGACGACTCAGGCCCTTAGACTGGGTTAATCATGACCAAAGCCGCAAAGAACCTTGACGTCATCACCATCGGTCGCGCCTCGGTCGACCTCTACGGCGCCCAGGTCGGCGGGCGGTTGGAAGATATGGGATCGTTCAACAAGTACATCGGCGGCTCGCCCACTAATATGGCCGCAGGCACCGCACGGCTCGGGCTGAAATCCGCGCTCATCACCCGCGTCGGCGACGAACACATGGGCCGCTTCATCCGCGAAGAGCTGGCCCGCGAAGGTGTCGACACCCGCGGCGTCATCACCGACCGCGAACGCCTGACGGCCCTCGTCCATGGCGCTGTGTGAGGATGACATCGATGAAAGCTTCATCACTGAGGCGCGGTCCGTCGTCGCCACCGGCACGCACCTCAGCCACCCGCGCACCGAGGCTGCCGTCCTGAAGGCCCTCACCCTTGCCCGGAAACACGGCCTGCAGACCGCGCTCGACATCGACTATCGCCCGAACCTCTGGGGCCTTGGCGGCCACGGCGACGGCGAAAGCCGTTTCATCGAAAGCGCGAAGGTCACCGCCAAGCTGCAGGCCACGCTCCATCTCTTCGACCTCATCGTCGGCACCGAGGAAGAATTCCATATTGCAGGCGGGACCACCGACACCATCGCCGCCCTTCGCGCCGTCCGGGCCGTCAGCCAAGCCACCCTCGTCTGCAAGCGCGGCCCAATGGGTGCCGCCGCCTTCACCGGCCCCATCCCCGACAGCCTTGACGAGGGCCAAACCGGCCCCGGCTTCCCGATCGAGGTCTTCAACGTTCTGGGTGCGGGCGACGGCTTCATGTCCGGCCTGTTGAAAGGCTGGCTTGACGGCGAACCCTGGCCCGTCGCGTTGACATACGCCAACGCCTGCGGGGCCTTTGCCGTCAGCCGCCACGGCTGCACCCCCGCCTACCCCAGTTGGGAGGAACTGCAGTTCTTCCTGAACCGCGGCGTCGTGACCCCGGCGCTGCGCAAGGACGCGGCTCTCGAACAGATCCACTGGGCCACCAACCGCCACCGCGACCTGTCCACCATGCGGGTCTTCGCTTTCGACCACCGGATGCAGATGGAGCAGATGGAGGGCGCGACCCCGGCGAAGATCGGTCAGTTCAAAGAGCTTTGCCTGCAAGCCGCCCTCGCCGTCGCGAAGGGCCAGCCCGGATATGGCATCCTCTGCGACAGCCGCCTTGGCCGTGACGCCCTCTTCCAGGCGGCAGGTACCGGCCTCTGGATCGGCCGGCCGGTGGAGTGGCCTGGCTCACGGCCACTGACCCTGGAACCCGAGCTCGGCCCGGATTTCGGCGGCCTTCAGGAATGGCCGCTCGATCATGTGGTCAAGGTCCTCTGCTTTGCCCACCCCGACGACGATGCGGCCACGAAAGCCGCACAGGAAGACACCGTCCGCCGCCTTTTCCACGCCGCACGCCGCAACCGGCTGGAGTTCATATTGGAGATCATCCCCTCCAAGGTCGGCCCAGTCACCGACGACACCAGCGCGCAAGTAATCCAGCGGTTCTACGATCTCGGCATCTACCCCGACTGGTGGAAGCTCGAACCCTTCACCACCGCCAAAGCCTGGGACAACGCCTGCGCCGCCATCACGAAGAACGACCCACACACGCGCGGCGTGGTCGTCCTCGGCCTCGATGCGCCTGAGGCTGATCTTGCGGCCTCCTTCGCCCTTGCGGCCCGCCAGCCCCTGGTGAAAGGCTTCGCCATCGGCCGCACGATCTTTGGCGATGCGGCGCGGGGCTGGCTGAAAGGCCAGATGACCGACGCCGAAGCCATCGCCCAGATGACCGAACGCTACATGCGCCTCTGCGCCCTCTGGGACGCCGCGCGCGAGGGAGGGAAGAAATGACCACGATCCGCCTCACCGCCGCCCAGGCCATGGTGCGCTGGCTTTCGGTGCAACAGGCCGAAGATGGCAGCCGCTTTATCGAGGGCGTCTGGGCGATCTTCGGCCACGGCAACGTCGCAGGTCTTGGCGAGGCGCTTCATGCCCACCGCGATACCCTCCCCACCTGGCGCGGCCATAACGAACAGACCATGGCCCATGTGGCCGTCGCCTATGCCAAGGCGCAAGGCCGGCGCAAGGCGATGGCCGTCACCTCTTCCATCGGCCCGGGGGCCACCAACATGGTCACCGCCGCCGCCGTCGCGCATGTGAACCGCCTGCCCGTCCTTTTCATCCCCGGCGACGTCTTCGCGTCCCGCGCGCCCGACCCGGTCCTGCAGCAGATCGAGGATTTCGACGACGCGACCGTCTCCGCAAACGACTGTTTCCGCCCGGTTGTGCGCTACTTCGACCGCATCAGCCGCCCCGAACACATCCTCACCGCCCTCCCCCGCGCGTTGCGCGTGATGACCGACCCCGCCAATTGCGGCCCCGTCTGCCTTGCCTTTTGCCAGGACACGCAGGCCGAGGCCTACGACTATCCGGCCGATTTCTTCGAGCCCCGCATCTGGCACATCCGCCGCCCCGAACCCGACCAGCGCGAACTTGAGGCCGCCGTCGCGGCGATCAAGGCCGCGCAACTTCCGCTGATCGTCGCGGGGGGCGGCGTGCTTTACTCGGGGGCCGAGAAACCCCTTCTCAGCTTCGCCAGGACCCACAACATCCCGGTCGTCGAAACCCAATCCGGCAAGGGCGCGATGGACTGGGAGGAACCGCTGCACTTCGGTTCCCCCGGCGTCACCGGCACCGGCTGCGGCAACGATCTGGCCGCCCAGGCCGACCTGGTGATCGGCGTCGGCACGCGTTTTCAAGACTTCACCACCGGCTCCTGGACCGTCTTCTCCAAACCCGGCCGCAAGCTTCTGTCGATCAACATCCACGGCTACGACGCCCACAAACGCGCCGCGCAACCCCTTGTCGGCGATGCCAAAGTCACACTGGAGAAACTCTCTGCCGCTTTGGGAAGCCACCGCTTCCAGGACCCCGACTTCGCCAACCGCGCGAAGTGGTTCCAGACGACCGACACCGTCACGGCCGCACCAGCAGGCAATGAGCTTCCCTCCGACGCTCAGGTCGTCGGCGCCGTCCAGCGCACCACGGGCAAGGACGCGCTGATCATGTCCGCCTCCGGTTCCATGCCCGGCGTCCTCCACGTGCTGTGGAAGGCCTCTCAAGGCGGCTACCATATGGAATACGGCTTCTCCTGCATGGGGTACGAGATCGCGGGGGCCATGGGCATCAAGATGGCCAAGCCCGACCGTCACGTGATCTGCATGATCGGCGACGGCAGCTACATGATGGCGAACTCCGAGCTTGCGACCGCGGTGATGATGGGCATCCCCTTCACCGTCGTCCTGACCGACAACCGCGGCTTCGGCTGCATCAACCGGCTGCAAAAGGCCACCGGCGGCGCGCCCTTCAACAACCTCTTGGCCGACGCCTACCACGTGAACCCCGCCGACATCGACTTTGCCGCCCACGCGCGCAGCATGGGCGCGCATGTGGTCAAGGCCGGAACCATCGCCGAGCTTGAGGCCGCCATGCGGAACTCCAAGTCCGCCACCATTCCCACCGTCATCGTCATCGACACCGACCCCGCCCCCGGCACCGGCGCGGGCGGCACCTGGTGGGAAGTCGCGGTCCCGGAAGTGTCGGACCGCACCGAAGTGAACGAGGCGCGCCGCGCCTATGAAGCCGCGACCAAGGCCCAATGGCTGGTCAACTGAGGAACGAAGAATGACCGTCAAGATCGGGATCTCCCCCATCTCCTGGCAGAACGACGACCTGCCGGACCTGACCGCCGCCTATACAATGGAGCAAGCGCTCAGCGAGGCGCGCGAGATCGGCTATACCGGCGTCGAACGCGGTCGCCGGATGCCATCGGACACCGAAGGACTGCGCTCCTACCTGACCGCCAACGGACTTTTCCTTTGTGGCGGCTGGTGTTCCGGCAATCTCCTCATCAACGACCTGAAGACGGAAATCGAGGCCGTTCGCCAACAGGTCGCACAGTTCGCGGCCCTCAAGGCCCCCTGCATCGTCTATGCGGAATGTTCGAACACCGTGCAGGGCAACATCGCGGTGCCGCGAAACTCAGCGACCTTGCGAAGTGGATGGCGGACCAGGGCGTGACGCTGGCCTACCACCACCACATGGGGTCTTTCATCGAATCCGAAGACGACGTGAACGCGTTGATGGAGGGCTCCACCGCGGACGTGAAGCTTCTCTTCGATACCGGCCACCTCCTCTTTGGCGGCGCCGACGTCATGCGCGTCCTCAACACCTGGGCGGACCGGGTGCACCACGTCCACTTCAAGGACATCCGGCCCGAGATCGTGGCCGATGTGCGCACGAACAACCGCAGCTTCCTGGACGCCGTCATCGCTGGCGCCTTCACTGTTCCCGGCGACGGCTGCATCGACTTTCAGGGCGTCGCGGACAAACTCAAGGCCATAGACTACCACGGCTGGATCGTGGTCGAGGCCGAACAAGACCCCGCCAAGGCCCCGCCCTATGAATATTCGAAACTGGGCTACGACCACATCCTGCAGGTCTGCGCCAAGGCGGGCCTGACCATCGACCCTTCGCGTCCATAAGGGGAACCCCATGCCCAACCTCCTCCGCCACCCGACCGGAACGCGCGGCAAGGTGCACGCGATCACCCCCGAAAGCGCGGGCTGGGGCTATGTCGGCTTCTCGCTGTACCGCCTGGAACCGGGCGACGTGGCCGCAGAGAAGACGGGCGACTGTGAGGTGATCCTTGTCCTCGTCGAGGGCAAGGCCACGGTTCAGGCCGCAGGCCAGGACTGGGGCGAAATGGGCGACCGGATGGATGTCTTCGAAAAGACCCCGCCGCATTGCCTTTACGTCCCGAACGGCAGCGACTGGCGGGCGGTAGCGACCACGCCCTGCACGCTTGCCGTCTGCGCGGCCCCCGGTAAGGCCGGCCACCCCGCCCGACGCCTGGGCCCCGATGGCATCACCCTCACCCCGCGCGGCAAGGGTACAAACACCCGCCACATCAACAACATCGCGATGGAGGCCCTGGATGTCGCCGACAGCCTTCTCGTGACCGAAGTCTTCACCCCGGCCGGCCACTGGTCCAGCTACCCCAGCCACCGGCATGACGAGGATGACTTCCCCCGCATGACCTATCTGGAGGAAACCTACTACCACCGCCTGAACCCCGGCCAGGGCTTCGGCATCCAGCGCGTCTATACCGAAGACGGGTCCCTGGACGAAACCATGTCCGTGAAATCCCACGACGTCGTGCTCGTCCCCAAGGGCCACCACCCCTGCGGCGCGCCCTATGGCTATGAGATGTATTACCTCAACGTCATGGCCGGGCCCTTGCGCACGTGGCGCTTCCAGAACGATCCCGACCACGACTGGATCGCGCAACGGGACGCCTGACTGGCAAACCTGACTGGCCTGACGCCGTTACCTGCCTTAGGCTGTAGCGAAGCTCCGGAAAGGCCGCCATGCTCCGCCCGATCGCCGTCGCCCTCCTCCTCGCTCTGCCCGCCCAGGCGCGCAGTCGCTGGCGATCCTTTTGGCGACGGGAAGCCCCTATACCCATGTCGGCATCATAGACTTCGACGCCAGCGGCACACCCGTCGTGCTGGAGGCGGTGAAAACCACCCGCGCCACGCCGCTGGACGACTGGATCACTCATGGCGAGGGGAACGACGTCGCAATCTACCGCCTGAAAGACCTTTCCGAGGCCGAGGCCAGGGCCGTGACCGATGCCGCCCGCAGCCATTTCGGCAAGGGCTACGACCCGTATTTCTACCAGACCGAAGACACGCTTTACTGTAGCGAGCTGGTCCACATCGCCTTTCGCGACGGCATGGGGATCGACCTTGGCCAGGTCCAGACCCTGGCCGACCTGAACCTCGACAGCGACGCCGCCCGCGCCCTGATCGCTGAACGCTGGCAATCCCACCCCGCCTGCAGCGACGGCCAGGCCAGCGATGCCGAGGGCTGCCTTGCGATCCTCCGGTCCGAGCCGCTCGTCACCCCCCAGGCCGTGGCCGAGGACGCGCGCCTCACGCGGATCTACACCAGCTTTCCCTAGACCGGCAGCCGCGTGCTTGGCGCGGAAAACCGGATGTCCCTTTTCCGCAGCACGCGTCACGCCGTCCGCTGCGGCACCCGGCCCTCGAACCAGCGGAAGATCAGCACGATCACCCCCGTGATCGCCATGTAGACCACGGCCAGCAGCATCAGCGGCTCATAGGTGATCAGCGTCTCTGACCGCACGCGGCTGGCCACGGCATAGATGTCGACCACCGTGATCATCGCGACCAGGGGCGTCGCCTTCAGCTGCAGCACCGTCTCGCCGCCCAGCGTCGGCAGCACCCGGTGCAGCGCCTGAGGCAACCAGATCCGCCGGAAGATGGTGAAACGCGGCATCCCCATCGCACGCGCGGCCTCCAGCTGGCCATGCGGCACCGCCTTGAACGCGCCCCGCATCACCTCACCCTCATAGCCCGCGACGGACAGGGACAGCCCGAGGATCGCGTAATACCAGGCGTCGCGCAGGATCGGCCAGGCCCAGCTGTCGCGGATGCCGGGAATGCCGGGAAACAGGCTCCCGATCCCGTAGTAGAGGAGGAACAGCTGCAGCAACAGCGGCGTCCCCCGGATCAGCCCGCAGAACCCCCGCGCAGGGTATGCCAGCCACCAGGGCCCCACCGCCTGCGCCAGCCCCAGCGGGATCGCCAGTGCCATGCCAATCACCATCGTCAGGACCAAAAGGATCAGCGTGTTCCCGATCCCCCGGACGATCAGCGCCTGATACTTCGGCTCCCCCAGCCAGTCCCAGCGGCCATAGACCGCAATCAGCGCCACGATCACCAGGACAATGCCCAGCATCACCAACCGCCGGGGGATCATCAGCGCCCGGATCATCCCGACACCGACCTTTGCCCACGCCGCGCCCGCCGCTCCGCCCAGGCGAACAGGACCGAGGACAGGATCGACACCGCCAGATACAGCACCCCTGCCGCCGCATAGAACGTGAAGAACGCCTTGGTGGTTGAGGCCGCCTGCCGCGTCGCCTGCGTCAGTTCCGCAAAGCCCACCACCGCCAGGAGCGCCGTGTCCTTCGTCGCCACCAGCCACAGGTTCGCCAGGCCCGGCAAGGCCAGCGCCAGCATCAAGGGCAAGGTCACCCGCCGCGCCAGCATCAGGGGCGACATCCCCATCGCCCGCGCGGCCTCGACCTGCCCCGCCGGCACCGCCAGGATCGCGCCCCGCAAGACCTCGGTCGCATAGGCCCCCTGCACAACGCCCAGCACGGCAATCCCTGCCGCCACGCCCGAAATCTGCACCTTCTCGCGGCCCAAGGCGACCAGCAGCTGGTTCACCACATCGGTGACCGCGAAATACAGGATCAGGATCAGGATCAGCTCCGGCACTGCCCGGACCACGGTCGTATAGATTGCCAAGAGGTCCTTCGTCACCGGCCCGCCATATAGCTTGCCATAGGCCCCCAGAATGCCGATCCCCAGGCCAAGCACAAATGCCCCGCCCGCAATCAGCACCGAATGCCACAGGCCCCACAGAAGCGTAGCCCCCCAGCCCGGCGGATTCAGCGCCAGAAGGTCCAGGGTCGAAGCCAGAAGCGCCCCTGCCATCCCACCCTCAGCCTTTCATCTTTGCCCAAATATCCCCGCCAGAGGCCGCCCGAGCCGGTTGGCCGCAGGCCAGAGGCGAGACAAAAGGCTTGCGCCTGCCAAGGCGCTCCATTCAACAGGCGTCCCGACCCGCGACGGGGCCGGGAAACCTGGTGCCACCATGGGGCCAGCGATCATTCGCCGTAGATCGACGAGGCGAAGTAACCGGCCGTGATCTTGTCGTAGGTCCCGTCCTCGCGGATCTTGGCAATGCCTGCGTTGAACTTGGCCTTCAGCTCGTCCTCACCCTTGCGCAGGCCCACACCCACGCCCAGACCCAGCACCTCCGGGTCATCCGCCACCGCTCCCGCGATCTCGCAGCAGGCGGCCCCGGCGTCCGAGGCGATGAACGCGTCCAGCGCGATGGAGTCCGCCTGCGTCGCGTCGATCCGGCCCGCCGCCAGATCCTGGTTCGCCTCGTCCTGGGTCTGGTAGACCTTGATCTCGGCCGCCGTCCCCGCGAAATGCTTGTTCACATAGGCCTCGTGGATCGTGGCCACCTGCACGCCGATGATCTTACCCGCCAGCCCTTCCGCCGTCGGCGCGATCCCGGCGCCCTTTGCGGTCGCGATCATGGTCGGCGTGTTGTAGTACTTGTCGCTGAAATCGATTGTCTTCAACCGCTCTTCGGTGATCGACATCGAGGCCATGATGGCATCGATCTGGCCCGAGGTCAGCGAGGGGATGATCCCGTCCCAGGCCACGGGAGTGATGACGCACTGCATCTCCGCCGCAGCACAGACCGCGTTGATGATTTCAACCTCCCAGCCGACCCAGTTGCCGGATGCATCGGGGCTCGCAAAGGGCGGATAGGGCTCGGCAGCGATGCCGACCTTCACCTCCTGCGCGGCCACTGGCGCGGCCATCAGCATCAGCGCGGCGGCGAGGGATTTGATTTTCATGGCGATGTCTCCTTGCTGGGTTGATTTCCGTCTGTTCACGCGACGGATTTGAGAAACTGTTTCAGCCGTTCGGATTTGGGCGCACCAAACAGCTGGTCAGGCGGTCCCTGCTCCTCGATCTGGCCGTTGTGCAGATAGATCACGTGACTGGCGACCTCGCGCGCGAACTTCATCTCGTGCGTGACCAGGATCATCGTGCGGCCCTCGTCGGCCAGCCCCCGGATCACCTGCAAGACCTCGCCCACCAGCTCCGGGTCCAGCGCCGATGTCGGTTCGTCGAACAGCATCGCTTTGGGCTCCATGCACAAGGCCCGCGCAATCGCCGCGCGCTGCTGCTGACCGCCGGACATGAAGGCAGGGTATGCGCCCTCCTTCTCGGCCAGCCCCACCCGCGCCAGAAGCTTGCGCGCCCGCGCCACGGCCTCGTCCTTGGGGCATTTCAGCACATGCACCGGTACCTCGATCAGGTTCTCAAGCACTGTCCGGTGTGTCCACAGGTTGAACGACTGGAAAACCATGCCCAAAGACTGCCGGATACGCTCGATCTGCCGGCGGTCGGCGGGCGAGCCGTCCGCCTTCATCGCCACCGCTTCCCCGGCCACGCTGATCCGTCCCGCCGTAGGCGTCTCAAGAAAGTTGATGCAGCGCAGCATGGTCGATTTGCCGGACCCCGACCCGCCGATGATCGCCACCACATCGCCCTCGTTCGCGGTCAGCGACACGCCCTTCAGCACCTGATGCGTGCCGAAACTCTTGTGCAGGTCCTCGACCCGGATCGCCTCTGGTCTGTCTGTGGCCATGCGCCCCCCACTCCTGTTATCTGACCGTGCAATTCCCCCCCGCGCAAGTCTTTCCTTGCGGCTAGGGCGTCGCGCCTTGAAGGGCCGGGGCGGGTCGTCTAATCAGAAGGCGGACACGGGGGACCCATGCGCATCCTGATCACCAATGACGATGGCATCAACGCCCCGGGCCTTGAAGTGCTGACCGAGATCGCCCAGACTGTCGCCGGTCCGAACGGAGAGGTCTGGACCGTCGCCCCCGCCTTCGAACAGTCGGGCGTTGCGCATTGCATCAGCTATACCCACCCGATGATGATCGCCGAACTCGGGCCAAGACGCTTTGCCGCCGAGGGCAGCCCTGCCGATTGCGTACTGGCTGCGATCTACGACGTGCTTGACGGGGCAAAGCCCGATCTGGTGCTGTCCGGCGTCAACCGGGGCAACAACGCAGCCGAGAACGTGCTTTACTCCGGCACGATCGGCGGCGCGATGGAGGCGGCGCTGCAGGGCGTCCCGGCCATTGCCCTTTCGCAGTTCTTCGGCCCCGACAACGCCAGGCTGGCGGACCCTTTTGAGGCCGCCCGCATCCACGGCGCCACCGTCGTCCGCGCGCTTCTCGACAAGGGCCTGTGGACCGAAGACGACTACCGCGTGTTCTACAACGTGAACTTCCCGCCGCTCTCGGCCAAGGCAACCCTTGGCATGAAGGTCGCTCCCCAGGGCTTCCGCCGCGACACCGCCTTCAGCGTGGAACCGCACCAGTCCCCCTCGGGCCGCAAGTTCCTGTGGATCAAGGGCGGGCACCAGCACACGCCCACCCTGCCCGGATCGGACGCTGCCGTGAACCTCGACGGCTACATCTCCATCACGCCGATGCGCGCCGACCTGACTGCGCATGACCTCCTCTCTGATCTTGAGGCGCGGCTCGCATGACCCAGGGGCCGGAGGATGATGACACCTCCGACACGCTTGCCGAACGCAAGATGCGCTTTCTCTTTGCCCTGCGCTCGCGCGGCGTGACAGACACACGGGTCCTCACCGCGATGGAAAAGGTCGACCGTGGCCTGTTCGTCCGCGGCACCTTCTCTGACCGCGCGTACGAGGACATGCCCCTTCCCATCGCTTGCGGCCAGACGATCAGCCAGCCCTCGGTCGTGGGCCTGATGACCCAGGCCCTTGCCGTCAACCCCCGCGACACGGTCTTGGAGGTCGGCACCGGCTCCGGCTACCAGGCCGCGATCCTGTCGCACCTTGCCCGCCGGGTCTACACCGTCGACCGCTATCGCCGCCTGACCCGCGACGCCGCCGACCTCTTCCGCCAGCTCGACATCCCGAACATCACCACGATCACTGCGGACGGGTCCTTCGGCCTGCCAGACCAGGGCCCCTTCGACCGCATCCTCGTCACCGCCGCCGCCGAAGACCCTCCCGGCCCCCTGCTTGAACAGCTGAAACCCGGCGGGATAATGGTCCTGCCCGTGGGCCAATCAGACGCGGTGCAAAGCCTGATCAAGGTCACCCGCAGCGCACGCGGATTTGATTATGAAGAACTTCGCCCAGTGCGCTTTGTACCTCTGGTAGAGGGCCTCGGGTCCGAGTAGAATCAAGGCCCAGATCCAGGGGTCACCTGGGCAAGGCAAGAGTGGGGCAGGTGTGATGCTGGTTTCCTTGGGCGGGCTGCGGACGTCGATGGTGCTCGGGGCAAGCGCACTTGCTCTTTCGGCATGCGTGAACACCGGTAATCTCGACTGGGACCTGCGCGCCGGCGGTGGCGACACATCGGCTGCCGCCCGTCAGGCGACTGCAGCCGCCCCGACACCCGACGCTAACGGCATCCTCTCCTACCCCGATTATCAGCTGGCCACCGCCCGGCGCGGTGACACGGTTGCCTCCATGGCGGGGCGCCTGGGTCTCAACGCCGAAGAGCTGGCCCGCACCAATGCGCTTCGCGCCACCGACCCGCTTCGCGACGGCGAGCTTCTGCTCCTGCCCGCCCGCGTCTCGGCAACGCCGCAACCGGCCACCCTGCCCGTCAGCGGCGGCGGCTCGGTCGACGTGGCGGCCATCGCCACCACCGCGCTGGATGAAGTGGGCCCCTCGGCAAGCCCAGCCCCGGCCAAAGCCGTCCCGGGCCAGCCGTTGACCCACCGTGTCGCGCGGGGCGAGACCGCCTTCACCATCGCGCGGACCTACAATGTCTCGGCCAAGGCGCTGGCGGACTGGAACCAGCTCGGGGCCGACATGGCGGTCCGCGAAGGCCAGACCCTCATCATCCCGATCGCGACCGGCCCCGCCCCGAACCCGGAACCCGAACCGACGCCCCCCGGCACCGGCAGTCCGACGCCAGAGCCGCCCTCGGCTGCGAAACCGCTACCCGACGAAACCACCGAAGCCGCTGGCACCAAACCGAAGGCCACCCCGCCCTCGCCCGATCTGGGCGACCAGGCCACGGCGGCCTCTGCCGCCAAGATGGTCATGCCAGTGTCAGGCAAGATCATCCGCGGCTACGACCGCAAGTCGAACCAGGGCATCGACATTGCCGCCCCGGCGGGCACGCCGGTCAAGGCCGCCGATGCCGGTTCAGTCACGGTCATTTCAGCCGACACGAACGGCAAGGGCATCGTCATCCTGCGCCATGCGGGCAACCTTCTGACCGTCTATGTGGGCGTCAGCGGTGTGTCGGTGAAGAAGGGCGACAAGGTCAGCCGCGGACAGGAAATCGGCAAAGTTGCCGCGGGCGACCCGGCCTTCCTGCATTTCGAGGTCCGCAACACGTCGAAGGAAAGCTTCGATCCGATGACCTACCTGCAATAACGGTCTGATACCCGCTTCTTTCCGACGAAGGATCGCGATTGCCCACTTTCGTCGAACGTGGGGCTCCGGCTAGCCCTGATAGCTTTGTCGGGTCACCAGCACCTTGTCGATCCGGCGGCCATCCAGGTCGATCACTTCAAAACTGCAGTCTTCGGCAGAGAACCGGTCGCCCAGTTCGGGAATTCGTCCCAACTGGTGCAGGACCAGTCCCGCGACCGTGTCATAATCCCCGGCCATTTCGCGCGGCAGGTCAAGTCGGTCGCAGAACTCATCCACCGGCATCCAGCCTGCCACCAGCCAGCTTCCATCACCGCGACTGACCATCGCCGGCTCATCCGCATCGCTCGCCGCCACGCTTCCAGTAATCGCCGCCAACACGTCGCCGCTGGTGATGATCCCTTCGAAATGGCCGTATTCGTCATAGACCAGTGCAAGGTGGTGGTCCGACTTCTGCAGGACCTCCAGAACGTCCAGGGCTTCGGCTCGGTCAGAAACAACCGGAACGTCCTTCAAAAGTGCACGCAGATCCAGAGTCTCGCGCCGTGACACCGCCTGAAACGCATCGGCCAGAAGCACGATCCCCACCACTTCGCCATTGGCGTCCGCAACCGGCATCCGCGGCCGGACCACCTTGCGGACCGCCGCGACGGCTTCGGCGCCTGTGGCCTCCAGCGGCAGCATCTCGACCTCGTGCCGGGGCGTCATCAGCGCCCGCGCCGTCCGGTCCGAAAGCCGCATGACCCCGGTGATCATCTCGCGCTCTTCGGTCTCCAGCACTCCGCCCTCATGCGCCTCGGCCAACAGCACGTGGACTTCTTCTTCCGTCACCCGGTTCTCGCTGACCCCGCGCTGGCCCAGAAGCCACAGCACCGCCTTGCCCGACCGGTCCAGAAGCCAGACGATGGGCGCGCCCACCACCGATAGAAGCATCATCGCAGGCGCCATGCGGATTGCCACGCCTTCCGCGTTGCGCAGCGCCAGTTGCTTCGGAACCAGCTCGCCGATGATCAGGCTGACATAGGTGATCGCCACGACCACGCCGCCCACGCCCAGAGTGGCCGCCCAATCCGCATCCACCCCTTGCGCCACCAGCCAGCCCTGCAGCCGCAGGCCCAGGGTCGCCCCCGACAGGGCGCCCGACAGGATGCCCACCGCCGTGATCCCGATCTGCACCGTGGACAGGAACCGCCCCGGATCCTCGCCCAGCCGCAAAGCCATCCGCGCGCCCCGGCTCTTGCCTTCCAGCGGTTTCAGGCGGGCCGGGCGGGCGCTGACGATCGCCAGCTCCGACATGGCAAGGACGCCGTTCAGAACGATCAAAGCCAGGATGACAAGGATTTCGGTCCACATGATCGCTGCCAGCTAGGCCGGGACGCGCAGGATTTCAAGCGAAAGTCCCGTGTCAGGCACCGATCCGCACGCCTTCCCGCGCCGCAAGGTCGCAGAAGAACTGCCAGGCCACACGCCCCGACCGCGCCCCCCGCGTCGCCTGCCACTCAACCGCCTCGGCATGCAGCCGCTCGTCGGGCACCGTGACGCCATAGGCCGCGCAATAGCCACGGATCATCTGCAGATATTCGTCCTGGTCGCAGGGGTGGAAGCCCAGCCACAGGCCAAAGCGGTCGGACAGGGACACCTTCTCCTCCACCGCCTCGCCGGGGTTGATGGCGGTGGACCGCTCGTTCTCGATCATGTCGCGCGGCATCAGATGGCGGCGATTGGAGGTCGCATAGAACAGCACATTCTCCGGCCGCCCCTCGATGCCGCCGTCCAGCACCGCCTTCAGGCTCTTGTAATGCTGGTCGTCATGGCTGAAGGACAGGTCATCGCAGAACAGCAAGAACCGATGCGCCGAGGCGCGCAGATGCTGAAGCAGACGCTGCACGCTGGGCAGATCCTCGCGGCTCAACTCCACGATCTTCAGATCAAACCCCTCGGCCCGCACCTTGGCATGCACCGCCTTGACCAGGGAGGATTTCCCCATCCCCCGCGCGCCCCACAGAAGCGCATTGTTCGCAGGCAAGCCGGCCGCGAAGTGCCGGGTGTTCTCCAGAAGCGTGTCACGCGACCGGTTCACGCCGACCAGAAGACCGATATCCACACGAGAAACCCGTGCCACCGGCTCCAGCCGGTCAGGCGCAGTGTGCCAGACAAAGGCCTCGGCCGCGAAATCGGGGGCCGCCATCGGCGCCGGGGCCAGCCGCTCCAGCGCTTCGGCAATCCGCGAAAGCGGGTCGCTCACGCCTTGTTCTCCGGGGTCTCCGCCGGCCCGTCGGTCTCGTCGTCCCACAGACCTTCGGCCCGCAGCTCGGCCTCGCGCCGCTTCTCGATCCGGCGGATCAGGAAGATCGACACCTCGTACAGGGGGTAGACCGCGAAGAACAGGATCAGCTGGCTCATCACATCGGGCGGCGTGACGAGAGCTGCCACGATCAGGATGACCACGATCGCATAGCGCCGCATGTTCGCCAGCCCGGCCGAGGTCGCCAGCCCCGCCTTGCCCATCAGCGTCAGCAGAACCGGCAGCTGGAAGCACAGCCCGAAAGCCAGGATCAGCTTCAGACTGATGTCCAAGGTCTCGTTCACCTTGCCCTGAAAGACGATCTCGATCCCCTCGCTCGGCGCGGCCACTGTCGCCTCGACCACTTCCCCCACGGGTGCGTCCGCAAGACCCGGGATCAGCGCGGTCACGACCGAATAGGTATCGGCAAAGCCCAGGAAGAAGGTCATCGCAATCGGCGTGACCACATAATGCGCAAAGGCCGCCCCGGTCAGGAACAGGACGGGGGACGCGATCAGGAAAGGCAGAAACGCGGCTTTCTCGGACCGGTACAGCCCCGGCGCCACGAACCGCCATAGCTGGTAGGCGATCACCGGAAAGCTGACCATCAGCCCGGCCACGACCGAGATATGGACCAACACGAAGAAGTATTCCTGCGGCGCGGTGTACTGCATCACCGGATTGGGGTTGCCCAACTCGCGCATCGCCCGTTCGATCGGGCCCAGCATGAAGTCCAAGATCGGCTCGGCCACGACAAAGCACAGGATCATCGCGACCAGAAAGGCCGAGACGGCGTAGATCAGCCGGTTCCGCAGTTCTGCCAGATGCTCGACCAGGGGGGCCGAGCTGTCCTCGATATCGTCCTTGGCGCTCATTCCTCGTCACCCATACCCGCGTCGGGCTTCTTGCGCACCCGTCCCCCGCGCTTGACCGCAGCCTCGACCGGCTCGGCCTTCTGGGCCGCAACCGGCGCGGCCTTGGCCTCGCGCAGCTGCGCCGCCTTCTCGGCCGAGGCCGCCCGCTTGGCCGCCACCTCCTCCGCCAGCGCCGCCGTCGCCGCACCCGCCGCAGGAGCCGCGGCCGGTGCCGCAGCCACCGCCCCAGCCGCAGCGGCCGGGGTCGCGACCGGCGGCATCGGCGGCGGGGTCAGAGGCGCTGCCGCAGGTTTTGCCGCGGGCTTCAGCGGATCCCACTTCTCGAACTTGTCCGCCGCAGATTTCACGGCATCCAGCCCCATCGCCTTGGGGTTGGCCACCTTCCGCAGGTCGTCGGCCACGTCCTGCACACCCGATTCCTTTGCCGCCGCTTCCATCGCCCGGCTGAACTCACGCCCCATCGACCGCAGCTTGGCGGTGAACCGCCCCAGCTCGCGGAACATACCGGGCAGGTCCTTGGGGCCGATGATGATCAGCGCCACGATCCCGATGACCAGAAGCTCGGACCAGCTCAGATCCATGCTGCGTTCCCTTCAGGGCCTGGATCGCTCAGACCTTGTCCTTCTCGGCCGGAGTCACGTCCTTGGCCGCCTCGACCTTGGCATCCTCGATTTCCTTCGTGCCGTCATTCACGCCCTTCTTGAACGCCGTAATCCCCTTGCCGACTTCGCCCATCAGCGCAGAAACCTTGCCCTTGCCGAACAGGACCAGCACGACCACCGCGATCAGCAGCAGACCCGGCAAACCGATGTTGTTGAACATGGGATAACTCTCCGATTTCCGGCCCCCGCGGGGCCTCTGTACCATCTCTGCCCCCTATTAGGCCCGCACCAATCCGCCTTCCAAGGGCCAAGGCGCTTGCCTCCCACAGTCAACTGACAGTATTTTGTCAGTAAGTCGGGCAGCCCGCCCGGCAAAACCGGGATCAGCACCTGAAACGCGACGCGCGCCTGTACGACATCGTCCAATCCCTGCGCGATGGCCGCCTGCACACGGCGGCCGAACTTGCCGGGCGACTCGGCGTCTCGACCCGCACCATCTGGCGCGACATGGAGATGCTGGCCGCGACCGGCCTTCCCGTCGAAGGGGAGCGCGGCCTCGGCTACATCCTGCGCTCGCCCCTGATGCTGCCGCCCACCATGCTGACACCCGAAGAGCTGGAGGCCCTTGTCGAAGGCCTGCGCCATGTGGGGCAAGAGGGCAACCCCAAGGCCCGGGCCGCGCGGAGCCTCCTCTACAAGGTCGCCACCCTCTTGCCCCAGTCCGGAATCGACACCGACGGCTGAGAGCGGGGACCAAAATCCTTCAAAGGATTTTGCAAAAAGTTTTCGAAAACTTTTGCCCCCGGCGCCACCGTTACTGCCAGGCTGTTGTCAGTTGCGCCCTGCCATACCCGCTTCATCGCAACCGATGGAGAGACCCATGCACCCCGACCCCCAGGTCATCGAATATGTCACCTTCGCCCTCGTCCCCGGCGCAGACGACGCGGCCTTCCTGACCGCCGCCCGCGGAACCGAGGCGCTCGTCCGCCGCCAGCCCGGCTTTGTCGCGCGCCGCCTGACGAAGGGCGAGGACGGCACCTGGACCGACGCCGTCACCTGGGCCAGCATGGCCGCCGCCCACGCCGCGCCGCCCGTGGTGATGGCCGACCCCGCCTTCCACCCCTTCATGGCGCTGATCGACGGCCCCTCGGCCAGAATGCGCCACGAAACCATCGCTTTCGCGATGGATTGACCGGCGCCCCCGGGACGCGTCACCCTTGCCCCATGCGCCGCACCGACCGCCTGTTCGAACTGATCCAGATCCTGCGCGACGGACGGCTGCACACCGCCCGCGACATGGCCGACCAGCTAGAGGTGTCGGTCCGCACGCTCTGGCGCGACATGGCGACGCTCATCGCCTCCGGCCTGCCGGTGGAGGGCGAGCGCGGCGTGGGCTACATCCTGCGCGAGCCCGTCACCTTGCCGCCGCTCACGCTCACACCTGACGAGGTGCAGGCCCTGACGCTGGGCCTGCAGCTTGTCACCCGAGGGGCCGACCCGTCGCTCTCCCGCGCGGCGGACAGCCTGACCGCCAAGATCGCCGCCGTCCTTCCCGCCCGGGCGATGGACGGAGCGGGGACGGAAACCTGGGTCTTCCCGGGGGCCGAGGCGATGGCCGCCGCCCGCCACCTGCCCGGCCTGCGCCGCGCCATCCGCTTGCGGGAACGCCTGCGGCTGACCTACCGCGACAGCGAAGACAGCCTCAGCTCCCGGACCGTCCGGCCTTTGGTGCTGGAGTTCTGGGGCCGGGTCTGGACGCTCGCCGCCTGGTGCGAAACCCGCGGCGACTTCCGCAGCTTTCGCGTCGACCGGATCGAGACTTTGGCCCCCACCGGCGAAACCTACCCCGACGAACTCGGCCGCACCCTGGCCGACTGGCGCCGCCTGAACGGCGGCTGAACGATTCGCGGGTCCGCCGAAACAGGGTTAACGCCACGCGACCCGCCCGCGCGTAGAGACAGAAGGAAGACACGGGGAAGACGGGAATAAGATGTGAAGAACGCCCTCTAACTCACTGAATTAACGGATCGTACCAGGGTGTTGCGTTAAATCCCGAACACAAAGCAGCGATCCCGCCGGATCATCAGCCACAGGACCGTTCCGGGCTTTGGCAGGAAGACCCCCGGCACGCTCGCGGTCAGCTTTGCGCCTTCGAAGTCCATCGCGAAATCGACCAGGCTCTCACGTCCAAGATACCTGCTCCGCAACACCGTGCCGCGCGCCGGGGTCCCGTCCTGGGGCGTCGGGTTCGGTCCGCGTCCGCCCCGATCAAAATCGATCCGCAGGTGCTGCGGGCGGATCACGATCTCGACTTCGGCCCCGTCCTTGTGACCCGGCGTCAGGAAGGCGCCAAACGGTGTTTCGGTCAACGCACCTTTCGACACGCCCCGGATCACGTTGATATCGCTGAAGAACGCCGCTGCCGCCTTGTCCACCGGCGCGTTGTAGACGTTGTAGGGTGCGCCTTTCTGGACAATCCGCCCGGCCCGCATCAGGGCTATCTCATCGGCCATGCGCATCGCCTCGTCTGGTTCATGCGTGACCAGAAGAACTGCCGTGCCCTCTTCCTTCAGAAGCTCCAGTGTCCGGTCGCGAATGCCGTCGCGCAGGCGGTTGTCAAGCCCCGAGAACGGCTCGTCCATCAGCATCACGCGCGGTCGAGGGCCCAAAGCCCGCGCCAGAGCGACCCGCTGCTGCTCGCCCCCCGAAAGCTGGTGGGGATGCTTCGGTCCGAACCCGGAAAGATCCACTTTTTCAAGAAGTTCCGCTACCCTTCGTGCCTTCTCGGTCCGGTCGCCGCGCAGCCCGAAGCCCACATTCTCGGCCACCGTGAGATGCGGAAACAGCGCGAAGTCCTGAAACATCAGCCCAACCGACCGCGCCTCGGGCGGGACATGCGCACCGGTCCCGGCCACAACCCTGCCATCTATCCGGATCTCGCCTGCGTCCACCCGCTCTACGCCCGCAATCATGCGAAGGGTCGTCGATTTCCCGCAGCCGGATGGTCCCAAGAGACAGGTGACCTGACCCGGCGCAACGGACAACGAAACGCTGTCCACGACCGCCCGGCCACCAAAGGACCGGGACAGCTGCTGGACCTCAAGCCTGGGGGAAAGCGTTTCGGGCATGCCGTGCAAGTGATTTCGTCAGGTATTCCATAGCAGCCGCTCTGGCCCGCCACAAGCAGCCGCCCCCCGTGTCACAAGTAGCCGGTTTGGGCTCAGAACCCAAAAAAGGCGCAAACTGTCCACGATTTGCACATAGTGCGGGCGTCAACTCCCGCGTGAGTCGCAAGAAACCGGACGAGAAGGCCTAAATCCATGCTGTCCCGACAAATCGCCCTCCTCTGCTCACTGGCCATGCTGGGCAGCCTGTTCCTGCCCTGGGTCATCACACCCATCGGCAACAACATCGTGCCTTGGGATGTCTTGCCACCCTTCGACCGCGCCGAGATCGAGGCCTACCTTCGGGCGCAGTCGACGGAAACGCACCTCTTCCTGGCCAGCTTCTTCCTCGCGGCCTTTTTCTTCTTTCTGGCGCTGATTGGTCGTGAAAAAGGGTGGATTGCCATCCTCACCGGCCTATGCGCTGTCGGCTATGCCGGCCTCATGGTCTGGCGCGACCGCGAGCGGCTCGGCTTTGCCGAAATGGAAATGACGACGGAGCAGGCGAACCTGCTGATCGCCGAGGCCTCTGCCGTGCTGGGAACCGGTGGCTGGGTCTGGATCGGCGGGGCTGCGCTTCTGCTTTTGCTTGGGCTGTTCGATCCCGGCACCGCCAAACCCAAGCCGCAGCCCGTTACATCGTCGCGTTGGTAGCTCCGCCATCCAGCAGGATGTTCTGTCCCACGATGAATCCTGCATGCTGCGAACACAGGAACGCGCAGGCGGCTCCGAACTCGGCTGCAGTGCCATAACGCCCGGCTGGAATCGTCGCCGCACGCTCGGCAATGGCATCGTCCATGCTGATCCCCTTGGCCTTCACAACCGCTGTGTCCAGCGCAATCGCGCGGTCGGTCGCATGGATCCCGGGCAGCAAGTTATTGATCGTGACACCTTTTCCGGCAACCTGCCGGGAGGTCCCCGCAACGAACCCGGTCAGCCCCGCACGGGCCGAGTTCGACAGCCCCAGGACCGCCACGGGCGACTTGACCGAGACGCTGGTGATGTTGACTACCCGGCCCCAGCCCTTGGCCATCATCCCCGGCAGGACCGCCTGCATCAGTGCGATGGGGGTCAGCATGTTGGCGTCCAGCGCCTTGATGAAATCCTCGCGGCCCCAGTCAGACCACATGCCCGGCGGCGGGCCACCGGCATTGGTCACCAGGATGTCGAATGGGCCATGCGCCAGCACCGCGGCCCGCCCTGCCTCGGTCGTGATGTCGGCGGCCACAGTAACCACGTTCACCTGATGGCGCGCGCGGATGTCGGCCGCCGTGGCCTCCAGCGCCTGAAGCCCCCGCGCATTCATCACCAGATCGACGCCGGCTTCGGCCAAGGCCTCGGCGCAGCCGCGCCCAAGCCCTTTGGACGAGGCGCAGACCAGTGCCCGTTTTCCCGCAATCCCCAGATCCATCCCAAAGCCCTCCTGCCGTTGAGGCAGCCTAGCAGGCAGGCAGGCAAGGGCAAGGACCCCGGGGATCAGCCGTAGAAGAACTCTTCCCGTACGATCTTGCCGCCCGCGACGTGATAAATCCCGACTTCGCGGTCCTTGCGGCGTTCGCCACTGGCCTTGTTCACGGTCTCCATGTCGAAGATCACGGCAAAGCGGTCGTCGCCATGCAGGAACGGGCCTTCCACCATCAGGGAAGGCACGTCGAAATTCGACTCCCACCAGTCATGCTTGCCATGGATCGCGGTCAGACCCACTGTCTCGCGCCCGCCGCCCATGTCCATCGGTTCGACCGAGACGGCATCAGCGCTGTACAGCTTGTCCAGATTCTCCCGCGTCCGGTTCTCACGGCACCCGGCCACCAATTCATTCGCAATCTCGTTCAGAGTCATCTCATCCTCCTAATGTTCTATTAATGTTCTCATCATGGGGGCCGCCGCCGAGTCGCGCAAGCCCGCAGTTCTGTTGCGGCGGAACGCAGCCCAGCCTATAGGGTGCCCATGACAAATCGTGCCGCCCTGCCCCCCGAAATTGCCCGACGCCGGACCTTTGCGATCATCTCGCATCCCGACGCCGGGAAAACCACACTGACCGAAAAGTTCCTGCTGTTCGGCGGCGCGATCCAGATGGCGGGTCAGGTCCGCGCCAAAGGCGATGCGCGGCGCACGCGGTCAGACTTCATGAAGCTGGAGCAGGAGCGGGGGATTTCCGTCTCGGCCTCCGCGATGTCGTTTGATTACCGCAGCTACCGCTTCAATCTGGTCGACACCCCCGGCCACAGCGACTTTTCCGAGGACACCTACCGGACCCTCACCGCCGTTGACGCCGCGATCATGGTGATCGACGGCGCCAAGGGGGTGGAGTCTCAGACCCGCAAGCTTTTCGAGGTCTGCCGGTTGCGCGACCTGCCGATCCTGACCTTCTGCAACAAGATGGACCGCGAAAGCCGCGACACCTTCACCATTATCGACGAGATCCAGGAAAACCTGGCGATCGACGTGACGCCCGCGTCCTGGCCCATCGGCATGGGGCGCGATTTCATCGGGGCCTATGACCTCTTGCACGACCGGCTAGAGATCATGGACCGCGCCGACCGCAACAAGGTGGCAGAGTCGATCAAGATCGACGGCGTCGACGACCCCAAGCTGGCCGAACACATCCCGGCGGAGCTTTTGGCCAAGTTCCATGAGGAGCTGGAGATGGCGCGGGAACTGCTGCCCGCCTTCGACCGCACCGCCTTCCTCAACGGCTCGATGACGCCAATCTGGTTCGGCTCGGCGATCAACTCCTTCGGCGTTAAGGAGCTGATGGACGGCATCGGCGAATACGGGCCGGAGCCCGAGCCGCAGAAGGCGGCCGAACGCCAGATCGAGCCCGGAGAAACGCCGGTCACGGGTTTTGTCTTCAAGGTCCAGGCAAACATGGATCCGAAACACCGCGACCGGGTGGCCTTTGTCCGCCTCGCCAGTGGCCACTTCGAACGCGGCATGAAGCTGCATCACGTGCGGTCGAAGAAACCGATGTCGATCACCAACCCGGTCCTGTTCCTCGCCGCCGACCGGGAACTCGCCGAGGAAGCCTGGGCCGGCGACATCATCGGCATCCCGAACCACGGCCAGCTGCGCATCGGCGACGCGCTGACCGAAGGGGAAACGCTGCGCTTCACCGGCATCCCCAGCTTTGCGCCTGAACTTCTGCAGACCATTCGGGCGCTGGACCCGATGAAGGCCAAGCATCTGGAAAAAGCCCTGACCCAGTTCGCCGAGGAAGGAGCCGCCAAGGTCTTCAAGCCGATGATCGGCTCGGGCTACATCGTCGGCGTCGTGGGGGCGCTGCAATTCGACGTGCTGGCTTCCCGCATCGAACAGGAATACTCGCTGCCCGTACGTTTCGAGCCATCCAATTTCCAAAGCGCCCGCTGGATTTCCGGCGACAAGGCTGAAATCGAGAAGCTTGTGAACGTCAACAAGGGGCACATCGCACATGACAGCGACGGGGACCTCGTTTTCCTGACCCGCCTGCAGTGGGACATCGACCGCGTTGTACGCGATTATCCAGCCGTCCGCCTGACCGCCACAAAAGAGATGATGGTCTAGTTCGACGCCCGCCAGCCGTGATCGGGCGAAAGTTTGGCCAAGGTCACACGCCGGGTTGCCGCGGGACGCGTGTCGCAGCCTTCCGACGCAATGGTCAGGATATGCTCTCCCGCCGCAAACCCGCGCCCCACGCGAACGACAGCGAGGTCACCAGGCCCAAGCGGAGGCGTATGGCCCAGGAATTCCGTATCCCCGGCTTCAACCCGGAAACGCACCCGACGGCACCCGACATCCGGGGCGGCGATCAGAACCGCATAGCTGCGATTTTCCGAGATTGAGGTCAGATCAAACTGCGTGGGGCAGCCTTTGACCTCGCAGATGACCTGTGCCTGAACACTCTGTGCCAGAGCCACGACGGCCCCAAAAACGAAAAGACGGCAATGCATTGTTCACCTTTGAAAACGTCATTGAAAATGGCCTTGTGCAATAACGCCACCTTGCACCGCCAGCTGCCGGCTGTCCATCCATTAGGGCCTGCCTTGACCCTGCACTGATTTTACGCTATGCGCGACCGGCGGCCAAAACGGGCCGAGACGCCGGGGCGCCCGGGAACATGCGTCCCATCATTCATGCGGTCCGATACCGCATCCATAGGACGCTAATGACCAAATTTTCCGACCTCGCGCTCGATCCGCGCGTGCTGCAAGCCGTCAGCGAAGCCGGCTACGAAACCCCGACTCCGATCCAGGCGCAAGCCATCCCCGAGGCACTGAAGGGCCGCGACGTGCTGGGCATCGCCCAGACCGGCACCGGCAAGACCGCCAGCTTTACCTTGCCGATGATCACGCTTCTGGGTCAGGGCCGTGCCCGCGCCCGGATGCCGCGCAGCCTGGTGCTGGCCCCCACACGGGAACTTGCTGCACAGGTGGCGGAGAACTTCGACATCTACGCCAAGCACACCAAGCTGACCAAGGCGCTGCTGATCGGCGGCGTGGCCTTTGGCGAACAGGACAAGCTGATCGACCGCGGCGTCGACGTGCTGATCGCCACACCGGGCCGCCTGTTGGACCATTTTGAGCGGGGCAAACTGCTGCTGACCGGCGTGCAGATCATGGTGGTCGACGAGGCCGACCGCATGCTGGACATGGGCTTCATTCCGGATATCGAACGCATCTTCCAACTGACCCCCTTCACCCGGCAGACGATGTTCTACAGCGCCACCATGGCGCCGGAAATCGAGCGGATCACCAACACCTTCCTGACCAACCCGGCCAAGATCGAGGTGGCGCGGCAGGCCACAACCTCGACGACGATCACCCAAAGCCTGATCGAGGTGAAACCGGCACGAAAAGACCGCAGTTTCGGCGACAAGCGCGCTTGTCTGCGGGCTCTGATCCGCGCCGAGGGTGAGGCCTGCACCAACGCCATCATTTTCTGCAACCGCAAGATGGATGTGGATGTTGTGGCCAAGTCTCTGAAATCGCACGGCTTCAATGCGGCCCCGATTCATGGCGATCTTGCCCAGTCAGACCGGATGAAGACCCTCGACGCCTTCCGCGACGGCACCCTGCACTTGCTGGTCGCCTCGGACGTGGCTGCACGGGGTCTGGACATTCCGGCCGTCAGCCACGTCTTCAACTTCGACGTGCCCTCCCACCCGGAAGACTACGTTCACCGCATCGGCCGCACCGGTCGTGCAGGGCGTCTGGGCAAGGCCTTCACCATTTCGGTTCCATCCGACGAAAAGTATCTCAAGGCCATCGAAAGCCTGATCAAGGCGGAAATTCCGCGCGGTGCCCTGCCCGAAGGGTTTGAACCCGACACCCGCGAAGGCAAGCCGGAAAGTCCGCGTGACGACCGCAGCAAAGGCCGCGACAATGGCCGCAGCCGTAACCGCGACCGTCCGGTCAAGCCGCATGACGCCATGGCCGCGATGGAGCCGCTGGTTGCAGCGCCAAAACCGGTTCAGGACGAACCCGAACGCGAGGACCGGCGCGAACCCCGTCGGGACGAACGCCGCGATGAACGCCGCGACGATCGTGGCGAGCGTCGGGAAGACCGGCGCGAACGCCGGGATGACCGGGGCGAGCGACGCGACTATCGCCGCGACCTTGGGCCCGCCGTTGTCGGCATGGGCGACCATGTGCCGGACTTCATCCTGCGCAGCTTTGCCGTAAAGGCCGCGCCCGTCGAAGAGGCAGAAGAAGCAGTCACCGGAACCGACGGCTGATCGACATCCGAAAGAAGCCCCGCAACACGCGGGGCTTCTCATTCTTCAGGCAAGTCTATTCAGCGACCAGACGGCTGATGACCACGGTAACCTCGGGTTTCTTGCCAATCTCTTCCATCGCGACCTGGCGCACCAGCTTGCGGATTTCCTCTTCCAGCTTCTCATCGTCCCGCAAAAGCTTACGACCGGCGCGGTCGGTGAAATCGGCCAGATCGGTTTCCATCGTTTCAACCAGAGGGCGGTCGCCCCGTCCCGTGGCGGGCAGTCCCATCACTTCCACCCAGGGCTCGCCCATCGGCTGATCGGTCTCGTCCAGGATCACCGTCACCAGCACATGCCCGTTCAGCGCCATGCGGATGCGGTCGCGTACGACTCCATCCAGAGCGCCGATCAGCGCCGTGCCGTCCAGGTATGTCCGCCCGGTTTCCACGTATTCCGCGACCTCCGGCACATCGCCCGAGAGGTCCAGCATCGTTCCGTTTGTGGCCACGGCTGCCGCAATGCCGGATTCGGTCGCGATGCGGGCATGTTCCGTCAGATGACGATGCTCGCCGTGCATCGGGATCAGCATGTCCGGCAGGATCAGCCGGTGAACGTGTTCAAGGTCCGGGCGGTTTGCATGACCAGAGACGTGGTACTTGCCGCCCTGGTCGTCGATGACCTGCACGCCCTTTTCAGAAAACGCATTCCAGACCCGCAGCACATCACGTTCGTTGCCAGGGATGGTCTTCGAAGAGAACAGGAACGTGTCCCCTTCCTTCATCTCGAGTCCAAGGTACTTGCCACGGGACAGCTGCGCGCTGGCGGCGCGTCGTTCGCCCTGTGACCCGGTGACCAGAAGCATCAGGTTTCGCCGCGGCACCTCAAGCGCCTCTTCCGGCGTTACGGTCTTCGGGAAACCAGACAGCACTCCCGCCTCCTCCGCCGCCGACAGCATTCGCTTCATCGACCGGCCCAGGACACAAATCGTGCGGTCGGCAGCCCGCGCCGCCTCGGCCAGTGTCTTCAACCGCGCCACGTTCGAGCCGAAGGTCGTGGCAACGACCATACCGGACTGGCTGCGGATCAGCTGGGTCAACGGCTCGGCCAAGGTAGATTCCGACCGCCCCTCATGCGTGGAAAACACGTTCGTGGAATCGCAGGTCATTGCCTTGACTGGGCGCTCTTCCACGATCTCGGCAAATCGGGCGTCGTCCCAGGCCTCCCCCACAACCGGGTTGTGGTCGATCTTGAAGTCGGCAGAATGGAAGATGCGGCCTGCGGGCGTGTCGATCACCAGGGCCGAACTTTCGGGGATGGAATGCGATACCGGCACGAACTGCACCTTGAACGGTCCGACCTCGACCATGCCGGGGCGCGGCTCGACCGTCACGATCTGGTCCAGGGGCAGACCTGCCTCGTCGAACTTCAACTTGCCGATGGTCGCTGTGAAACGGCGGCAATAGACCTTCTTCTGCAACTGCGGCCACAGATGCGGCAGGGCACCGATGTGGTCCTCATGCGCATGGGTGATGAAGATCGCCTCCAGTCGGTCCAGCTTGTCGGCAAGCCAGCTGACATCGGGAAGGATCAGGTCCACCCCGGGCGAGGTGTCCATGTCCGGGAAGGCAACCCCCAGGTCAACCAGGATCAGCCGTTCCTTGCCCGCCGGCCCATAGCCGTAGACGTAAGAGTTCATGCCGATCTCCCCGGCACCACCCAGGGGAAGATAGATCAGCCGGTTCGCGGTCATGAGGCATCCTTGTTGTAGGCGTGGATCAGGACGAGGCCGTGCATGGTCAGATCGTCCTCGACACTGTCAAATAGCGCGGTTCCCTGCGCGAAAAGGGACGCAAGTCCCCCCGTCGCAATCACTTTCATCGGCCGGTCGCGTTCGCGCCGCACTTCACGGACGATACCTTCGACAAGGCCGACATAGCCCCAATACACGCCAGACTGCATGCAGGCCACCGTATTCGTACCGATTGCTTTCAAAGGTCTTGCTACATCCACATGCGGCAGGGCGGCGGCGGCCATGTGGAGCGCTTCCAGCGACAGGTTCACGCCGGGCGCTATGACCCCGCCGATATAGGCGCCGTCGGTGTCGACGACATCGAAAGTGGTGGCCGTGCCGAAGTCGACGACGATCAGGTCGCCGCCGTGGCGGTTGTGGCCGGCGACGGTGTTGACCAGGCGGTCGGGGCCGACGGTGGTGCCCTGGTCGACCCGGGGCGCGACGGGCAACTTGCAGTCGGGCTTGCCCACCACCAGCGGTCGGCAGCCGAAGTACCGGTCGCAAAGGACGCGGAGGTTGAAGACGACGCGGGGAACGGTGGAGGAGATGATCGCCTCGGTCACCGTCGCTTCGGTCTTTGTGAGCGTCATCAGGCTGGACAACCAGACGAAGTATTCCCCGTCCCAGATCGAGAAGACGGTGTTGGTATTGCCGCAGTCGATGGCGAGAAGCATGGTCAGCCCTCCGTTCCGGTCAGAAGAACACCTCGGCCGCCGGAATGGCAACCGGGCCGTGGGCCATGCGCAGGATCAGATTGCCCTGGGCGTCGATGGTCTCGAAGGTGCCCTCGCGCGTGTCGGTCCCGGTGCGGGCGCGGATGGGCTGGCCGAGGCGGGCGGCGTGGCTGAGCCAGGCGGCGCGGAGCGGGGCGAAGCCGTGAGTGTAGAACGTCTCTTCCCATTTCTCATAGGCTGGGGCGAGGGCGTCGAGGAATGCTTCGGGTGCAATGCGCAGGCCGGTTTCCTGCAGGAGCGAGACGGGAGGGACAGCCCCCGGTTCGACTTGGGACGCGTCGGGGGCTGCGATCAGGTTGACGCCGATGCCGATGCAGAGGGTGGCGTCGCGGGTGTTCAGGCCCTGGCTCTCCAACAAGATGCCCGCGATCTTGCTGCCGTTGCAAAGGACATCGTTCGGCCATTTCAACGCGAAACTTTGCGGGAGGTTGGTCAGCTGGACGAAGGCATCCCGTAGCGCGAGGGCGGCGGCGAAGGATCTCAGCGCCACCGTCTCGGCCGGCTCCTGCGGCTTCAGGACCAGCGTGCCGTGGAAATTGCCCTCGGGGCTGGACCAGGGGCGCGCGCGGCGGCCCCGGCCCGCGGTCTGGACCCCGGCGAGGATCCAGGTGGGGCTGGCCAGGGTGGCGGCCCGCCGGAAGCCCTCGGCGTTGGTCGAGTCGATCTCGGGCAGGGTGATGCGCCCTGCCCCGCCTTTACCGGACAAGCGCTTCGGCGGCCACTGCCGCAGGGGCCTCGATCCCGAACAGGTTCACGATCCCCAGCAGCATGATCGCCGCTACAGCGACGAGCATGCCCCATTGCACCGGGGCCATGCGGCTGTCGACAGGCTCCTGTTCCGCGCCGAAATACATGAAATAGACGATGCGCAGGTAGTAGAAGGCACCGATCACCGAGGCGACGGCCCCGGCCACGGCCAGCCACACCCAGCCCGCATCGACGGCGGCCTTCAGCACGTAGAACTTCCCGAAGAAGCCAACCATCGGCGGGACGCCTGCGAGGCTGAAAAGAAGGACCAGCATGGCCAGCGCCTTCAGCGGTTCCTTCTTCGCGAACTGGTTCAGGCCCGCGATGTCCGACACCGGGCGGCCGTCGCGTTCCATCGACAGGATGAAGGCGAAGGTGCCGACGTTCATCGTGACGTAGATCGCCATGTAGATCATCGTTGCCTGCACGCCATAGGCAGTGCCAACGCAGAGGCCGATCAGCGCATAGCCCATGTGGGCGATCGAGGAATAGGCCATCAGCCGCTTGATGTCGCGCTGGCCGATGGCCGCCACGGCACCGAGGAACATCGAAGCCACCGCCAGCGCCGCCAGCACCTGGCCCCACTGGCCCGGGATGCCGCCGAAGGCGTCCTGCACCAGGCGCGCAATCAGCGCCATCGCGGCGACCTTGGGGGCGGTGGCGAAAAAGGCGGTCACCGGCGTGGGCGAGCCTTCGTAGACGTCGGGCGTCCACATGTGGAACGGCGCGGCGGAGACCTTGAAGGCCAGGCCCGCCAGCATGAACACCAAGCCGAACAGCAGCCCCAGCGGCACGCCATCTTGAACGGTCGAGAGGATCCCCGCGAACTGGGTGGTGCCAGCATAGCCGTAGACCAGCGAGGCCCCATAAAGGAGGAGGCCCGAGGACAGAGCGCCGAGGACGAAGTACTTCAGGCCCGCTTCCGAGGACTTGGCACTGTCCCGACGGATCGAGGCGATGACGTAAAGCGCCAGCGATTGCAGTTCGAGGCCCATGTAAAGAGTGATGAGGTCGGCAGAGGAGACCATGACCATCATCCCCACCACCGACAGTGTGACGAGGAGCGGGTATTCGAACCGCAACAGGTCGCGGCGGGTCATGTAGTCCTGGCTCATCACCAGCACCGCAGCTGCCGACAGCAGGATCGTGACCTTGGCGAACCGCGCGAAGGGGTCGTCGGTGAAAAGGCCGTTGAAGACGGTCCGCTCCCCCTCACCCGTGCCGCCGATGTACAAGGCCAGCGCCACGAAGAGGCCCGCCGTCGCCCAGACGAGCGTCGCGGCCAGCTTGTCCTTGGTCGTGTAGACCGCCACCATCAGCGCGGCCATGGCATAGCCCGACAGAACGATCTCGGGCAGGAGCGTCTGGAAATCGGCGGAGGTCATTCCGAATGTCCTTCGTTCAGGGCCAGCGCCGCGTCGTCAGCGGGAAGCGCGGCCTGGTAGTCGGTCACAAGCGCCGAAACCGAGGGGCCGATGATGTCGGTCACCAGGCTCGGGTAGACGCCAAGGATCAGGGTCATCGCGATCAGAGGGGCGAAGATCGCCTTCTCGCGCCGGTCCATGTCGGTGATCGACTTCAGCGCCTCTTTTATCAGATCGCCAAAGACGACGCGGCGGTAGAGCCACAGCGCATAGGCGGCCGACAGGATCACGCCGGTGGTGGCCACCGCGGCGACCCAGGTGTTGACCTGGAAGATGCCCATCAGCGTCAGGAATTCACCGACGAAGCCGGAGGTCCCCGGAAGCCCGACGTTCGCCATGGTGAAGAACATGAAGACCAGCGCATAGGCGGGCATCCGGTTCACCAATCCGCCGTACGCATCGATCTCACGCGTATGCATCCGGTCGTAGATCACGCCGACACAAAGGAACAGCGCGCCCGAGATGAAGCCGTGCGACAGCATCTGGAAGATCGCGCCGTCGATCCCCTGCTGGTTCACCGCGAAGATGCCCATCGTCACATAGCCCATGTGCGCGACCGAGGAATAGGCGATCAACTTCTTCATGTCGGTCTGGGCGAGGGCCACCAGCGAAGTGTAGACGATGGCGATGGCCGACATCCACAGGACCAGCGGCGCCATCACGTCCGAGCCCACCGGGAACATCGGGAGCGAGAAGCGCAGGAAGCCGTAGCCGCCCATCTTCAGCAGGATCGCGGCCAGCACCACCGAGCCCGCCGTGGGCGCCTGCACGTGCGCGTCGGGCAGCCAGGTGTGGACCGGCCACATCGGCATCTTCACGGCGAAGCTGGCGAAGAAGGCCAGGAACAGCATCGTCTGCAACCCGCCCACGACCCGGAAGCCGAGCAGGCTGAACGTCATCATCGCGACCAGCATCAGGACCGAGCCGAGGAAGGTGTAGAGGAAGAACTTGAACGCCGCATAGATGCGGTCCTTGCCGCCCCAGATGCCGATGATCAGGAACATCGGGATCAGGCCCGCCTCGAAGAAAAGGTAGAAGAGCACGAGGTCGAGCGCGCAGAAGACGCCCAGCATCAGCGTTTCCAGCACCAGGAAGGCGATCATGTATTCCTTGACGCGATGCTCTACCCCCCAGCACGACCAGATGGTGATCGGCATCAGGAAGGTCGTCAGCATGACGAACAGGATCGAGATTCCGTCGACGCCCATCTTGTAGGTCAGGCCCAGGATCCATTCCCGTTCCTCGACGAACTGGAAGCCGGTGTTCGACGGATCGAAGCGGAACAGGATGAACAGCGAGATGACGAAGGTCGCCGAGGTGGTGAAGAGCGCAAGCCACTTCGCCCCCTGCCGGGCCGCCGCGTCGTCGCCGCGCATGAAAAGCGCGAGGATCAAGGCCGCGACGAGCGGCAGGAAGGTGATGATCGAGAGGAGTTGGTTTTCCATTGATCCGGGCCCTTACTTCGCGCCGCCGAAGAGCGTCATCCAGGTGACGAGGGCAACGATCCCCAGCACCATCGCGAAGGCGTAGTGGAACAGGTAGCCGGACTGCGCGCGGCCTGCGAGGCGGGTCAGCATCGGGATGATCCCCATTGCCACCCCGTTGAGTGACCCGTCGATGACGTTGCCGTCGCCCCGCTTCCACAGGAAGGCCCCCAGCCACTTGGCCGGGCGGACGAAGATCCAGTCATAAAGCTCGTCGAAGTACCACTTGTTCAAGAGGAACAGGTACAGCGGGCGCTGCTGCGCAGCCAGGCGGCGCGGCAGGCTCGGGTCGCGGATGTAGAAGAGCCAGGCCAGCGCAAGGCCGATCAGCATGGCTATGAAGGGCGATACCTTGACCCATGACGGCACCAGATGCGCCGCGTTGATGATCGTGGTCGGCGCATGTTCGGCCTTTTCCATCTTCGCCTGGTCCAGACGGGTGTCGACCACCGCCTGTTCATCGGGCGTAAAGGGCAGCATCACCAAGGCACCTTTCGGGGTGACCCCGGCTGAGTGGCCATCGGTCCCGTGTGCCTCGACCGGAGTGGCCTCGGTCGCGGCGTGATCTTCGGCCGGGGCGGCCTCGGCAACCACTGTCTCGCCTTCGGTGTTGGTGGCAGCGACCTCACCGTGACCTGCGTCACCATGCGCCACCTGTTCCATGCCGAACCAGGCACGGACGGCGGTTTCGTCGCCGAAGAAGACCTTGTACCAGACCATGCCCGAGAAGATCGCGCCCAGCGCCAGCACCCCAAGCGGGATCAGCATGACAGCCGGGCTTTCATGCGGCTCGTGGTGGTGACCGTGGTCGTCATGGCCGTGCACGTCATGCACCGCGCCATTGTGGTCGTCATGCCCATGGGCAGCGCCATGCGCCCGGCTTTCCCCGAAGAAGGTCAGGAACATCAGGCGCCAGCTGTAGAAGCTGGTCATGCAGGCAGCCACGACCAGAAGCCAGAAGGCATAGCTTGATCCGACCCAGGCAACCTCGATCACCGCGTCCTTCGACAGGAAGCCCGCGAAACCGTAGTAGGTCAGGGGCACGCCAACGCCGGTGATGGCCAGCGTCCCGATCAGCATCGCCCAGAAGGTCAGCGGGATCTTCTTCCTGAGGCCCCCGTAATTGCGCATGTCCTGCTCATGGTGCGTGGCATGGATGACCGAGCCCGCGCCCAGGAACAGCATGGCCTTGAAGAAGGCATGCGTAAACAGGTGGAACATTGCGACCGGATAGGCCCCAAGACCCGCCGCCACGAACATGTAGCCCAGCTGCGAGCAGGTGGAATAGGCAATCACCCGCTTGATGTCGTTCTGCACCAGACCGACCGTGGCTGCAAAGAAAGCGGTCGTCGCCCCAAGGACAGTGATGAAGGCCGTCGCGTCCGGCGCATATTCATAGATCGGCGACATCCGGCAGACGAGGAACACACCCGCCGTCACCATGGTCGCCGCGTGGATCAGGGCCGACACTGGCGTCGGGCCCTCCATCGCGTCGGGCAGCCAGGTGTGCAGGATCAGCTGTGCCGATTTCCCCATCGCGCCGATGAAGAGAAGCACCCCGATCAGGTTCGCCGCGTTCCACTCGCCCCAGAGGAAGGTCAGGTTCGTCTCGGCCAGCGCGGGGGCGGCAGCGAAGACGTCGTCGAAGCGGATGGAATCCGTCAGGTAGAACAGCGCAAAGATCCCCAGTGCAAAGCCGAAGTCACCGACGCGGTTGACCACAAAGGCCTTGATCGCGGCCGCATTGGCCGACGGCTTGCGGTAGTAGAACCCGATCAGCAGATAGGACGCGACGCCCACGCCTTCCCAACCGAAGAACATCTGGACCAGGTTGTCGGACGTCACCAGCATCAGCATCGAGAAGGTGAAGAACGACAGGTAGGCGAAGAAACGGGCCTTGTAGTGCTCGCCCTCGTGCCAATTGTCGTCATGTGCCATGTATCCGAAGCTGTAGAGGTGCACCAAGGCGGACACCGAGTTCACCACGACCAGCATGATCGCGGTCAGCCGGTCCAGCCGGATCGCCCATTCCGACCCCATCGTGCCGGACTCGATCCAGCGCATCAGGACGATCCGCTGCGTCTCGCCGTCGAAGGTCAGGAAGATCCACCACGACAGCGCGGCGGCCAGGAAGATCAGCGCGGTAGCAATGACCTGCCCGGCCTTCTCGCCGATGAGACGCCAGCCGAAGCCGCAGATGAGGGCCCCGACCAGAGGGGCGAAGAGGATGATCGTTTCCATCTGGTCAGCCTTTCATCACGTTCACGTCTTCCACCTCGATCGTGCCGCGGTTCCTAAAGAACACGACCAGGATGGCAAGGCCAATCGCGGCCTCAGCTGCCGCGACGGTCAGGACGAACATTGTGAAGACCTGCCCCACCAGATCGCCCGAGAAGCTGGAGAAGGCGACAAGATTGATGTTGACCGCCAGAAGCATCAGTTCGATCGACATCAGGATGACGATCACGTTCTTCCGGTTCAGGAAGATCCCGAAGATCCCGATGACGAACAGC
>JALOTD010000128.1 GCA_025458105.1 Tabrizicola sp. | reverse complement strand
GCGCGCTCAATCATACTCGCGGAGCCGTGCCACATAGCGGGCCATCGTATCCACTTCCAGATTGACGAAATCCCCTACGGCAACCTCGCCCCAGGTCGTCACCTCCTGGGTATGCGGGATCAGGTTCACCCCGAACTCCGGCCCCGAAACCTCATTCACCGTCAGCGACGTCCCGTTCAGCGCCACCGACCCCTTGGGTGCAATGAACTTCGCCAATGCTTCCGGCGCGCGGAAGGTTACGCGGACCGACCCGCCCTCGGGCCGCACCGCCACCACCTCGGCCAGCCCGTCGACATGGCCGGATACGATGTGGCCCCCCAGCTCGTCGCCCACCTTCAGCGCACGTTCCAGGTTCACGCGCTTGCCCGGCACCCAGCCACCAAGGTTGGTCTTCGACACCGTCTCCGCGCTGATCTCGACATCGAACGAGCCCTCGGGTCCCAGGGCAACCACCGTCAGACAGACCCCGTCGCAGGCGATGCTGGCGCCGATATCGATGCCCTGCACGTCATAGCCTGTCGCGATTCGCGCCCGCAGGTCGCCAGTGACCTTCGTCTCGACGATCCGACCCACATCAGTGACAATTCCCGTGAACATGCACGCCCCCTTGGTTGCCGCCGACCTTAGCCCAGTCGCCCAGAGGTGCAACCCCGCCGCTTTGCGATGAAGACCCCTTGCAACAAGGGCCTCTTGCTGTTTTCTCAAGGAATGCAGTCCATACTGACCGCCATACAACTCAAGGCCCCCCGGTGACATCCGACCGCCGCTTTCTGTTCCTGCAAGGCCCGCACGGCCCCTGGTTTCATCGCCTGGGTCAGTTGCTGCGCAAGGCCGGGGCGAAAGTCTGGCGTGTCGGCTTCAATCTGGGCGACCGGGTGTTCTGGCCCGGTCCCGACTACATCGCTTTTCAGGACGGCCATGATCTCTGGCCCGACACCTGCGCCCGCTTGCTGGACGACCACAAGATCACCGACATCGTCCTTTATGGCGACACGCGGCCGATCCATGCCCAGGCTGTCGCCATCGCCAAGGCACGCGGCCTGACGGTACACGTGTTCGAAGAGGGGTACCTGCGCCCCTACTGGGTGACCTACGAACGCGGCGGGTCCAACGGGCATTCCCGGCTGATGCAGCTGACCGTGCCGCAAATGCAGGCCGCGCTGGCCCGCGTCGACCTTGACCTGCCCGATACGCCCGCCACCTGGGGCGACATGCGCCAGCACATGTTCTGGGGCGCGCTTTACCACGGCTTTGTCGCCCTGGGCGGCGGTATCTACCGCAAGTTCCGCCCGCACCGGACGCTCACCGTGGGGCAGGAGTTTCGGCTTTATCTCCGGCGTTTTCTGATGATGCCCTTCCACCGGCTCGAGCGTCGGCTTGCGACTTATCGCATCCGGAAGGGCGGGTTTCCCTACCATCTCGTCATCCTGCAGCTGGAACATGACGCGAGCTTCCGCGACCATTCGCCGTTCTCCAGCATGACAGAGTTTCTCGCCGTGGTGATGGAGGGCTTTGCCAAAGGGGCCCCGCCCCATCACCACCTGGTCTTCAAGGCCCATCCGCTGGAGGACGGCCGCGCGCCGTTGAAGTCCGAAATCCAGCGCCTGGCCAAGGCGCATGGTCTTACGGGCAGGATTCACTTCGTCCGCGGCGGCAAACTGGCCCAGCTTCTGAATGACGCGCGCTCTGCCGTGACGGTGAATTCGACCGCCGGTCAGCAGGCGCTTTGGCGCGGCCTGCCGCTGCGTTGCTTTGGCGAAGCGGTCTATGCAAAGCCGGAATTCGTGTCCTCCCAACCGCTGGACGCCTTCTTTTCCGCCCCGGACCGGCCCGATACCCGCGCCTATCGCGATTATCGGCATTTTCTGCTGGAAACCTCGCAAGTCGTGGGCGGCTTCTATTCCTCGCGGGGGCGGCGGGCGCTCCTACGACAGGTGGTAGACCTGATGCTGGCGCCCGATGATCCCTATCAGGCACTGGCCGGCGGGACAGCGGCACCGCGGCAACAGTTGCGGCTCGTGCGCTGATTTCCGCTTTGCCTGCTGGCCTTGGGCATGCGCTTTCGCTAAATTTTCGCCAAACAAGACCATGACCCTTGCAAGGATATCTGGCAGTGCGCAGTACAGGCAGGTTTGCAGTCAAGACGGTTGCCCTTTTGGTGGCCCTGTCGCTGGTGGCCTCCTGTGGCCTGCCGCGCTCGGGTCCGAACAAGCGTGAACTTCTGGCCGGGTCGGTCGAAAAGAAGGGCGATGCCTTCATCGTCACCGTCACGCCCGCCATTTCGCGGGCCACAGCGGTCCAGCCGACCTTCGGCTTCAGCGCCGCGTTCCAGAACGCCGGTCTGGTCGGGTCGGATACGATCTCTTCCGGTGACAGCGTGTCGATCACGGTGTTCGAGAACGTGAAGGACGACCCGCTTCTGGGCAATTCGGGCCAGCGCGTCACACAGCTGAGCGAGGTTCAGGTCGACGGCCAGGGCTTTATCTTCCTGCCGTATGCCGGCCGGATCAAGGCCGCGGGCCAGACGCCGGAAGGTCTGCGTCAGGCCATCACGCGGCAGCTGGAAGATCAGACGCCCGACCCTCAGGTCACCGTTGCGCGTTCGGCGGGCGACGGGTCCAGCGTGTCGATCGCCGGTCAGGCGGCCGGTCCGGGCGTCTATCCGATCGAAGCCCCCACCCGGACATTGGCCACGATGCTCGCCAAGACCGGCGGCGTCGCCATCGACCCCGACATCGCGATCATCCGGGTCACGCGTGGCAGCCATACCGGACGGGTCTGGCTCAAGGATCTGTACGAGAACCCCGCGCTCGACATTGCGCTGCGCCCGGGCGACAAGATCATCGTGGAAGAAGACAGCCGCAGCTTCATCGCCCTCGGCGCGACGGGCGGGCAGAATCTGGTGCCGTTCGAATCCGAAACTCTCTCTGCGCTTGAGGCGATTGCCACCGTCGGAGGCCTTGCGACCAATTCGGCCGACCCCACCGGCGTCTTCGTCCTGCGGAACGAAAGCGAAGAGATTGCCAATGCGATCCTCGGCCGGACCGACCTGATCGGCGAGCAGCGGATCATCTACGTCCTTGATCTGACCGAACCAACGGGCCTCTTCGAAGCGCGCGATTTCCAGATCCGCGACGGCGACACGCTTTACGTAACCGAAGCGCCCTTCGTGCAGTGGCAAAAGACGCTCGGCGCGATCACGGGCACGACCGGGGCGGCGGCAAACATCGCCAACACCGCCAATTCCGGCAACTGACCCGTGCCGTGACCGGCTGGGAAGGGCCGCTGTCCGGGGTGCCGCGGCGGCTCTGCCACCAGAACCTGTCCTTTCTGCGCGATCGCCGTTTACAGCGCATCCTGACGCTGGCCGGACACGAGCTGCACCTGGGCCTGCCCAGGCCGGGCGACGGCGTCGCAGTCTGGGGCAGCAGCCCGACCGCCTGGCGCGGCGCCTGGGCGGTCGCCCGGACGGACCGCTTGGACTGTTGATCGACCCGGTAGGACTGCACTTCGACAGCTCTGCTCCCTCTCGGGTCGAACAGATCCTCTCCACCAATGACTTTCAGAATTCGAACATTCTGATCCGCTCAGCCACAGCAATTTCCCGGCTTAAGCACCTTCACTTATCAAAATACAACATTCATGATCTTTCGTTGCCGATCCCCGAACCGGGGTTCGTCCTTGTGGTCGACCAGACCCGGGGCGATGCCTCGATCCAGCGCGGGCAGGCGTCAGGAGCAACGTTCCAGTCCATGCTCCAGGCCGCTCTGACCGAGCATCCCGACAAGCGCATCCTGCTACGGGCCCACCCTGAAACCATCGCCGGCCATCGCCCCGGCCATTTCGGGCCAGCGGACGCAACGGGCCGGGTCACGCTCCTGTCCACTCCCGTTTCGCCCCACCACCTGCTCGCAGCCGCTGCTGATGTTTACACTGTCACCTCGCAACTGGGCTTCGAGGCCATCCTGCACGGCCATCGCCCGCGCGTCTTTGGCCAGCCCTTCTATGCGGGCTGGGGCCTGACCCGGGATGAACAGCCCCTGCCCCGCCGCACCCGCCAGCTGACGCCCGAACAGCTGTTCGCCGCGGCAATGATCCTGGGCCCCCTCTGGTACGACCCCTGCCGTGACCGGCTGTGCGACCTGGAAGACGTGATCGACCAGCTGGAGGCCGAGACCCGCGCCTTCCGCGAAGACCGCCATGGCCATGTCGCCACGGGCATGCGGCTGTGGAAACGCCCGCGTCTGCAGGCCTTCTTCGGTCGGACCCGGGCCCTGCAATTCCAGGACGATCCCGCCCAGGCGGACACGCAGGCTCAGGCCACGGGCCGCGGCCTCTTGATCTGGGCAGGAAAGGAACCCGACGGATTTCACCCCACCGCCCCTTGCCTTCGGGTCGAAGACGGCTTTCTCCGCTCGCGGGGACTGGGGGCCGAACTGGTGCCGCCGCTCAGCCTGGTGACCGATGACCTGGGCATTTACTACGACCCAAGCCGTCCGTCGCGGCTGGAAACCCTGATCGCCGCGCCCCTGCCGCCCGGCGGGGCCGAACGGGCCGAGCGTCTGCTCACCCGGCTTCGGGCCGAGGGGCTGTCGAAATACAATCTGGCGGCTCAGCCCCTGCCGCCCTTGCCGACGGGACACCGCATTCTGGTGCCGGGTCAGGTAGAAGACGATGCGTCGATCCGCAAAGGGGCCGGGCCGGTGCGCACGAACCTCGATCTGCTTCGCGCCACGCGCAAGGCCCATCCGCAGGCCGTGCTGATCTACAAGCCCCACCCCGATGTCGTGGCAGGCCTGCGCCCCGGAGCCATCCCGGCGACCGACCTTGCCGGACTGGCCGACCTCGTGCTGCCCGACGCCGACCCCGTGCGCCTTCTGGCCGCGGTGCAAGAGGTCTGGACCATGACCTCGCTTCTGGGATTCGAGGCCCTGGTGCGCGGCGTGCCCGTCACGTGCCTCGGCGCGCCGTTCTACGCCGGCTGGGGCCTGACCCGCGACCTTGGCCCCGTGCCTGACCGGCGTGGGCAGGCCGATCTGACCCGCCTGGCCCATGCCGCCCTGATCGCCTATCCGCGCTACTGGGACCCGGTCAGCCGCCGCCCCTGCCCACCGGAAGTGGCGCTTGACCGGCTGGCCAGCGGCGCCATCCCGCATCCCGGTTCGCTCAACCGCTTGGTCTCAAGGTTGCAGGGCCGCCTGGCCGGATTCGCGCATCTTTGGCGATAGCCGCCGTGCGGCACAGCTTTAGCGAACCAACCGCCAGAAGCGCCACATCAGGCTGGCCGACGCACAGACAAGGCCGATCACCAGCCCCAGCCACAGCCCCACCCCGCCCATGTCCAGCGGAAAGGCCAGCACATAGCTCGCCGGAATGCCGATCACCCAGTAGCTGACCGCCGCCAGCCACATCGGCACCCGCGTGTCGCGGATCCCCCGCAAGAGGCCCAGCGCGATCACCTGCATCCCGTCAGCCAACTGGAACAGCGCAGCGACGGCCAGAAGCGTCACGCCATAGGCCAGGATCGATGCGCTTTCGGGTTTCTCCAGGTCCAGAAACAGCGCGACGATCGGCTCCGGAATGGCCAGGAACAGCGCGACCGAAGCCAGCGCCACGCCCAAAGAGATCACCGTGGCCACCCGCGCCGCCCGTCGCAGCGCCGCCCGGTCCCCCTGCCCGTCAAAGCGCGCGACGCGGATGGTGGCGGCACTGGACAGGCCGACATGCAGCATGAAGGTCAGCGCCGCGATCTCCAGCGCAATACCATGGGCAGCCAGCTCGACTGTCCCGATCCAGCCCATCATCAGCGCCGAGGCATGGAACATCCCGCCTTCCGCAAGGCCCGTCAGCCCGATCGGCAGACCCAGCCGTCCGACCTGCCGCATGGCCTGCCAATCCGGCCGCCAGAACCGTTGCCACAGATGAAACCGCCGCAGCGCCGGCAGCAAACCGGCATAGACGCCCAGCACCAGAAGCGAGACGACTTGCGTCGCCACCGTCGCCACCGCCGCCCCTTGCGCGCCCAGCTCTGGAAACCCCCAGTTCCCAAATATCAGCGCCCAGTTGACGGCAATGTTCACCGCGACCGCCAGCAGGGTGACCACCAGCACGACCTGCGTCCGGCCAAAGGCCGAAAGATAGCTTTGCAACACCGTGACACACAGCGCCGGGACAAGACCCAGGCCCGCGATCCGCAGATACTCTTCCGCCACGGCGCTGACCCCGGGCGACTGTCCCAAAGCCAGAAGGATCGGCCCCGACCACCAGAAAACCGGGTACAGCGCAACCCCGTAGAGGATCGACAGCCACAGACCCATCCGCGTGTCGCGCCGTACCTGTGTCTCGTCCCCTTGCGCCAGCGCCAGCGCGACCATCGGCATCACCGCCTTGGCAAAGCCCGAGCCCACGACAAAGACGATGAAAAAGCTCGACGCCCCCAGCACGACCGCCGCCAAGGGCAGCACGCCGTACCAGCCCATCATGACCACATCGGTCACATGCAGCGCCATCTGCGCCAGCGAGGACGCAGCAAGCGGAAGACCCAGCGCAAGGGTCTCCCGCGCATGGGTTCGGGTGGTCATGGTCTCTGTCATGGGGCTCAGGCTTACCTGTCCCGCCGTCGGGGTACAAGGCAACCGGCCTCAGGCCGTCACAATGCCCGCAGCAACAGGCTCAGGGCCGCCACGGCCAGCACGCCGCCAACCGTGATCTCGACCAGCGGGAGCGCAACAGCCATCCGCCCACGCGACAGGCTGCCCATCGCCCCGTCCCGCGCCCAGACCGCCAGAACCGCCGTCGCCATCGTGACCAGTGCCACGCCCAGGCCCATGACGAAGGCCCCGACGACACCGGCCATCGCAATGCCCAGCTGCCAGGTCAGGATCAGCACAAACAACGCCCCCGTACACGGCCGCAGCGCGATCCCCAGAACCAGCACCAGCCCGTCGCGAAAACCCTGGACCCGATCCACCTCCTCCAGGCTTGGCCCATGCGCATGGCCGCAGCCGCAGTCGGCTCCGTGGTCGTGGTGTTCGTGATGGTGATGGTGATGGTGATGAGGATCCGACCCGGCCCCATGCTGGTGGCCCTTGTCCTGCACTGCAGCTTCCGTGCGCTGCCACCGCCCAGCCACGCGCCGCAAGCCGCCAGCCCCGCGCCAGACCAGCCACAGACCAAGACCCACGATCATCACATGGCCCGCCGGCGTCACCCAGCGATCTGCCGCGCCCTCGACTGCACCGCGCGCCAGTCCCAGAACCGCAACCAGCGCATAGACCAGGCCCACGGCAACTGCCGCCTGCGCCAGGCTCGATGCCAGCGCCAAGAGCGTCAGCCGCCCCAGTGGCACCTGTCGCGCGACCCCATAGCCGCCAATCACCAACTTGCCATGGCCCGGACCAGCCGCATGCAAAAGACCATAGCCCAGGCACAGGGCCCAGAACGCCGCCAAAGCCCCCGGCTCACCTCCCCGCAGGCTGCGGATCGCGCCAGCCAGCCGCTCTTGAGCCACGCGCTGCATCTCGGCCAGCCAGAGCGACGCCGCATCCAGAAGCCCCGTCACCCACAGGACTGCACCCAAAGCCAGCACGCCAAGCGCCGCCAGCGTCACGACCCGGTACATGTCACCCGCACTTCCTCGGCAAATTTCGCGCCCACTGCGGGGAATTCCGCTTCCAGATCGACGTCTGGAGTATATTCCGAGAGCGCGGCCAAAAGCTCCTGCTCGGCCGCGTCCAGGTCGGGCACGAAGGTCTGCGCGCGGCAGCCCACGCCCCCGGTCACCACCGGCGGGATGGGAATGGAATAGGCCACGTAATATCCCGGATCATAGGCCTGCACGATCAACGGCACCTCGTCCACCGGGACCGGAGCGTCGAACACACGCAGATGCGTCGTGGTGATCTTCCCCTCGCCATAACTCGCCGTCCAGTCCCTGGGCCGCGACAGCCCCAGCGGCGCCTCGCCCAGAAGCGCATAGGTATCCCCCGGAAAGCCCGGGTCCCAGTTCATGTCGAACCCTGCCAGCCGCGCCACTTCCTCGGGCGTAAGCTTTCCGTCCCAATCCGGATCCAGCCCCATGTCGCCCACAACATACAGCGAATAAAGATCGTCATAGGTCCAGCTGACCCGAACCCCCGTGGCTTCGTTCCGCTCGTTCAGGATCACCTCGATCCCGGTGTCGATCCAGACATGCGGATGCGCCAGCGCCGGGCCCGCACCCGCCAGAACCGAAATTGTCATCGCCACCAGATGTCGCATGGCGGGGAACTTAGGGATTGGACCCGCCCAAGCCAAGCGGCAACCGCCTCCCCCCGGCAATCCGCCGCTGGTGCGCTTTCTTTTCCCCAAACATCCCGGGGAGCTCGAGGGGCAGCGCCCCTCGTCAGCCGAGGAGGAGGGCGCAAGCCCCGACGACGAGACAAAAGACTTGCGCGTCAGCGCTCCGCTTGAAAACCGCCCCTACCCGCGCTGCATCAGGGGATGGGTCGCGGCGTCGTAAATGTCTGGCGTCATTCCCAGAACCTGCGCCGCGCGGCCCACGATCAGCGGGTCGGGCTGGCCGATCACCTCGGCATCCTTGTTGGGATAATCCAGCGTCGACAGGAAATGCCGCATGCAGTTCAGCCGCGCGCGCTTCTTGTCGTTCGACTTGACGATCACCCAGGGCGCGTCCGCCGTGTCAGTGTAGAAGAACATCGCCTCCTTCGCCTCGGTATAGTCGTCCCAGCGGTCAAGGCTCGCCTTGTCGATGGGCGACAGTTTCCACATCTTCAAGGGGTCGGTCTCCCGCGCCAGGAACCGCGCGCGCTGTTCTTCCCGCGTCACGCTGAACCAGTACTTGTACAGCCGGATGCCGGACCGGACGAGCATCCGCTCCAGCTCCGGCGCTTGGCGCATGAATTCCAGATATTCCGTGGGGGTGCAGAAGCCCATCACCCGCTCGACCCCCGCGCGGTTGTACCAGGACCGGTCGTAGAAGACCATTTCGCCGCGCGTCGGCAGATGGGCAATATAGCGTTGAAAAAACCATTGGCCTTTTTCCACGTATGCTCCATGAACCGCTTGATCGTGCCGCCCTTGCCCGCCGCATCGCGCCCCTCCATCAGGATCACGAACTTCTGCCCGGTCTCCTGCGCCCAGATCTGGACCTTCAGAAGCTCTGCCTGCAGCTTCGCTTTCTCTACCTCATAACTCGCGCGCCCCATCAGACGGGCATAGGGATAGCGCCCCGATTCGAACGCCTGATGCAGGGGCGTGTCCGCCACAGGGAACCGCTTTGGCCCCGGGGCCGGTGCCTCCTGGGCGTCTGCAGGCGTCACTTTCGTCTTGTCGATGATCTGGCCGTCATCCATGCGTTCCCTCCCTCCGCTTGCGCATCTCGGTCACGCCGCAAAACATGGCACAGACCGTCGATTTTCGCATTGATCCCGATCAAGGGGGGGCAGAAAGCAGCGGGGCGGCGAGGGTCCAGGTCCCGCCGCCCCGTAGGTACAAAGAGTTCATTCAAAAGGCCCGTCGCCAATATCGCGCGACACCTTCTGGATAAAGGGGCTTGCGCGGTCGGTCATACCCCAATTGCGGTAGTCGCGCGAAAAAGGGTTAACGGTTCTGCCGGGCCTGCATTGCCTCGACCGCCTCCAGCACTTGCGGCCATTCGGCAAACAGCAAAAGCTGCCCGGTTCCGGGCAGGAACCGCACCTCCAGCGCGGGATACTCCGCCGCCAGTTCCCGGATAGTCTGCACCGGAGACTGCGGGTCCTGATCGCCCTGAAGCAGGACGACCGGCACCTTGACCTGCCGGACCACCGCCGACCAGTCCTTTTCAGACCCTATGCATTCGGCCGTAAAGGCCGCATGCGCCGACCATTTCTTCGCCATGCAAACGTCCGAGCCCTCCAGGATCGCCGCCCGCACCTCCGCCTGGCTGAAGGTCTCCATGTCCGCCGCGCTGCCACCGTTCACCTGACGAAAGAACGCCTCCTTGCCCAGACGCCGCGCAAGGCTGAAACCGGCCTGTACTAGAAAGGGCAGCACTTTCGGCGCATAGCGCGCGTTGGCCAGAATGAAGCGCTGCCATTTGTCCATGCGGTCGTACTGTCCGGCTGTCCGGATCGGCAGCTGGCAGGCCGCGCCCACGATCCCGCCCACAAGATCGGGCCGCATGACCGACAGGTTGATCGCAAAACGCAGGTCAGCGCCCAGTGGCACGACCACAGCCTGACGCAGCCCCAGATGATCCAGAATTGCCGCATAGTCCCGCGTCACCCCGGCCAGATGGTCCGCCCCCCTAGGCAGGGCTTCGGTCTTGCCATAGCCCGCCCGGACCGGCACGATCACCCGCAACTTTCGTGCCGCCGCGGCCCGTTCCGCCGAGGCAGGCCAGCGGATCAGGCCAAAGTCCAGATGCATGTACAGGACCGGGGCCCCCGCCGGATCGCCGAACTCGATCCAGGTCAGCCGCCGTCCATCGGGCCCGCGGATCTCGCGCAGGGGCCGCGCCTCCAGCGCCCCCCGTACCGGTCCGGCCGCAGCACCGGGGTTGGGCAGAAGCGCCACATCCATCAGCCCCAGCACAACCCGCACCAGCTCTGACTGGCTGTGCGTCTCGGTCTTGGCCAGGACCGAGCGCACCTGCGTCCGCACTGTCTCCAGAGACCGCCCCCGCGCCTCGGCAATATCGCGCAGGGGCAGGCCGAGTGTCACACCACGGACAATCTCCACCTCTGCCGCCGTCAGACCGAAGGCCTCCTGCACCGTGGCCGCGAACCCTTCGGGCCAGACCAGTTCCGTCGAGACCACCAGCGCCAGAGGCCGGGCCGCGCCGCCCTCGACTGGCGTGACCCGCAGGATCACCGGGCTTCCCGTCACGGTCGACCGGATGCGCAGGGTCACCACCTTCTCGCCCTTCCGCGCCGCAACCCGCCGGATTACGCCCGCAAGCAGCGTCCGGTCCTCCTCCTCGAACGGCAGCGCCGCAAACGGCCCACCATCCCGGATGCCAAAGGCCAGTTCCGCCGGCCGGTTCGCCGCGTGCAGCGCCGCACCGCCATCGCTCAGGAACGCAGCCGAGCGGGGAATATCGGCCAGGGGCGAACGCGGCGTCTCCTCGCCCTGCATCGCCTCATACCGGTCCAGAAACACCGTCGCCCGCGCCATATGCGCCTCGATCTCCGGGTCCTCCAGCGGGATCGCCGCATCGCGCAAGGGGGCCGCCCGGCCCTCCCAGACCTCCAGAAGCTCCTCCAGCCGGATCGGGTCGACCGCCACGTCATACAGCCTCTCGACGATCTCGGCCCGGTGGTCGCGATCGGCAAAAGTGGCAGTGGTGGTCGATGGCCTGGACTCGGTCATGCCAAAGTCCTGAGCAGATTGCGGGCACAGATCAAGATATCCCTGCGTCGCGCCCCCCTTTTTCTTGCCGTCCCGACCGCTTACGCTCATCCCGTCACCGCAGGAGATCCCCATGCCCACCCTCTACGGCGTCTTCCGCAGCCGCGCCTCGCGCCCGATCTGGCTGCTTTATGAACTGGACGAGGCTTTCGAGCACGTCCCCGTCATCCAGGCCTACCGCCTGCCCCAGGCCAGCGCCCCTGACGCGCCGCTGAACACCACCTCGCCCGCGTTCCTGAAAGTGAACCCGCAGGGCCAGATCCCGGCCTATGTTGAGGGCGACCTGGTGCTGACCGAGTCGCTCTCGATCACCAACCACATCGCCCGCACGCGCGGCGGCCTTATGGGCCCCCAGACCCCCGCCGAGGCCGCATTGATCGACCAGTGGACGCTCCTTGCTGTCACCGCCGTCGAAACCCCGGCGCTGGAGATCCTGAACGTGCAAGGCGCCGGAGGCGACAAGACCCCCGAAGGCCAGGCCGCCATCGCGATCAATGCCGAAAAACTCCGCCGCCCGCTGAAACGGCTAGAGGCGCATCTCTCGTCGCATTCCTACCTGGTGGGCGACCGCTTCACCGTGGCCGACCTGAACCTCGCCGAATGCCTACGCTACGCCCAGGGCCACCCGACCCTGCTGGGCGAGTTTCCAGCAGTGAAGGCCTGGCTGGAAAAGTGCCAAGCGCGGGCGGCGTTCAAGAAGATGTGGGCCGCCCGGATGGCCGAGCCCGCCTGACCCTGCGCACACCGGCGTGGCCCGCGACGCCACCCTCATCTGCGCAAAGGGCCGCCGGGGCGGATTTCACCACGGCGGCTCCTTATCTTCCGGCCTGAAGCGTTCTTACTTCGACGGCGCCAGAAGGCCCGCGCTGAACACAAGTCCCGCGACGACCGCTCCCAGAACCGGCGCAACGATGAACAGCCACAGCTGCGACAGCGCCGTCCCGCCGACAAAGATCGCCGGCCCGATCGCCCGCGCCGGGTTCACCGAAACGCCTGTCACATTGATCCCGACAAGGTGGATCACCACCAGCGCCAGACCGATCGCCAGCCCCGCCATGGCCGTCGGTGCGCCCGCGCCGGTCGATCCCAGGATGACAACCATGAACAGGAAGGTCGCCACGGCTTCGAATACAAACGCGGCCGTCAGCGAGTATTCCCCAAGATAGCCCGTACCCCAGCCGTTCTGGCCCAAGCCCCCTTCGGCCAGACTGTAATCCGCCTTGCCCGAAGCGATCACCAGCAACACGCCCGCGCCGGCAATAGCCCCAGCCACTTGCGCGACAATGTACTTAGCCGCCTCCGGCAAGCTCATGCGCCCCGCCGCAACCATGCCCAGCGATACCGCCGGGTTAATGTGGCAGCCCGAGACCGCGCCGATCCCATAGGCCATGCCCACGAGCGCCAGCCCGAATGCGAGGCTAATGCCGGTCATGCCGATCTCCGGCCCCGCGATCACCGCGGCGCCGCACCCGAAGAGGACCAGCGTGAAGGTCCCCAAGAATTCCGCAACTAACTTGTTCATACCGATACTTCCCTGTTCCGGATAAGTACCAAGGCTTAGGCGAACGCCTGCCGTCCAGAACGGGGAAAAAATCGGCCCACGCAGCAGACGCGATCAGCCAGCCACATACTTCTGCCAGTTGTGCGCTTCCTTGAACCCCAGCACCTCCCGGATCTTCCGGTTGGACAGAAGCCCCTCCCGCTCCCCCACCGGCCGCGACAGCGGCACCTTGGGGAAATACCGCGGCAGCAGTTCCGAGTTCGGCTGCGGCACCGCATTCTCGTCGTTGACCGCGTTGAAGACCTGGAAGCCAAGGCCGTCCTTCTTCAGGCACAGGTCCACGATCTGCCCCAGATCCCGCGCGTCGATGTAGCTGAAGGTGATCCGCCGCCGCAGCCCCGGGTCCGTGGCCAAGGGCGGGAACAGGGTCGCATATTCATGCGGCTCGATCACATTCCCGATCCGCAGCGCGTAGACATCTGCCCCGAACCGCCGCTGCAGGCTCCGCGCAGTCACCTCGTTCACCTTCTTGGACGACCCATAGGTGTCCATCGGGTCGATGTCGTAATCCTCTTCCAGCGGCAGCACCTTCGGGTCCACCACGCCATCGCTGAAACACACGCCATAGGTCGTCTCGGACGACGCGATGATCACCTTGCGGATCCCCATCTTCAGCGCGGCCTCCAGGACGTTGTAGGTCCCGACAACGTTCACCCGCCAGGTCTCGGTATCCGGCACCATCCCGTAGCGGGGGACGGCCGCGAAATGCACCACCGCGTCGAACAGCTTCGCCGCGCCGTCCTCCATCTCCTCATACCCTGCATGGGTCCGCATGGCCGAATACACCTGCCCCGCATCGCAGATGTCGCCCAAGAGGTCATGCACCCCCGCCAGACCCAAGGGCGTGCGGTCGAAGTTCAGCACCTTGTGCCCCTGCGCCACCAGATAGGGCACCACGTGCTTGCCCGCCTTGCCCGACCCGCCCGTAAAGAGTACCCGCATCGCCCTATCCTCCATTGCTTGACGCCTAACCTAGGCCGCCCCTGCCCGCCCGACCACCCCCCACATCTTGCGCCCCACCCCCCTTGGGTGGTCTAATGCCTGCGCATTTGAACAGGTGATCCCATGCCCAACGACCTCCTCTCCGGCGCTTCCACCTATGACGCCAGTTCCATCGAGGTCCTCGAAGGCCTGGAACCCGTCCGCAAGCGCCCCGGCATGTACATCGGCGGCACCGACGAGCGCGCGCTTCACCACATGGTCGCCGAAATCCTCGACAACGCGATGGACGAGGCCGTCGCGGGCCACGCCAACCGCATCGAGGTCGAGCTTCACGCCGACAACTCCGTCACTGTCCGCGACAACGGCCGCGGCATCCCCGTCGACCCCCACCCCAAGTTCCCCGGCAAATCCGCACTGGAAGTCATCCTCTGCACCCTCCACGCCGGCGGCAAGTTCTCGAACAAGGCCTACTCCACCTCGGGCGGCCTCAACGGCGTCGGCTCCTCGGTGGTCAATGCGCTCTCCGACCTGATGACCGTCCAGGTCGCCCGCGACCGCGAGCTTTACGAACAAAGCTTCTCCCGCGGCATCCCCCAGGGCCCGATCCGCAAACTCGGCCCCACCCAGAACCGCCGCGGCACCACCGTCACCTTCCACCCCGACCCGGACATCTTCGGCTCTCAGACCCTGAAACCCGCCCGCCTCTACAAGATGACGCGGTCCAAGGCCTACCTCTTCTCGGGCGTCGAAATCCGCTGGAAATCGGCCATCCCCGACGGCGACACGCCGATGGAGGCGACCTTCCACTTCCCAGGCGGCCTCGCCGACTTCCTGAACGAGTCGCTTCGCAAGGTCACCACCTACGCCGAACGCCCCTTCGCCGGCCGCGTCAGTTTTGAGGAGAAATACCAGGTCCCCGGCTCCGTCGAATGGGCGATCAACTGGACCCCCGCGCAGGACGGCTACCTCCACTCCTACTGCAACACCGTCCCCACCCCCGAAGGCGGCACGCATGAGGCCGGGTTCTGGGCCGCGATCCTGAAGGGCATCCGCGCCTATGGTGAGCGGGTGAAGAACCGCAAGGCCGACCAGATCACCCGCGACGACCTCCTCACCGGCGGCTGCGCGCTCCTCTCGATCTTCATCCGCGAGCCGCAGTTCGTCGGCCAGACCAAGGACCGCCTCTCCACCGAGGAAGCCGCGAAATGGGTCGAAAACGCCGTCCGCGACCATTTCGACACCTGGCTCGCCGCCGACCCGAAATCGGCCGGCGCGATCCTCGACTTCCTCGTCCTCCGCGCCGAAGAACGCCTGCGTCGGCGTGAGGAAAAGGAAACCCAGCGCAAGACCGCGACCAAGAAGCTGCGCCTGCCGGGGAAACTCACCGACTGCTCCGCCAAGAACCGTGAGGGGACGGAGCTTTTCATCGTCGAAGGCGACTCTGCCGGCGGCTCCGCCAAAGGCGCCCGCAGCCGTGAGACGCAGGCCCTCCTCCCGCTCAAGGGCAAGATCCTGAACGTCCTCGGCGCCGCCTCAGCCAAGCTGAACGAAAACGCCGAAATCCGCGACCTCTGTGAGGCCTTGGGCACCGGCATGGGCACCCGCTTCAAGCTGGACGACCTGCGCTATGAAAAGATCATCATCATGACCGACGCCGACGTCGACGGCGCGCATATCGCGAGC
>JALOTD010000127.1 GCA_025458105.1 Tabrizicola sp. | reverse complement strand
GCAAGGCCCGTGCCGCCGGCAAGGAAGACCTGGGGCCGGGTGACGGGCCGCAGGTAGAAGGCGCCCATCGGGCCGGTCAGGGTCATCGCATCGCCAGCCTGCGCGCGAGCGAGGTAGCCCGACATCAGCCCGCCCGGGATGTTGCGGATCAGAAAACTGGCCTCGGTCGCCTCCGGGTGGCTGGAGAAGGAATAGGCCCGGGTCTGCACGGTGCCCGGCACCTGCACGTTGACATACTGACCGGGCAGGAAAGGCATCGCGGCGGGCAGCGTGACGCGAAGCCGGAACGAGGTTTCCGACAGCGCCTCGACCCCCGCCACGCTGGCCTGCACGCTTTGCGCGCCGGTCTTGCAGGCAAGGGACGAGGCCGGGATCGCCACGACACAATCCGACTTCGGCATCATCTGGCAGGTCAGGACCATGCCTTGCGCCGCTTCCTCCTCGGTCATCGCGTCTTCCAGGTAGAAGCCCAGCTCGTACTCGCCCCGCTCCGCCTTGCACTTGCAGGTGCCGCAGACGCCGTCGCGGCAATCCATCGGCACGTTGATCTTCGGCCGGAAGGCCGCGTCGGAGACTTTCTCGTCGGCCTCGCAGTCGATGATGCGGGTGACGCCGTCTTCGAAGTTCAAGACGATCTTGTAGGTCATGTCTCCTCCTCTCCCCGGCGGGCCTCCTCCTCAGGGGCCACGCCGGGGTGCCGGTCTGGGGTCCGGCGTTGCGGTGTCAGATGTGGTAGACGTCGATCACGTGGTGGATGCGGTCGTTCTTCAGAACCACTTTCTTCGAAGTGATGAGAGGCGCGCCCGAAGCGACATTCACCGTGTAGAAGGACGTGCCCCAATAGGTGTCGGTCGTCCCGTAGCGGTAGTTGTGCGTCATCCAGTTGAAGCGCAGGTGGGTCTTCGTCCCCTCACGCCCCAGCACCTCGACATTGGTGATGTTGTGCCCGGTGCGGGGTTCCGGGAGCGAGGTCGCGGACGACCGGTCGGTCTTGATGCGGAAGACGCGATCTTCGATCCCGCCCCGATTAGGGTAGTAGATCAGCGACATTTCGTTCGCCGGGTCCTCGGTCAGGGTGTCATAGTCGTCCCAGGCCGGCATCCAGAACGGGCAATCGGGATGGTAGAACTGGATCCAGTCGTCAAAGCGGCGGTCGTCCAGAGCGCGGGCCTCGGCGTAAATCATCTCTCTCACTCCGCTGCGATCTGGGTTGCGGTCTGGCGCTCGGCCGCGACGGCGGCGGCCATGCGTTCGGTCCATTGCGTGTGCTGGATGACGAAAAGACCTTCGTCCTCGGTCCGTGCACCGGACAGGATGGGCTTCAGGCCGATACGCTGGGCTTCCTCATCCGCGCCCTCGATCCACTGGGTCGCGCCGCGGGTCAGGTCGTTCCACTGCGCGGTGGGTGCGGCGGCATAGCCCATCTGGGTCGCGCGGAATTCCTCCAGGTCATCCGGCGTCGCCATGCCGGAGGCGTTGAAGAAGTCCTCATACTGGCGGATGCGGCGGGTGCGGGCTTCCTGGCTCTCACCCTTCGGCGCGATGCAGTAGATCGTCACTTCGGTTTGATCGACCGAGATCGGGCGGAACACGCGCAGCTGGCTGGAGAACTGGTCCATCAGGAACAGGTTCGGGTACAGGCAGAGGTTGCGCAGGTAGCCGATCATCCAGTCGGCCTTGGCCTCGCCGTACTTCGCCACCAGCTCATCCCGGCGCGGCGCGAGGGGGCGGTTCGACGGGTCGGCCCATTTCGTCCACAGGACCAGGTGGCCGTTGTCGAAGGAATAGAACCCGCCCGTCTGCTTGTTCCACTTCGACGCATCGACCGACTTCACCTCGTCCTTACCCTCATCGGCGCGGTGACTGGTGGTGGCGACATAGTTCCAGTGGACCGCCGAGACGTGATAGCCGTCCGCGCCGTTCTCGGCCTGCAGCTTCCAGTTGCCCTGGTAGGTGTAGGTGGACGACCCGCGCAGCACCTCCAGCCCCTCGTCGGACTGGTCAGCCACCATGTCGATCATCACCTTGGCCTCGCCCAGGTAATCCGACAACGACTGCACGTCGGGGTTCAGCGACCCGAACAAGAACCCACGGTAGCTTTCGAACCGGGCCACGCGCTTCAGGTCATGGCTGCCGTTCTTGTTGAACTGCTCGGGGTAGCCTGCGCCGTCCGGGTCCTTCACCTTCAGAAGCTTGCCGGTGTTGTTGAAGGTCCAGCCGTGGAAGGGGCAGGTGAAGGTCGCCTTGTTCTGACGCTTGTGCCGACACAGCATCGCGCCCCAGTGCGAGCAGGCGTTGATCAGCGCGTGCAGCGTGCCGGTCTTGTCGCGGGTGATCATGATCGGCTGGCGGCCGATATGGGTGGTGAAGGTGTCGTTGACGTTCGGGATCTGGGATTCGTGCGCGAGGTAGATCCAGTTCCCCTCCCAGATGTGCTTCATCTCCAGCTCTAACAGCTCGGGGTCGGTGAACATGTCGCGGCGGGCGCGGAAGATGCCTTCTTCCGGCTTGTCCTGCACGATGCCGTCCAGGCGGCGGGTGATCTCGTCGAGACCTGCGTCGGTAAGCATGGCTCTCTCCCTCCATGATGCCCCTTCACGGGACAAAGCTCCCTCGGTCCCGGAAAGCGGTGCTTTCCGGGTCATCTCCTCCCCCGTTGGGGGTTATTCACTCGCCCGCGATGGCCCTCACCGAGACCGTCGGTCGCGGCGGTAGAAGTTCACCTTGTCATCGTCGAGCGTCACCCCGATGCCCGGGCCCTGCGGCACGGTCACCGAGAAATCCTTGTATTCCAGCGGTTCGGCCAGAATTTCGTCCTTCAGCAGCAAGGGCCCGAACATCTCGGTCCCGAACTGCCACTCGGGGACGGTCGCAAACAGCTGGATCGCGGCGGCGGTGCCAAGGCCGCTTTCCAGCATGGTGCCGCCGTAAAGGTCGATCCCGGCGGCCCGCGCGATGGCGATCACGTCCGAGGCGGATTTCAGACCGCCCGACTGGCAGACCTTCACCGCGAAGACATCGGCCGAGCGGTTGGCGGCCACCCGCATCGCGTCGGCGGGGCCTTGCAGCACCTCGTCGGCCATGATGGCAATCTCGTAGCCGTCGGTCAGCGCCTTCAGCGCCGCCAGCTTGTCGCGGGCAACGGGCTGTTCGATCAGCACGCAGCCGATTTCCTGCAACCCCCGCGCGCCATAGCGGGCTTCGGTCAGGCTCCACGCCTGGTTCACGTCCACCCGGATCGTGCCCCGGTCGCCGACGGCAGCGGCGATGGCCGCGACATGGGCGATGTCCTGCTTCACCGGGCGCTTGCCGATCTTCAGCTTGAAGTCGCGGTGGCGGCGCGTCTCCAGCATCCGGAGGGCTTCTTCGATGTCGGTCTGGCTGTTGCCATTGGCGAGCGTCCAGGCCACTGGCAAGCGGTCATGCACCCGGCCGCCAAACAGCTGCGCCACCGACAGACCACTTCGGCGGCCAAGGCCATCCCACAGCGCACATTCCACGGCGGCGCGGGCAATGGGGTTGCCCTTCACGGCCTTTTCCATATGCGCGCTGGCGGTAGCGATGGCGTCGGCATCCATCCCCACAAGGGCCGGAGCGATGTAGGTGTCGATCGCCAGTTTCACGCTTTCCACGCTTTCGGGGCCATAGGACAGCCCGCCGATGGAAGCGCCTTCGCCCAGGCCTTCCGACCCGTCCGAAAAGCGCACGCGGACCAGCACGACCGACTGGGTCAGCATCGTGGTCATCGACACCACATGGCCGCGCACGGTTGGCACGTCGATGATGATGGCGTCTATGCGGTCGATCTTGGTAACGGCTGTTGCCCTTACTTCAGGTCCTTCGATGACCCGAAGATGGCACCGTGGCGTGCCGCCCGTCCAATACCGAAGCGGTCTGGTGCGATACCCGAAACCGCTGCCTCCCCCATGCGCAGCCCCCGGCCCCGGGGCCGAGGCAGCGATGGCAAGGGTGGGGGTCCGGGGCATCGGTATTCCATTGTTGGGTGACAAGATAATATTATAGTGCAACTATTGTACAGTGATACGTTAATGCGCAAGATGGAAGAAGGACCGCGCAATGTACAAGGAGAGGGTGGGATGTCGGGCACGAGCTTTCCCAGCAAGCGATTGACTTATCTGTTGGAAGTCATCGCGGACGAAGCGATTGCGGGGAATGACGCCATCTTCCTGCGCGACCTCGGCTGCTCGATCCGCGAGATCCGGGTGTTGCGAATCGTCGACGACAACCCCGGCATAACCTTCGTGGAAATCTGGGAGAAAAGCGGTCTGGAGCGCAGCCTGACCTCACGCATCCTACAAAAGCTGATCGGCGACGGCCTTCTCTTGCGCACGTCCTCGGGCACCGACGCGCGCAAGTACCACCTGTCAACGACGCCCCAAGGCCAGGCGCTCATACAACGCGGCCGGGTGATGTCGGATGCGCTCGAAGCGCTGCTCTTGGCCCCGTTCCCTGCCGCAGACCGCACGCGCCTTTTCGACCAGATCGAGCGTCTGGGCACCTGGGTCCGGTCGGACGATTATAAGCGTGCGCTGGAAGGCTTCGAGGCACCGACGGCCTAGGGAGGCGCGGCGGGCAGGCCGCAAAAGTATGGACTGATACCTTGTTCCAAGACGGTATCGCCCAAATAGTTGCATCACAAGATTATCTCTAGACGCAACCAAATGACCCTCTCCTTCACCGACTGGACCACGGAGCAACAGGCCGAAAGCCTGCGCTGGTTCGACGCGCTGCACGCGACGCCGGAAACCGGCTTCGGCGAGGCGCGGACGGCGGCTTATGTCGCGTTGGAGCTGCGGAAGCTGGGGCTTGAGGTCATCGAGGGCATCGGCGGCACTGGGCTTGTGGGCCTTCTGCGCCGTGGTCCGAACGGCGCACCGTTCATCGGCCTCCGCGCCGAGCTGGATGCGCTGCCGATGCAGGGTCCCGCCGATGGCACCGTCCAGACACCCGATGGCCCGCGCTATCACGGCTGCGGTCATGACGGGCACATGGCGACGCTGCTGACGGCCGCCGCCACCCTGTCCCGGCATTCCGACCTCAAGTCCAATGTCGCCTTCGTCTTCCAACCAGCCGAGGAACTCCTGACCGGTGCCGCTGCGATGCTGGCCGATGGCCTCCTGGATCGGGTGCCGATGTCGGTGATCTATGCGCTCCACAACATACCCGGCTTGCTCGCCGGGTCTGCCGGTGTGGCCGAGGGTGCGGCGCTTGCCTCGTCCGACGAGATCCGTGTCACGGTCCGGGCACAGGGCACCCACGGCTCGGCCCCGCAGACCGGGCAGGACGCCATCCTTGCCGCCGCGCATTTCCTGGGGCTGACCCAGCAGCTTCTGACCCGCCGCACCAATTGCCGCGACAGCGCGGTCCTGTCCTTCGGCCAGATCGCGGGCGGCCAGGCGCCGAATGTGCTACCGGACCAAGTGACGCTGACGGGCTCGCTCCGCTGCCATGCCGAAACCGCGCGCGCCGCCGTCCATGCCCTGTTGCAGGCCAGCGCCGAAAGCACCGCCGCCGCCTTCGGCACGCCGGTCGACCTGGCCATCGACGCGAAAGTCCCGGTCCTGCTGAACGACCCGGCCTGCGCCGCCCGTGTCCGCGCCGCCATCCTACGCCAGCTTGGCCCCGACCGCCTGATCCCCGCCCCGCGCCCCGTCATGGCGTCCGAGGATTTCAGCCTCTACCTGCGCCACGTCCCAGGTGCTTACGCCTTCGTGGGCCAGGACGGCGCCTACTGCCACCACTCCGACTACCGCTTTGACACCCGGATCATCCCGGTCGGAGCGGCCATCCTGACCGAACTTGTCCTTGCCGCTGACGGAGACCTTTCCGGCTGACGGCATCCCCACATCGCCATTCTAGGGAGGAACCCGCGATGAAACTGAAGCCCGCACTGCTTACCGCAACCCTTGGCCTCGCCACGGCTGCGAACGCCGAAACCGTCCTGACCGTGTCCAGCTGGGTGCCACAGACGCACTTCATCTACACCGAAATCCTGGTGCCCTATGCCGAGCAAGTCGCCCAGGCGACTGAAGGCCGGGTGACGCTGAACATCATGCCCGCCCCCCTTGGCGCCCCGCCGCAGCACTTTGAACTCGCCCGCACCGGCGTGGCCGACGTCACCTGGGGCAACTTCACCTATGAGCCCGAGCGCTTCGCCGCGATGTGGTTCGCCGAATTCCCCTTCGTCGGCACCGATGCCGAGGCGTCCTCGGTCGCGCTGTGGCGCACCTATGAAGAATACCTCGCCGACAACTCCACGTTTGACGGAGTGCACATGCTGGGCGTCGGTCTCTTCGGTGGCGGGCAGATCCACCACGGCTCGAAGCCGGTGATCACGCCCGAGGACATGGCCAACCAGAAGGTCCGCATCGGTGGGCCGATCCAGGCCCAGATCATGGAGGCTCTCGGGGCCGTTCCCGTCGCCGCGCCTGCGACCAAGGCCTATGAGCTTCTGGAAGGCGGCGTGATCGACGCCTCACTGCATTCGGTGGAATCGGTGATGAACTTCCGCCTGGAGGAGTCGCTGAAGCAGCACACCATCGTGCCGAACGGCCTCTACGACAGCAGCTTCTTCATCGTCATCAACGAGGCCAAGTGGCAAAGCCTGGAAGAAGCCGACCGCGCTGCCATCGAAGCGATCTCGGGTGAGGCGCTGTCGCGGCTTTGGGGCCAGCAGTTCAACGCCCAGCATGAAAAGGCGATGGCCCTCTTCTCGGAAGGCGGCCACACGTTCAACGAACCCTCGGCCGAGTTGATGGCCGCCATCACCGCCGTCTCGGACAAGATGATCGCCGATTGGGTCGTGGCCGCCGAGGCCGCGGGCGTGGCCGATCCCGAGGCGATGCGGGCCTTCTACCTGGCTGCCTATTCCGACCAGGGCGCGAAATAAGGCATCGGCCCGGCGCGACCAGCGCCGGGCCGCACCTTTGGCCTGGGGAGGGGCCTTCCGATGGAAATCGCAAACACGATCCGACGGCTGGTGGAATCCGTGCTCTTCTGCCTGATGGGGGCGATGGTCGCGCTGACCTTTGCTGACGTGATCGGCCGCAGGATCTTCAACCACCCGATCTTCGGCGCACATGACCTGACCGAGCACCTGATGGCGCTTCTGGTCTTCACCGGCCTGCCGCTGGCAACACTGGCCGCGTTGCACCTGAAGGTCGACCTCTTCGACAAGGTCCTGCTGCAGCCGCGCTTTGCCTGGTGGTTGAAAGTGACCGTCATCCTGACGGCACTGGTCTTTGGCCTGATGGCCTGGGCGCTGATGGGCAAGGCAATGGATGCCGCCAGCTTTTCCGAGGTCAGCCAGGGCCTGAACATCCCGCGCGCTCCGCTCTACGCCTGGATGGGCGTTTGTGCGGGGCTTTCCGCGCTGGCGGCGATCTACACCGTTTTCGCGGCCCCGATGTCCGTCGCGCTTGATCAGGAGGAACTGCTGTGACCGTTGGTTTCATCTCGATGGCCGCAGTGATCCTGCTGGCCTTCCTTCGCGTGCCGCTGGGTATCGCCCTGATGTCGGTGTCGCTGGCGGGTCTCGCATGGATCACCAGCACCACCACCGCGCTGACCCTGTTCCCCATGACGGTGTCCGAAGCGGTCCTGTCCTACGACCTTGCCGTCGTTCCCATGTTCATCCTCATGGGGAACGTCATCTCCCGTACCGGGATAGCCCAGGACCTGTTCCGCACGGCCTATGCCTATCTGGGGTCGGTCCGGGGCGGCCTGTCGCTTGCGACAATGGTGACCTGCGCAGGCTTCGGTTCGGTCTGCGGCTCCAGCTATGCCACTGCCGCTACCATGGCCAAGGTCGCCTATCCCAGCATGCGCCGCTACGGCTATTCCGATGGCCTCGCCTCGGCCACCATCGCGGCGGGCGGCACGCTGGGCATCCTGATCCCGCCGTCGATCATCCTGGTCATCTACGGCATCCTGACCCAGACCAACATCGGCGACCTGTTCGTCGCGGGCGTCCTGCCGGGTCTTCT
>JALOTD010000031.1 GCA_025458105.1 Tabrizicola sp. | reverse complement strand
GGCGGGGTCAGGTCATAGCCTTCCGCCTTCAGCGCATGCAAGGTGTTGTAAAGGCTTTCGAAAACGCCCAAGTAAGCCGCCGTTCCCGCTGCCCCCGCATTCGGCGGGAAACCGTAGAGGACGATGCCCAGATGCCGGTCCTTCGGCGCGAGGCGGCGCAACCGGGCCAGCCGCGCGACCTTGTCGGCCAGGGCCGCGACCCGCTCCATGCAGGGCTTCATCGCCCGGGCGTCGGGCGCGTCCGAACCGGTGCTGGCCTCGCGCCCGGCAAAGACGGTGGGGTTTGTCGCCCCGTCGATCTCGGGCAAGGCGATCAGCATGGTGGTTTCGACCGGACCCAGCCCGCCAGACGAGGCCTCCCACTGCGAGAGCGTCTGGAACTCCAGCGGGTGCGCGGCGATGTAGGGCACGTCCAGCGCGGTCAGCGCGGCCACGGCAGCGGCACTGTCGTTATAGGCCGGGCCGCCGACCAGACTAAACCCGGTTAGCGAGACCAGTGCATCGACCCGGCCCTGCAGATAGGCGTCGATCGCTGGCCGCCCGTCCAGCCCCCCGGCAAAGGCGGGCACGCAGGCGATTCCTTTCCCCTCGAAGGCGCGGATGACCGCGTCGTAATGCGCGGTATCGGCCGACAGGATGTAGGACCGCAGCATCAAGAGGCCCACGGTCGCCTGCGCCCCCTTGGGACGCGGCAGGTCGCGGGGATCAGTGGTCATCCTGCCCTTCAGATCGGGGTGGTAGAGGCCCACCTCCGGGTAATCGACCGGTTCCGCCGCCTTGACCTTGCGCCACTCCGGGTTGGTCGCATAACGGCTGACCAGAAAGCGGATCATCGCCTCAAGATTGTCATCCGACCCGCCCAGCCAGTATTGCATCGACAGGAACCAGGCGCGCATGTCCTGCGCCTTGCCTGGGATCCAGCGCAGGATCTTCGGCAAGCGGCGGAGGAGCGCCATCTGCTTCTGCCCCGACGAGGCCGAGGGCTGGCTGTTCCCGCGCAGCTTTTTCAGAAAGGCCATCGCACCCGATGCGGGCTTGGCCATGTCCAGATCGCCCATCTTCGTCAGCTTGACGATCTGCGGGTCGGCGATGACGCCCACCATGGCGTCCAGCTGCGGGCGGACCTCGGTCAGCTGCGGCAGGATAGCGGTGATGTGCTCCTCGATGAACAGAAGGTTCGCGACAACGATGTTCGCTTCGGCCACCGCGCGGCGGGCGCGGGCCAGAGCGGCGGGGTTCTCGGCCCATTCGGCGGCGGCATGGACGGACACCTCGATGCCGGGGAACACCTTGGCAAGCCGTGGGGCAATCCGGGCCGCGGGGCCTGCGGCATGCGCGTCCAGCGTCAGGATGACAAAGCGATAGCCCGCGCGGCCCCGCTTGGGGGCAAGTGCTGCCTCTTCGGCCCTGATGTGCCGGTCATCGCGCATAATGCGCCTTTGCTTCATACAAGGTGTCGATGCTGATCGCGGTCACGCCCCGGTCGGCGGCGAATTTCTCGGTGTTGCGCTTGGCCTTGCCGCGGACGAAGAAGGGGATCTTGCGCAGCTCGCGTTCCGCCTCGGCCAGCCAGATGACCTCGCCCGAAGCGACGTCCTCGCCTTTCATCTTTGCGGAAGTATCCCCGCCGGAGGCATCGACAGCCGCCACAGGCGTCTCGGCCCGGGCTTGTGCCTTTCCGCCATGGTGGCTGGGACCGGCGGCGTCGTGGAATTCGAAATCCTCGCGGAACATTGTCAGGAGGTGCTCTTCCAGCCCCATGACCAGCGGATGCACCCAGGTGTCGAAGATCACGTTCGCGCCTTCGAACCCCATCTGGGGCGAATAGCGGGCGGGGTAGTCCTGCACATGGACCGGCGCGCTGATGACGGCGCAGGGGATGCCCAGGCGCTTGGCGATGTGGCGCTCCATCTGCGTGCCGAGGATCAGTTCCGGCTGCAGGCGGGCGATCTCGGCCTCGACCTCCAGATAGTCGTCGGTGATGAGAGCTTCCAGGCCATAGGTCTTGGCGGCGGCACGGACCGGGCGGGCCTGTTCGCGGTTGTAAGCCCCCAGGCCCACCACCTCGAACCCGATCTCTTTCGCCGCAATCCGGGCGGCGGCGATGGCATGCGTGCCGTCACCGAAGATGAAGACGCGCTTGCCCGTCAGGTAGGTCGAGTCGACAGACGCCGCATACCAGGGCTGGCGGAGGCCGGTTTCCGCAGGCAAGGGCAGGCCGGTCAGCGTGGCGACCTCGGCCAGGAAATCGCGGGTGGCATGGGTGCCGATGGGGACAACCCGGGTGAAGGGCTGGTTCAGCGCCTTTTCCAGGTGCCGCGCGGCGGTTTCCGCCGTTTCGGGGTACATCAGCACGTTGAAATGCGCGGCCCCCAGGCGGGCGATGTCGGCAGGTGTCGCGTCCAATGGCGCGCAGACGTTGACCGCGATTCCCATGGTCCCCAGAAGCCGCGTGAGTTCGGTCACGTCGTCGCGGTGGCGGAAGCCAAGCGCGGTGGGGCCGAGGAGGTTGCACGTCACGGCCTTTGTCCGCTCCATCGGCCGGGCCAGAGCCTTGACGATCTGGAAGAACGTCTCATCCGCGCCGAAGTTTTCCTTGCGGCTGTAGGAGGGCAGGTCGAGCGGGATTACCGGAACCGGCAGCGCCAAAGCCTCGGCCAGGCCCCCGGGATCGTCCTGGATCAACTCCGCCGTGCAGGAGGCCCCGACGATCATCGCTTGCGGCTGGAAGCGGGCGAAGGCATCCCGCGCGGCATCCTTGAAGAGGTTCGCCGTGTCCGCCCCCAGGTCGCGGGCCTGGAAGGTGGTGTAGGTCACCGGCGGGCGATGATTGCGCCGTTCGATCATCGTGAAGAGAAGGTCGGCATAGGTGTCGCCCTGCGGCGCATGCAGCACATAGTGCAGCCCCTTCATCGCCGTGGCGATCCGCATCGCCCCCACATGGGGCGGGCCTTCGTATGTCCAGAGCGTCAGCTTCATTCCGCGGCCTCCGGGGTCAGCAGGGCGCGGCGGCGCAGGGGCCGGGCGAAAAGCCCCGCCAGATCAGCGGCTTGCTCGTAGAAGTGGACGGGGGTGAACACCAGTTCGATGGCCCATTTGGTCGCTAGCCCCTCGGCCTCCAGCGGGTTGGCAAGGCCCAGGCCACAGACCGTCAGGTCAGGCTGGGCGGTGCGGACGCGGTCCAGCTGGCGTTCCACATCCTGGCCTTCCGATAGGACCGGGCCTTCGGGCAGAAGGTCCAACTCTGGCCCCATCAACTCGCGGTGCAGATAGGGCACGCCGACCTCGACCGGGACCATGCCGCATTCCCGGGCCAGGAACCGGGCCAGCGGAATCTCCAGCTGGCTGTCGGGGAAGAAGAAGATCCGCTTGCCGCGCAGGGTTTCGCTGACCGTCGCCAAGGCGCGTTCAGCCCGGGCGCGGGGGGCGGCGATTACGGCCTCCACCCGGTCACGCGGGATGCCAAAGGCTTGGGCCACAGCGTGCAGCCACAGGGTCGTGCCCTCGGCGCCGAAGGGGAAGGGGGCGGACACAGGCTGCGCGCCACGTTTCACCAGCGCGGCATGGGTCGCGCCCAGGAAGGGCTGGACCAGCGCCACGCGTGTCCGCGGGCCGGCGGCGGGCAGCTCGGACGAGCGGCGGGCGGGCAGGCAGCGGACGTTCGGTACACCGATCGCAGCGAGCAGCCCCAGCATCTGATCCTCGACCACATCGGGCAGGGCGCCTACGACCAAAAGGCCCTCGTCCTGCGTGGCGGGCAAGCCCGGCACCATCGCCTCCAGGCAAGCATCCTCGCCCTCGGTGAAGGTCGTCTCGATGCCCGAGCCCGAATAGTTCAGCACCCGGACATGTGGCGCGTGGGTGGCGTTCAGCCGTTCCGCCGCGCGCGCCAGATCCAGCTTGATGACCTCGGACGGACAGGAGCCCACCAGGAACAGCTGCCGGATGTCAGGGCGGCGTGACAGAAGGCGGGCAACCTCGCGGTCAAGCTCGGCATTTGCGTCCGCAAGACCCGCCAGATCCTTCTCTTCGAGAATCGCCGTGCCAAAGCGCGGCTCGGCAAAGATCATCACTCCAGCGGCAGCCTGAAGGAGGTGGGCACAGGTCCGCGACCCCACGACCAGGAAGAAGGCATCCTGCATCTTGCGGTGCAGCCAGACGATCCCGGTCAGCCCGCAGAACACCTCGCGCTGGCCGCGTTCCTTAAGGACCGGGGTGTCGCTGCAGCCGCGGGGAGGGGTATCAAGGCTCATGCCGTCACCCCCGCATCCTGGCCCGCATCCAGCCGCGCCTGACGCAATTTCCACAGGAACTGACCGGCGTTCACGACATAGGCCGCATAGGCCAAAAGCGCGATTGTCATCAGCCCGTGGGGCGCAAAGGCACCAGACCACAACCCGTAAAGATACAACGAATGCAAGGCGATAACGGCGAAGCTGAAGACGTCTTCCCAGAAGAAGGCAGGGGCGAAAAGGTACTGGCCAAAGACCTCTTTCTCCCAGATCGCGCCGGTCACCATGATCACGTAGAGAAACCCGGTCTTCACCAGGATCGACACGGTCGCGGCTGCGTAACCCTCGCCCGTCGCCAGGAAGCGCAACACCAGAACGAGCGATACGGCAAAAGCCAGGAACTGCGCCGGAGCCAGCACGCCCTGCACGACTGTCCAGCGCGACGCGTCACGACGCACGCGCTCTTCCGCGGTGTAGAGCTGCGGTCTGCGCACCTGTGCCCGGCCTGTCTGCATTGCTACTCTTCCCCTCCCCGGGGGATGCCCGTAACGCAGAGGGTAGTCGTGCGGGCGGAAGTGTCAATCAAAACTTACAGCCTTGAGATTGACAGGCCCTGCAGAGAACAAGGCCGAACGCAACTGGAGGGTCCACAATAAATTTATCGATAACATATATTTAGCATATTTTGGCGTACCGCAGGTGCCGGTTTTGGCTGTCAGTGTCAATTTGCTTTGACAATCCGGGCGCCTTGGCGGACAGTATAGGGGTAAGCATGGGCCGGGGTTCGGTCGATGCGCAAACCCGTGCAGCGGACCGTAGGGCCCGATGTCGCAAGGTGGGAAAACGGGATGCGCGACAGCCAGCATGGCGGGCAGGGCGATCGCAGCGGAGAGGGTCTATCCGCTCTCGCGCGGTCGGTTATGGCTCGGCTGGTCAAACGTGATGGCGCGCTGCAGCGACCCATCGACAGCGCTATCGTTGCCGCGCTTGCGAACGCTTTGACCGCTGCAGATCAGTCCCTCTTTGCAGCGCTGAAGCCAGAGTTGCGCCGGGCGAGGATCAGCGAGGCCGATCTGGTCGATACCTACTTCCCCGAAGTGGCGCGTCTCCTCGGCTGCGACTGGGCTGAGGACCGGGCTGCCTTTACCGAAGTCACCATTGGCGTGGCGCGCATGCAGGCTATCGTGCGCCAGATCGGCCGCGACTGGGTCAGCAATTCGAATGCCCGGCCAGACAGTCCGACAGTTCTTCTGGTCCTGCCACCGGGAGAGCAGCACAGCTTCGGTCTGATCGTATTGGCCAGCCAGCTTCGGCGGCAAGGAATATCGGCTCAGCTGCAAATCGGGTCAGGCCCGGCCGAACTGGCAGCGCTGGTGCAACACAAGCGGTTTGATTGCGCCATGATTTCGGTGGCTTGTGAAGAGAGACTTGAACTTTGTGCTAAGGTTGTGAAAGCACTCCGACAGGGGTCTGGGGGCCAGCTTTTGGTAGCCGTGGGTGGTGCCGTTCTGGAGCAAGCGATTGATGTCGAGGGCGTGACCCGGGCGGATGTTGTGACGAACGACCCGATGCAAGCCCTTGCTGCGGCGCAAAACCGGCGAGCCGAGCCGGTGCAAGAGGCCGGCTGAAACTGGATGGATCGCGGCTGCGGTCGCATGGGATTGAGTGAACGTGACGACGGACGGACGCCATCTGATGAGTTCTGGCAAGCTGCCAGTCATCGCTCCGGATCTTGTGACCGAGATCCTCGCGACGGCCGCGGACATCACACTGCTTGTTGCCCCCAGTCTGCGGATTGTCTCAGTGCTGGCAAACCCGACGCACCGCAGCTTCGGACTTTTGACTGACTGGGAAGGCCAGAACCTGGCGGATATCCTGACCGAGGACAGCCGTCGCAAGATTCTCGCGCGGCTGGAGGATTCGCAGGCTGGGCGGTCCAGCGCGATTATCGAACTGAATCATGTTGCCCATCAGGATTGGGAGTTTCCGATCCAGTATACCCTGCACCGTGTTGGGCAGGATGGGTCAATCCTGATGCTGGGCCGCGACCTGCGCCCGCTGGCAGAGGTTCAGCAGCAACTGGTTGCCGCCCAACTGGCGCTGGAACGAGACTACGAGGCGCAGCGCGAATTGGATACCCGCTATCGCGTGCTGCTGGAGGTGACGCGCGATCCGGTGATCCTGATCTCGATGGCGTCCGGACGGATCACCGATCTGAACCCGGCAGCCGCCTTGCTGCTTGGCGGAACGCGGGCCGAGCTGGTGGGCAGTGCCGTCGCGCAAGAGTTCGACGGGCGGCGACGGGGAGAGTTCATCGAGGCGCTCGCCAATGTGGCCACTGTAGACACCGCGACCCCGGTTGAAGTCACGGCGCGGCGGTCGCAACGGCGCGTGCTGGTGTCGCCACGCTTGTTTCGTGCCGCTGGGGAACGCCTTCTTCTCTGTGTCGTCGATCCGGCCGACAAGCGGACACTGGCGGTGGATGATCTGGCCGAGAACCTTCAGCGTCTTTACCACGAAGGTGCCGATGGGATCGTCTTTGCCGATGCCGACGGTGTCATCCGCGCCGCGAACGAGGCCTTTCTGAACCTCACCGACGCCAGCGGGATCGCGGCGGTTCGTGGTCGGTCGCTGGCTGACTATCTGGTACGCGGACAGGTTGACCTGCGGGTGCTGCTAGACAATGTCAGACGAACCGGCCAGTTGCGCCTCTATGCGACGCGGTTGACCACCGACTTCTCTGGCCAAATTGCGGTCGAGCTTTCGGCCAGTTGGCTGAACGACCGGCCCAATCCGGTGCTGGTGCTTGTGGTCCGGGATGCCAGCCGCGCCGACGCCCTGCGCCGCGCCGGGGGCACGACGCCGGACGAGGGGACGCGCTCGGTTATGGAGCTGGTAGGTTCGTCGACCCTTAAGGATATCGTGGCGGAAACCACGGATGTCATTGAGAAAATGTGCATCGAGACGGCGTTGGAGTTGACGCGCAACAATCGGGTCGCTGCCGCCGACATGCTGGGCCTGTCGCGACAGTCGTTGTATGTGAAGCTGCGCAAGTACGGACTTTTGAACAAGGACGGCGACTGACCGTTTCGCCGGGTCTTGATTTAGGTCAAGGTGCGTCAGGTCCAGTGGTTGTCAACATAAGTTGACAACATCAGAGGGCCAGCCCATGCGCATCGTCTTCGTCCATCCAAACTACCATTCCGGGGGCGCCGAGATTGCGGGCAACTGGCCGCCCGCCTGGGTGGCCTATCTGACCGGCAGCTTGCGCGCCGCAGGCTTCGACGACATCCACTTCATCGACGCGATGACCCATCACATCGACCACGCCGCCCTGCGCACGAAACTGGCGGCGCTGAAGCCCGACCTGATCGGCGTCACCGCCATCACCCCTGCGATCTACGAGGCCGAAGAGGTGCTGAAGATCGCATCCGAAGTCGTCCCCGACGCCGTTCGCCTGTTGGGCGGCATCCACGCCACCTTCATGTTCCGTCAGGTCCTGTCCGAGGCCCCCTGGGTTGATGTCATCGTCCGGGGCGAGGGTGAAGAGATCATGGTCAATCTGGCCAAGGCCGTCCGCGATGGCCGCTGGCCCACGGATGCCCGCAAGATCAAGGGCCTGGCCTTCCGCGAGGGCAAAGAGATCGTCGCGACGCAAGCCGCCAGCACAGTGAAGAACCTGGACGGTATCAAGCCCGACTGGTCGATCCTGGAGTGGGACAAGTACATCTACATTCCCCTGGGTGTGAAGGTCGCCATCCCGAACATGGCGCGCGGCTGCCCCTTCACCTGCAGCTTCTGCAGCCAGTGGAAGTTCTGGCGCGACTACCGGGTGCGCGATCCGAAAAAGGTGGCAGACGAGATCGAGGATCTGGTCACCAACCACGGCGTCGGCTTCTTCATCCTGGCCGACGAGGAACCCACGATCAACAAGAAGAAATTCGTCGAATTCTGCCAGGAGATGATCGACCGGGGCCTCAACAAGCGCGTGAAATGGGGGATCAATACCCGCGTCACCGACATCTACCGCGACCGCGACCTTCTGAAGTTCTACCGCGAGGCCGGGCTTGTCCACATCTCCCTTGGTACCGAGGCAGCGGCGCAGCTGAAGCTCGACCTCTTCAACAAGGAAACCACCGTCGCCCAGAACAAGGAAGCGATCCGGCTGTTGCGCGAGGCGGACATCTTCACCGAGGCGCAGTTCATCGTGGGCCTCGACAATGAAACGCCCGAGACGCTGGAAGAGACCTACCGCATGGCCTGGGACTGGCAGCCTGATCTTGCCAACTGGGCGATGTATACCCCCTGGCCCTTCACGCCGCTCTTCCAGGAAATCCGCGATCAGGTCGAGGTGTTCGACTATTCGAAGTACAATTTCGTGACCCCGATCATGAAGCCCGCCGCGATGACGCGCGGGGCGCTTCTGGAAGGGGTGCTGAAGAACTACCGCCGCTTCTACATGAAGAAGGCACTCTTCCATTACCCTTGGCGAGGGACGGGCTTTCGGCGGCGCTACCTGCTCGGCTGTCTCAAGGCCTTCCTCAAGGCAGGCGTGCAGCGCAGCTTCTACGACCTTGGGAAACATGGTTATTTCAAGCCGGTCAAGCGCGACAACCTTGACTTCGGGTTTGATGCGACCCGCACCATAGCCGAGGCGCAGATGGCCGATTGGGAGGCCAGTGCCGACAAGGCCGCAAGGGCGGCCGAGCGCCGAGCAGCGGTGAAGGCGCAGATGAAGGACCGCGCGGCGGAGCGGTCTGGCGAGTTCCGCATGCCGAACGGCGCGCAGGTCATGGCCTGTGGCGGCGGCCGCGACCAGATGCAGGAACCGGCGGAATAGATGGACGCGGCGGACACGGGCGCGCGCATCGGTCCCAACGCGATCCTGCAACTGGTGCCGGTGCTGGACCGGATGCAGGGCCGGGCGGCGCGCGACCGCCTCATGGCCGCGGCAGGTGTCGCAGTGCCGCCCGATGACGCCGGGATGTGGCCGGAAACGCAGTGCCGCGCCGCGCATCTGGCTGTCTGGCAGGCCTGCGGCGACCGGGCCTCCGCGATCCTGAGTGAGGCCGGGCAGGGCACCGCCGACTACATTCTGGCGCACCGCGTCCCTTCGGTCGCAAAGTCGCTGATCCGCGCGCTTCCGGGTCCGCTTGGGGCGCGGCTTCTTGCCAGGGCCATCGCACAGCACGCCTGGACTTTCACCGGGTCGGGCCGTTTCCGCGTGGCCCGTTCCCGCCCGCTCACCTTCGAGATAACGGCAAACCCGCTGGCATTTCCGGGGAAACCTTGCCCTTGGCATGCCGCGGTCTTTCAGCGGCTCTATGAGACCCTCGTCTGGCCTGACGCGCGGGTCGAGGCTGAAGAGACCCCTTCGGTCAGCCGCTTCACCTTGTTCCCACGCTGACCGCACCAGAAGCGTCCCCTTTCCGCCTTTGGGGAGGCGATGGGGGTGGGGGGCTTTGCAAAGCCTGCGACAAATCTCTGCTTGCCCGACTCCCTTGTGTAAGGTTTAATTGACACATGACTGTAAGCGCCACTTACCCGTCCCGCACCTTGCCCGAGCCGCGCGCGATGCTGCGGCTTATCAAGCCCATCACTTGGTTCCCGCCGGTCTGGGCCTTTCTATGCGGGGCCGTCTCCTCTGGCATCCCAGTTCTGGAAAACTGGGCGCTTGTCGTCCTTGGCATGGTGAACCCGACCGCCCGATCCCCTCGGGCCGCATTCCCGGGCGCTGGGGCCTCTGGATCGCGCTGGCCATGACGGTCCTTTCGCTGGCCGTGGGCTGGCTTCTTGGCCCCTGGGGCTTTGGCGCGACCGTGGTGGGCGTCCTCGCCGCCTGGGCCTACAGCGCAGAACCCATTCGCCTGAAGCGCAACGCCTGGTACGGGCCGGGCCTTGTGGGCCTGATGTATGAAGGGCTTCCCTGGTTCACCGGCGCTGCTGTCCTGCTGAGTGCCGCCCCAAGGTTCGAGATCGTGGCCATGGCCGCGCTTTACGCCTTTGGCGCGCATGGCATCATGACCCTCAATGATTTCAAGGCCCTGGAGGGTGACCGCCAGCACGGTGTCCGCTCGCTCCCGGTGCTCCTTGGCCCGGAAGTCGCGGCCAAGATCGCCTGCACCGTCATGGGTATGGCGCAGGCGCTGGTCGTCGCTTTCCTCCTCGTCCTCGGCCAACCCTGGCACGCGCTGGCCGTCACCGCGCTTCTTGGCCTCCAGATCGCCGCCATGCGCGTCCTGTTCCGTGACCCGAAGGGCAAGGCGCCCTGGTACAACGGCACTGGGGTCGTTCTCTACGTTACCGGAATGATGGTCACCGCCTTCGCGCTCAGAGGCCTCGCATGACCCTGTCCTGGACCCAGATCGCCCGCCTTGGCCTGGTGCAGCTTTGCATCGGCGCGGTCGTGGTCCTGACGACCTCAACCCTCAACCGGCTGATGACGGTGGAACTGGCGCTTCCGGCCATGCTGTCGGGGGCGCTGGTTGCGCTCCATTCCTTCGTCCAGATCACAAGGCCCAGCTGGGGCTTCTGGTCGGACGCCCAAGGCAACCGCACCCGCTTCATCATCGGCGGCATGGCGATCCTCTGTGCCGGGGCCTTCCTCGCCTCGCTGATGGTCGCACTGGGGATGGCGGGGCAGGGCGCAGGCCTGGCCCTCTCTGTTCTCGCCTACATCCTGATCGGGATCGGCGCGGGCGCTTCCGGCACCTCGCTTCTGGCGCTCCTCGCTTCGGGATGCGCCCCGCAAAGACGCGCCGCCGCCGCCACGATCACCTGGCTGATGATGATCTTCGGCATCGCCGCCACATCAGGCACGATCGGAGCGCTGCTTGACCCGTATTCCGCGCACCGCCTGATGACGATCGTCGCCGTCGTCACCCTGGGGGCCGTGGCGCTGACCGCCGCCGCGATCTGGGGGATCGAGGCCAAGGTCATCCCGTCGCGCTTGCCGGACGAGACGCCGCTGCGCAAAGGCCTGGCCGAGGTCTGGTCCGAGCCGCGCACCCGCACCTTCACCCTGTTCATCTTCCTGTCGATGACCGCCTTCTTCCTGCAGGAACTGATCCTTGAACCCTACGCAGGCCTCGTCTTCGCCTTCACCCCTGGCCAGTCCACCAGCCTGTCGGGTGCGCAGCATGGCGGCATGTTCGTCGGCATGCTGGCCGTGGGGATCGCTGTCTCGGGCCTGCGGCTTGGCACGCTGAAGCTCTGGGTCACCGCCGGTTGTCTTGGCTCGGCGATATCGCTCGCGGCCATTGCCGCCCTCGGCCAGACCGGCCTTAACCTCCTCACCCCCGCCGTCACCATCCTGGGCGTCTTCAACGGCATGTTCGCCATCGCTTCGATCGGGGCGATGATGCAACTCGCCGGGCAGGGCCGCACGGGCCGCGAAGGCACGCGGATGGGCGTCTGGGGCGCAAGCCAGGCCATCGCGCAAGGCCTTGGCGGGTTTGCAGGGGCAGCGCTGGTCGACCTCCTCCGCCTGTCTGGAGACACGGCCGACGCCTTCAGCCTGGTCTTTGCGGCCGAGGCCGCCTTGTTCCTTGCCGCGGGCCTCATGGCCTGGCGCATCATCGACGGTGGCCGCTTGCGCCCCGCCGCAACCCTCGTTCCGGGAGAGTGACCATGAGCTATGACGTCTTCGTCGTGGGCGGCGGCCCGGCCGGGGCCACGGCGGCCGAGGATCTGGCGCGCGCCGGCAAGCGTGTCGCTATGCTCGACCGCGCGGGCCGGATCAAGCCCTGCGGCGGCGCGATCCCGCCCCGGGCGATCAAGGACTTCGCCATTCCCGATGCGCTTCTGGTCGCCAAGGTCGATGTCGCCCGCATGATCTCGCCCAGCGGTCGTTCGGTGGACATTCACATCGAAAACGGCTTTGTCGGCATGGTCGACCGCGAACATTTCGACGAATTCCTGCGCGTTCGCGCGGTTGAGGCCGGGGCTGACCGGCTGACCGGCACCTACCTGCGGATCGAACGCGATGCCGAGGGCACTCATGTCGTCTGGCGCGACAAGGCCACGGGCACCGAGCAGCGCAGCCGCACGAGATACATCATCGGCGCCGACGGCGCGCGGTCCGATGTCGCGCGGGATGAGGTTCCGGGCGGCGACACCATTCCTTACGTCATCGCCTACCATGAGATCATAAAGGCTCCGCCCGCAAACAAGGACTACGACCCGAAACGCTGCGACGTGATCTATGACGGTCGGATTTCTCCCGATTTCTACGGCTGGGTCTTCCCGCACGGCGCACAGGCATCGGTCGGCATGGGCACTGGCAAGGACGGTGTGGACCTCAAGCGCGCCACGGCTGACCTGCGCGCCGCGAGTGGTCTGTCAGGCTGTGAAACCATCCGCAAGGAAGGCGCGCCGATCCCCTTGAAGCCGCTCGACCGTTGGGACAATGGCCGGGACGTGGTGCTTGCGGGCGATGCAGCGGGAGTGGTGGCACCCAGTTCGGGCGAGGGTATCTACTATGCAATGCTCGGCGGCCGAGTGGCCGCGACAGCGGCCCAGGCGGCGCTCGCCTCTGGCCTGGCCAAGGACCTGAAACTCGCGCGGAAGCTCTTCATGCGCGACAACAAGACCGTCTTCAAGGTCTTGCGGACGATGCAGGACGCCTACTACAAGTCCGACGAACGGCGAGAGCGCTTTGTCAGCCTCTGCCACGACATCGACGTGCAGAAGCTGACCTTCGAGGCCTACATGAACAAGAAACTCGTGGCCGCGCGGCCCTTGGCGCACTTGAAGATCGGCGTGAAGAACGTGGCGCATCTGTTGGGCCTCGTGAAGCCCGGATGGGTCTGATGGACGGCGCGCTGGAAGAGATGATCCCGGCCTGGGTCGACGGGCGGCTCATGCCTGTCGGGAAGCTGGAGGCGCACCAGCGCGGGCTGCGCCACAAGGCGGTGTCGGTCTTCGTGATGGAAGGCGCGCGCGTCCTGATCCAGAAGCGCGCGGCGGGCAAGTATCACACGCCCGGCCTTTGGGCCAACACCTGCTGCACGCATCCCCGCTGGGACGAAGAGGTCGCAACCTGCGCCGTCCGCCGTTTGCGTGAGGAATTGGGGATCACCGGCCTTTATCCCAGTTACGCGGGCCGCGTCGAATACCGTGCGGACGTTGGTCAGGGCCTGATCGAGCATGAACTGGTCGACATTTTCGTGGCCGAGGCCGCTGTGGGTCTGGCCATTGCTCCCGTCGCCTCCGAGGTCGAAGAAGTGCGCTGGGTCGACCTTTACGATCTGAAGGCCGAGGTCCTGCGTCAGCCCGACCGGTTCACACCCTGGCTGCGCATCTACCTGAACGACCATCTCGACCAGATCTTCGGCGCCCGGATGATGAGCGTCCGCTAAATCACGAGCGCGGGCGGAATTTTCGAAAATTCCGCACCGGAGCCTTCAAAGGCTCCGATCCGATTTCTTCGAAGAAATCGGCGCCAGGTGCTACCGGCCCAGCCAGTCGGAAAAGGCCGCAAGCACTGCGCCCGCATCTTCCTCGTGCGCCAGATGCCCAAGCCCCGGCATCTCGCGCACCTCCGCCCGCGGCAGCATCCGCGCGGCCGCATGGCTGATCTTCGACGGCACCACCCGGTCCCCGGCATTGGCGACCAGAAGTGTCGGCACCGTCAACCCCGGTGCCCCCGCCATCAGCCGGTCCACCCGCCAGGCGGCCATCATCCCCAGCGTCCCGTCTACATGCGCCGCGCGACGCACCAGGGTGACATATTGCGCGATCCCTGCGGCATCCAGATGCGAGCCCGTGCCCTCGATCAGCGCGCGCACCTTGATCTCGTTGCCCCAAAGCCTGCTGACCATCGCGGGCACGAAGGGTGTCGCCGCGAGCGCCCGGGCCAAGAGCGGAAACAGGAACCCCGGCGCACCCTCGAACACGCCCAAAGCTGCGTTGAGCCCGATCACGCGCTCCACCTGCATGAGCGTTGACAGCTGCAGCGCCAGGGGCACCCCGGCCGAATGCCCCAGCACCAGGCGCGGCTGCCAGCCTGCCGCCTGACACAGCGCGGCAATATCCTCGGCCATCGGTGCGATGCCGAACCGCCCGCGCGTGCCCGTCCGGGTGAAGCCCTGGCCCGGCAGGTCGGGGATCAGACAGCGGAACCCCGAAAGCAGCGGGGCCAGATGCCGGAAGGAATGCCCCGACCCGCCTGCGCCATGCAGGAGGAGGATGTCCGGCCCCGTTCCATGCTCCACCACCCACCAGTCGTGCCGCGCGCGGATGCGGCGGGCATGGGCGCAGAGGGGCCAGTCGGAGGGCGGATCATGCTCGGTCATTCAGCCAGCTTGCACCGGTCCCAGCGCCGCCTCAAGCGCGGTGGAGAGGCGCGCCGCGTCGGCACGGGGCAGGGGCAGGTAGACCCCGCCCAACGTTTGCGCCAGCCGTCGCAGCCCCGCCTCGGGGCGACTGGCGGTGTCGATCACGACCGAGGCCGCCCCGGTCGCGCGCCAGCCCCGCGCCATCGCGGCCGCATCCGCCTCGGCCCGCTCGCGCCCCGCAGCACCGTCCAGCGCAATATTGGCCCGCCCGTCGGTCAGCAGCGCCAGCACCGGCGTCAGGCCCCGGGACCGGGCGCGGAGCGCCGTCTCGCCCGCCAGCCGCAGTGCCGCCGCCAAAGGTGTCCCCCCGCCCCCCGGCAAGCCCGAGAGCCGGCGCTTGGTCTGCACCAGGGACCGCGTTGGCGGCAGGATCAGCTCGGCCCCAGGCCCCCGGAACGCGATCAGCGCCACATGGTCGCGCCGGGCATAGGCGCGGGCGAGGAGAAGCTCCACCGCCCCCTTCGCTTCGGCCAGCCGGGCGAGCGCGGCGGACCCCGAGGCATCGACTACGAAGATCAGCACGCGCTCGCTGCGTTCCTGATGGCGGCGGATCCGCAGATCCGACGGGCGGATGTGCAAACGCCGCGCTGCGGCTTCCCCCTCACCCCGGCCCTCTCCCCCGGGGGGAGAGGGAGGCGCGGGTTGCGCCGTCAGTCCTGGTGCTGAGAGCGCGCGCTGCCGTACCGCCTGCCAGGGGGCCGCCGCGCGCAAGGTGGCGATCAGGTCCAGCCTGTGGTTCGCATCCGGTTTGCCAGGGCGTGAGGGCAAGGGCCGTCCCCGCTTGTGTCCGGCGCGCGCCTCGCCCGCGCCGGTTCCGCCCTTCAGCGCGCGTGCCGCGCGCGCGGTGGTCAGCCGGTCCAAGAGATCGGCGGGAAGGGCGGCCTTCACCGCCTCCAGGATCAGCTCTTCGGGCAGGTCCAGGCTGTCGCTCTGCTCCTCTTCGGTTCCCGAATCGGGCGGGGGCGGGGCAGGGGCCTCCGGCACCACCTCGGGAAAGGTCCGCGCCCGGTGCGCGAAAGCGAGTTCCGCCGCTGTCAGCACATCCTCGCGCCGCACGCCCGCGTGGCCCCGTAGCGCCGCAAGAACCCGCGCCAGCCGCAGCGCCAAAAGGGGCGCGCGCAGGCCCGGGATGCCCAAGGCCAGCGCCACGCCGGTCAGCCGTTCGCCCACCGTGGCGGGCACGCGCAGCCGGGGCAGGCGGTCCCGCGCGACGGCCAAGGCCTTCTGGTCCAGCGCCAGGGGCGGAGCATCCGCCTCGGCAATCCCGTCCAGTGTCAGGAACAGGGCCAGACGGTCGGCCAAAGCGGGGGGCAGTGCCTCTTCGGTCTCGGCCCCTTCGTCCAGGGCGATCAGGCAAGGACCGGGGCCGTCCAGCGCCTGACCGAGCCGCGCGGCCAGGCCCGCCGGGCAGCGTTCCGCCATGGTCAGGACCAGCGCCGCAGGCTGCGCCAAGAGCCCCTCGGACCGCACAGGTCGCCCCGCTGCCAAAGTCGCGGTCAAATCCAGCCCGCCGAACAGCGCCTCATCCCCGATTCCGGGATGCAAGCGCCGCTGCGGCAGCGGCAGTGCGGCCAGCGCCGCCGTCGCCCGATCACGCACCGGGCCTGCGCGCGCGCGCAGCCACAGCCCCTTCAGTCCGCCCGGATCAACCGCCAGCGCCATCAGCGCCAGTTCGACCCGCTTCCAGGCGGTCAGTTCTGCCTCTGATGTTTGTGCCGCTGGGTCTGCCCCGCGCCTCGCCTCCCCCCGGTGGATAGAGGATGGGGGTGGGGGGCCAGAATTCGAGGCATTTCCCTGACTGACACCCCCCCACCCCATCCCTCCCCCACCCGGGGGGAGGGAGGCGCCAGGCTCGACCGCCGGGGCCTCAAGGGACGCATCTGTCAGGGTCTCGCTCAGGGCAGCACCTCCGCCAGGGACCGTTCCACCCGCGCGCCCGAGCCTGCCTCGTCCAGGGGATCGCGGCGCAAGCGGTGTGACAGGGCCATCGGAGCCACCCGCTTCAGATGAGCGCGCTTGACCGAGGTCTCACCCTCGAACGCCGCAAGCGCGCGGGCCGCGCGCAGAAGCGTCAGCTCGCCGCGCAATCCGTCAGACCCCAGCGCCAGACACAGCGCCGCGCAGTCGTGCAGCACGGCAGCGGGCGTCTTCAGCTTGGGCAGCGCTGCTCGCGCGGCCAGGATCTGGTTGCGCAAGCCCGCATCCATCGGTGCCCAAGTCTTCATGAAGCGGTCATAGGCGTTCTCATAGGCATCGCGGCGCTTGATGACCTCGACCCGCGTGGCGATATCCCGTGGGCTGGTCACCTCGACCGACAGACCAAACCGGTCAAGTAGCTGCGGCCGAAGCTCGCCTTCCTCGGGGTTGCCCGATCCCACCAGGACAAAGCGCGCGGCATGGCGGATCGACAGCCCCTCGCGTTCCACCACGTTCTCGCCCGATTGCGCGACGTCGAGAAGAAGGTCGACAATGTGATCCTCCAGGAGGTTCACCTCGTCGATGTAGAGGTAGCCCCGGTTGGCACGGGCCAGAAGGCCGGGTTCAAAGGCCTTTTCCCCCCGCGTCAGGGCGCGTTCGATGTCGAGCGCGCCGACCACCCGGTCTTCGGTCACGCCAAGAGGCAGGTCCACGACAGGCGTGGGCTTGGTCACCATCCGGTCGCCCACCCCTTGCGCCCAATCGGGGGACAGGTCGCGCCGGGGGGCATTCACGGGGCAGCCTTCTACGGCCTCGATGGGCGGCAGCAAAGCGGCAAGCGCGCGGACAGCGGTCGATTTGCCCGTGCCCCGGTCGCCAAAGACAAGAACGCCGCCGATCCCGGGATCGATCGCCGTCAGGATCATCGCGGTCTTCATGTCCTCCTGGCCCACGATGGCCGAGAAAGGGAAAGGCTGGCGCGGGGTCTTGGTCATGGGCGGCCTCATTCGGCAGGGGTCGGCAGGGGCAGGGGGGTATCGGCGGCCAGCGAAGGGGCCTCGGGGCGGGGCCGTCGCGCCAGAAGGGGCGCACCGTTCCAGGCACCTTCGACCGCCAGCACGCGAAAGCGCGCGTAAAGCTCATCGGTGAACCAGCCCTCGTCGCGGACGGCCTTGATCGCGCGGCCGTGCGGACCGTCGCCCCGGGCAAAGCGTGTCATGCTGGCCGCGTCGGGCCAGATCGAGAAGGTGATCTGATGCAGAAGCGGCACCTCGCCGATGCCGATCTTGAACAGCACATTCGGGTCAGCCCCGATCACGGCCTGAATATCCGGCACCCGCCGCCAGAAGCGCAGCGCGCGCCCCGGCTTGACGCTGGCCCGGGTCAGCACGGCCAATGGCCCCTTGGGATCGGCGGGGACGGGTTCGGGCACGAAGGGGTTGACCCCCGACCAGGACCCGCGCGCCGACAGGGGCGACAGAAATACCGTGGCACTTTCTGCAGCCTTCGCCCGCCAGCGCCGCCAGACTTTGGCCTGCGCCACGCCGGCCTGCGCCGAGGCCTCATCCGGCCAGACCGCCAGAATCGCCCAGACGCCCCAGTTGGGTTTCGGTGTGAACCCCTCGCCCGTGCCCGATCCGCACAGCTTCCAGAACATCAGATGCGCCTCGCGCCGCAGGGCCAGCCGGGCTGCCGCCATCTGTCCAATCACCCACAGCCGGGGCAGAAGCCCGTGAAAGCGGAACAGAGACAGGGAGGCGGTGGGCATCGGCCCCTCCGGAGGTGTAACGGCGCATTGACAGTCTATCGCAAAACCGCCGCAGAGAAAGGGGTTGTTTTGCCGCAGCAACAGCAGAGTTGTAAATTTTGTTAGACACCTTATCATTCCCCCATGACCCAGATACCCCCCCTTGCCCAAGGCCAGGCCCTCGTCATCGGCGCAGGCCTCGGCGGATTGGCCTCTGCCATGCGTCTTGGCGCCAAGGGCTGGCGCGTGACCGTGATCGACCGGCTGGACCGGGCGGGCGGGCGTGGCTCCTCCATCACCGAACAGGGTCACCGCTTTGACCTTGGCCCGACCATCGTCACGGTGCCGCAGACCTTGCGCGACCTCTGGGCCACCTGCGGCCGCGACTTCGACCGCGACGTTGACCTCCGGCCCCTCGACCCGTTCTACGAGATCCGCTTCCAGGATGGCCGCCGCTTCACCATGCGCCCGGGTGTCCCTGCCATGCGCGACGAAGTCCGCCGACTCGCGCCGCAGGACCTGGCGGGCTTCGACCGCTTCCTGCAGGACGCAACCGCCCGCTACCATTTCGGGTTCGAGGACCTCGGCCGCCGCCCGATGCACAAGCTTATCGACCTTATCAAGGTCCTGCCGAAATTTGCCTGGTTCCGCGCCGACCGGTCCGTCCATGCCCATGCCGCTCGCCGTGTCACCGACCCAGCCTTGCGCTTTGCGCTCAGCTTCCACCCGCTCTTCATCGGGGGCGATCCGTTCCGCGTCACCTCGATGTATGCGCTTGTCAGCCATCTGGAATCCGCCTTCGGCGTCCACTACGCGATGGGCGGCGTCCAGGCCATCGCCGATGCCATGATGCGGGTGATCCAAGGCCAGGGCGGTACAGTGCGGCTGAACACCGAGGCCGACGAGATCCTTGTTCACCAGGGCCGCGCTGCTGGCGTCCGCCTGACCAGTGGCGAGGAGATCCCCGCCGAGGTCACCGTCTCGAACGCCGACCCGGGCTTTACCTACGGCCAACTCCTCCGCAACCACCCCAAACGCCGCTGGACCGACCGGCGCATGGCCCGCAGCCGCTGGTCCATGGGCCTGTTCGTCTGGTACTTCGGCACCAAGGGCACCCGCGCGCTGTGGCCCGATGCCGGTCACCACACCATCCTCGTCGGCCCCCGCTACCGCGAGCACATCCGCGACCTCTTCCGCACAGGCCGCATCGACGACGACATGAGCCTTTATGTCCATCGCCCGACAGTGACCGACCCCTCGGCCGCGCCAGCGGGGGACGACACGTTCTACGCCCTCTCGCCTGTCCCGCACCTTGGCCACAACGCCGCCGACTGGGGCACGTTCGCGGAAACCTACAAGGCCCGCGTCGCCGCCATGCTGGAGCCCCTGATCCCCGGCTTCCGTGACCGCATCACCGCCGAGCGCGTGTTTACACCCGAGACCTTCCAGCAGCGCTACCTGTCGCCCTTCGGCGCGGGCTTCTCGCTGGAGCCGCGCATCCTGCAATCGGCGTATTTCCGGCCACACAATATCTCCGAAGAACTCCCCGGGCTCTACCTGACAGGTGCAGGCACCCACCCGGGCGCGGGCGTCCCCGGCGTGATCGGCAGCGCGGAAATCCTGGACCAGCTGGTCCCCGCGCCAAAGGTCCGCGCCGCTCCCGTCACCCTTCCCCTGGCTGCCGAATGATTGCCCCCGCGGATATAGAGGCCTGCCGCGCTGCGATCCGCACGGGAAGCCTGTCGTTCCACGCGGCCTCGCGCCTGTTGCCGTCGAAAGTCCGCGACCCGGCGCTGGCGCTTTACGCCTTCTGCCGCCTTGCGGACGATGCAGTGGATGAACACAGCGACAAGGCCGCCGCCGTCCTGCGCCTGCGCGACCGGCTGGACCGCGTTTATCAGGGTCGCCCGGTCGAGGCCGCAGCCGACCGCGCCTTTGCGGACGTCGTCGAGACCTTCGAGATGCCGCGCGCCTTGCCCGATGCCCTTCTGGAAGGCATGGCCTGGGATGCCGTGGGCCGCCGCTATGACGACCTACCCGGCGTCCTTGCCTATTCTGCCCGTGTGGCCGCTGCCGTGGGTACGATGATGTGCGTCCTGATGCGCGTGCGCGACGCCGATGCCCTGGCCCGCGCTTGTGACTTGGGCCTGGCCATGCAACTGACCAACATCGCCCGCGATGTGGGCGAAGATGCGCGCGCAGGCCGGATCTACCTGCCGCTTGACTGGCTGCGCGAGGCGGGGGTCAAGCCCGAGGCCTTCCTCGCCGATCCCCGGCCCGATGCGCCCATCCGTCGGGCGACGGCCCGGCTTCTGGCCAAGGCCAATGAGCTTTATGTCCGGTCCGAGGCCGGGGTCGCAGCCTTGCCCTTTGCCTGTCGCCCGGGGATCATGGCCGCGCGGCTGATCTATGCCGGGATCGGCGGTGCCGTCGCCCGCGCGGGCCATGACGGCGTGACGGCCCGGGCGCATACGACCAAGGGACAGAAACTCGGCTGGCTGATGCTCGCCAGCCTGAAGGCCGGGGCGACCCGGGTCATGCCGCAACCGGCCACGCTCCACGCCCCGCCGGAACCGGAAGTCGCTTTCCTCGTCCAGGCCGCCGCCCGCACCGCACCGCAAAGGGCGCGCAGTGAGGCGCTGCTCTCTGTCCTCGCCCAGTTGGAGGCACGCGACCGCGGATTGTCGGCCTGACGTCGATCCAGCCCTTGTGCCAGCGCCCAACCGGCCTAGTCTTGGGACCAATCAAGGAGAGCCCGCATGGACTGGTCGCTATTCTTCATCTACCTCTGCGCCTGCGGGGCTGCAGCCGCCACTGGGGCGCTGTTCCCGACTGGCCCTTGGTATGAGGCGCTGAAAAAGCCCAGCTGGACTCCGCCAAACTGGCTGTTCCCGGTGGCCTGGACCTCGCTTTACGTGCTGATGTCGCTGGCCGCCGCCCGCGCCGCCATGGTCGAGGGCGCGGCCCTTGGCCTTGCCCTCTGGTCAGTGCAGATCGCGTTCAACACGCTGTGGACCCCGGTTTTCTTCGGCCTGAAACGCATGCGCGCTTCGCTGGTGCCGATGGCGGGCCTTTGGTTGTCGGTCACCGCGACCTGTGTGGTGTTCTTCACGCTGGATGTCTGGGCCGGGCTGATGTTCGTGCCCTATGTCGCCTGGGTTACCGTGGCGGGCGCACTGAACCTTGCGCTTGTGCGCTTGAACCCCGAACAGGCCCGGCAGGCGACTGTCTAGGTTGGGCGTCAGACCGTTTCCCAAGTCCTAACGCGCGCTAAATGTCCACGGGTAACCTATTGATTTCTTTGGATCGCAAAAGGATGTCCACGCGTGGACAGTGGCTCAGTCAAACGACCACCCCCGGCGCCGCGGCACCCTGACGGCGATCATCGGCTTCAGCCAGGCTTGCCGGTACCGGGTCAGGTCCAGCGCCTCATGCACGCCCACCGTGGTCTCGCCCCCGATGCGGGTCTCGACCAAGGAGCGGGAATAGAAGGGCGCGTCCAGAAGGCTCATCTTCTGGCCTGGACGGAACCCGGGGTCCGACCGTGTCTCCCGCCGGACCTGCCAGCCGCTCCGTCGAAAGCGGGTCAAAGGGGGCGGCTCGATCTCGCGCACCTCGCCCCGCCGGTCGACCTCGACCCCCAGGGCGAGGGTCGAGCCGTCGATCCGGGTCGCGTCATAGAAGCAGACCGTCCGGTCCCGCAGCGGAAACCGCCCCCAGGTCCAGAAGCGAAAGTCGGCCTCAAGCGCCGCCGTGCCGAAATTCGCGTCCCAATAGCCGTGCCCCTCCCAGCGGTGACCCTGAGAGAGGTCCACCTTCACCCGGGCAATCGGGGCGAAGGGGCGCCAGGTGTGGGACCCGTCCGGCGTGAGCCGCGCCTCGACCCCGGTCATCGCTTCGGGGGTCAGGGAGATCGTTCCCTTGACCCGCGAGATCATGGGAGGAGAGGAGATCTCGTTCACCTCGACCACCAGCTCGCGTCCGGTCCAGGTCATCGACGACGGCCCGATCTGCAGCCGGTCAGGGGTCTGCTGCAGCGCTGCGCGGCCGCGATCGGTCATCGTGAAGCGGCCCCCAGGGCCATAGGTGGCGACGTTCAGGCAGACGTGATCCTGCGGCACCCGCCGTCCCGACCAGCGATACCAGGGCGAGAAGACCGAGCCGATGAATCCGATCACGCTCAGCGCGCGGACCCCGTCGTCGGCGACCGCGTCAAGGTACCACCAGGCATAGCCGTCCGGCCCGACATGGATGCCGAAATCAGGCCCCCACTGACCAGATCGCTCATCACCGCCTCTGCCGCATGCTTGCCGGAGAGCGCCGCCATCGGCACTCCAGCCCCTGGATGCGCCCCCCCGCCTGCCAGGTAGAGGCCCGGCACCCTGGTCCGGGCCGGGGGCCGCGCGAAGGCTGCGAAGGTCCCCTCCGGACTGCGGCCATAGATCGCCCCGCCCGAGCCCGGAAACAGTTTGTCCAGCATGGCCGGCGTCGTCAGCGACGGCGGTCCAGGCTCTGGGCTGAAAGTCAGCCCCAATGTCCGAAGCGTCTGGAACGTGCGGGCGTGGCATTGGGCGAAATCCTTCGGCTGGTCGGGGCGGCCTGATGGGGCGTTGACGATGATCTCGAACCGTTCGGGGCCCTGCGGGTGGCCCCCCCCGGCACGGTCTTCGGCGCAAATGTAAAGGGTTGGGGTCTCGGGCATTTCGCCCCGTCCAAGGGGACCGAACTCACGGTCAGTATCGTCTGGGAAAAGGACGTTGTGGTGGATCAGGTCCCGCGCCAAAGGACCTTCCGGTATGGCGGCAAAGGACCAGACCCAGGCCGAGAGGCTGCGGGGCTGGGTGGCTTTCGGGGGCAGGGCGGCTTCCAGCCCCTCGCCGAGGTGACCAGCGGTAAGGGCCGCAGGATCGCCCGCGAAGACGCAAGCCGCGCAGGGCAGGGTCGCGCCGCTCGCCAGTTGCACCCCGCTGATCCGCCCCCCCTGCCGCAAGACACGTCGCGCGGGCGTTGCGAGCCGAACATCCACCCCCAGCCGCCGCGCCAGGTCGGCCAGCGCCAGCGCAAGCCGGTGCATCCCGCCCTGCACCGCCCAGACCCCCGCCGCCTCGGCCCGCCAGATCAGCGCCAGCACCCCGGGGGCATGTGTGGGCCTGCCGCCCACATAGGTTGCATAGCGGGCAAAGAGCTGGGCAAGCCGGGGGTCGCGGAACTGCCCGCGCAAGAGGCCCTGCAGCGAGCGGCCCGGCAGAAGCGCAGGCCACAGCGCGGGGCGCGCCAGCGTGGCCTTTAGGATCGCCGCAAGGTCGGGCTTCGGGGCCTGCATCACAGGTGCCTCGAAGGCAGAGTGCAGGTCCCGCGCCAGCCGGTCGAACCGGCGGAAGGCCCGCGCCTCGGCAGGCCCGGCGAAAGCTGCGATGGCGGCGGCGTCGGTATCGGGGTCGCCGGTCAGGTCAAGCTGGCTGCCATCGGGCCACCAGTGGCGGGCCAGCGTTGTCTGGGGCAGGAGGGTCAGGTGGTCCTCAAGCCGTTCGCCGGCAAGAGAGAAAAGGTTCTCGAACACGTCGCGCAATGTCAGGACAGTCGGGCCCGCATCGACCGGGCCAGCGGGTGAGGGCAGGGTGCGCATCTTGCCGCCCGGTGCGGCCTGCGCCTCGACCAGGGTGACGGCGCAGCCCTGGGCCGCCAGCCGGATCGCGGCCGCCAGCCCGCCCATCCCGGCGCCGATCACCACAACCTTGGGTCCGTCTCGGTTCATGCCGCCACTCTATCCCCTCGCCCGGACTTGTAAACTGAAACGAACGGCTTAGTGTAAGTTTTAGTTTACATCGTCCCTTGGCGGTGCGAGACTCCTCTCCGGGCACCCAGGGTGTCTGGCCCCTTCGAAAGGTGCGCGATGGACCTGTCTTCCCGAATCGAAACCGCCCTGCGTGACGCGGTCATACTGGGGCAGGGCATGGGTGTGGATGCGCCGCAGCGCCTGGCGGCGGCGCTGGACCATGCGACGATGTCGGGGGGCGCGCGGATCCGGCCGACGATACTTCTGTCGGTCGCGCTTGCCTGCGGCGACGACCGGCCAGGGCTGTCCAGCGCGGCTGCGGCGGCGCTGGAGCTGATCCATTGCGCAAGCCTGGTCCACGACGACTTGCCTGCCTTCGACAATGCCGACACCCGGCGCGGCAAGCCGTCGGTCCACCGGGCCTATGGCGAACCTCTGGCGATTCTTGCGGGCGACAGTCTGATCGTGCTGGCCTTCGAGGTGCTGGCGCGGGCAGGCGGTGTCGCGCCGGACCGGGCCTTGCGGCTGGTCCTTTCCCTGGCGCAGCGCACCGGTATGCCGGGCGGTATTTGCGCCGGGCAGGGCTGGGAATCTGAATCCAACGTCAATTTGGGTGCCTATCACCGGGCCAAGACCGGGGCGCTGTTCATCGCGGCCACCCAGATGGGTGCGATTGCGGCAGGACAGGAGCCCGAGCCCTGGGAGGAACTGGGCGCGCGGATCGGCGAGGCCTTCCAAGTGGCCGACGATCTGAAGGATGCGCTGCTGACCGAGGCCGAGACGGGCAAGCCCGCCGGACAGGATGCCGTGCATGGTCGCCCGAATGCGGTGGCGCTGATGGGCGTTCATGGCGCGGTGCGGCATCTGAAGGATATTCTGGGGGGTGCGATTGCCTCGATCCCGTCTTGCCCGGGCGAAGCGCGGCTGGCCGGCATGGTGCGCGCCTATGCCGAGAAGATGACTCCGGTCGATCTGGGCGCGCAGGCGGTGCGGGCCACCGGGGCGACATGACCGAGGCGGGCCTTGACGCGGGTCTGCCCCAGCGCAGGATTGGCCCGGGCTGGGCGGCGCGGCTGGCACTGCAGCCCTGGTTTCACCGGTTCTGCGCCCGCGTGCCAGGTCTTAGCCGGATCGCCAAGGGCGAGGGTGAGGCGCTCTTTTCCATCGTTTCGGGCTTTGTGCAAAGCCAGGCCCTTTTGGCGCTGGTCGAGCTTCGCGTGCTGCACCGGCTGGTCGAGGGGCCGTTGACCACGGCGCGGCTGGCGCAACTGTGCGGCCTTCCGATGGACCGGATGGCGGTCTTGGCCCAGGCGGGGGCGGCGCTGCGGCTGATGCGGCGGAAGGGCGAAGCCTGGCATCTGACCCCGCGCGGGGCGGCCTTCCTGACCGTGCCGGGACTGGAGGCGATGGTGCGCCACCACCCGGTCCTGTACCGCGACCTGACAGACCCCGTGGCTTTCTTCAAGGGCGAGACCCAGCCGGAACTAGCCGGGTTCTGGCCCTATGTCTTTGGTGCGGGCGGGGCGGCCGATCCAGCGCTGGCTGTGCGCTATTCGGCCTTGATGGCCGACAGTCAGGCGCTGGTGGCCGAGGACACGCTGCGGCTGGTCGACTTTAGCGGGATCGGCACGCTGATGGACGTGGGCGGCGGGACCGGAGCCTTTCTGGATGCCGTCGGTCGTGCGCATCCCGGAATTCGTCGTCGATTGTTCGACTTGCCCGCCGTCGTCGCCGGGGCCGCTGCGCGGCTGGGCGAGGGGGTGGAGATCATCCCCGGCAGCTTTCGCGACGATCCCCTGCCGGAAGGCGCCGATGCGATCAGTCTGATCCGGGTCTTGTACGACCATGCCGATTCTACCGTGGCGGCGCTTTTGGCGGCCTGCTTCCAGGCCCTGCCTCCCGGGGGTCGGCTAATCATCTCAGAGCCGATGTCGGGCGGCGACCGGCCCGATGCGGCGACAGATGTCTATTTCGCGGTCTACACGCTGGCCATGCAGACCGGGCGGACTCGATCTGGGGTCGAGATTGCGCAAATGACCCGCGCCGCAGGATTTGAGATCACTCAGTCGGCCCGCTCTTATCGGCCCTTTGTCACATCTGCCCTTTTGGCGACACATCCTGCCTAGATTCTGCTCAGAGACTGTCTAATTTAATTGACAGTACTGTCTGTAACTCTAGACTTACACCCAGGAAGGCCATAGGGACCAAGTACGGTCACGCGGCGCGACCCGGGGGAATGAGACGTGCAGACGACGGCGGTGATCCTCCATGGAGCAAGAGAGCTGGGGCTGGAAAGCCTGGGCCTGACGGCGCCAGGCCCCGAGGATCTGGTGGTCGAAGTCGAGCATTCGGGCATCTCGACCGGGACGGAAAAGCTGTTCTGGTCCGGCACGATGCCGCCCTTCCCGGGCATGGGATATCCGCTGGTTCCGGGATATGAGGCTGCGGGCCGCGTGGTCGAGGCCGGGGCCGGTACCGGCTTTGGCGTAGGTGAGACTGTATTTGTCCCTGGCGCCAACTGCTTTGCCGGCAATGTGAAGGGCCTCTTCGGCGGTGCCTCGCGTCATCTCGTCACCAAGGCCCAACGCGTGGCCCGGATCGACCCCGGCATGGGGGCAGAGGGTGCGCTTCTGGCGCTGGCCGCGACCGCGCGGCACGCGTTGGCGGGCTTCAACACGGCGCTTCCCGACTTGATCGTCGGCCACGGCACGCTGGGCCGCCTTCTGGCCCGCCTGACGCTTGCTGCAGGGGGCAAGCCGCCCACCGTGTGGGAAGTGAACCCCGAAAGACGTTCCGGCGCAACGGGTTACGCCGTCATTGCCCCGGAAGACGACCCACGCCGCGACTACCGTTCAATCTATGACGCAAGCGGCGCGAAGGGCCTGCTGGACCAGCTGATCATGCGGCTCGCGAAGGGGGGTGAGGTTGTGCTGGCGGGCTTCTACACCGAGCCTGTCGCCTTCGCCTTCCCGCCCGCCTTCATGAAAGAGGCCCGGTTCCGCATTGCCTCGGAATGGGCACCGGAAGATCTGGTCGCGACCCGCGCCCTGATCGAATCCGGCGCGTTGTCGCTGGCGGGCCTGATCACTCATACCCGGCCCGTCATTGATGCGGCGGGAGCTTACCAGACCGCCTTCACCGATCCGGCCTGCCTGAAAATGATCCTCGACTGGAGTGCGCACGCATGAACGACGTCCCGAACCTGAAGGACTTCGACGCCCGCCTTCGCGACGAAGCGCACGAAGAGCCGACGCTGGAAATTCCGCAGGACCCGCCGTCGAAGAAGACACAGATCATCGCGATCTACGGCAAGGGTGGGATCGGCAAGTCGTTTACGCTGGCCAACCTTTCCCACATGATGGCCGAGATGGGCAAGCGCGTGCTGCTGATCGGCTGTGATCCGAAATCGGATACCACGAGCCTTCTGTTCGGCGGCAAGGCGTGCCCCACGATCATCGAGACCTCGACCCGCAAGAAGCTGGCCGGGGAAGAGGTAAAGATCGGCGATGTCTGCTTCAAGCGCGGCGGCGTCTTCGCGATGGAGCTAGGCGGGCCGGAAGTGGGCCGCGGCTGCGGGGGCCGGGGGATCATCCACGGCTTTGAACTCCTTGAAAAGCTTGGGTTCCATGACTGGGACTTTGACTATGTGCTTCTGGATTTCCTCGGCGACGTGGTGTGCGGTGGGTTCGGCCTGCCGATTGCCCGCGACATGGCTCAGAAGGTGATCCTGGTCGGGTCGAATGACCTGCAGTCGCTGTATGTGGCCAACAACGTCTGTTCGGCGGTGGAGTATTTCCGCAAGCTTGGCGGCAATGTAGGCATCGCCGGGCTTGTGATCAACAAGGACGATGGTTCGGGAGAGGCTGCGGCCTTTGCAGAAGCGGTGGGCATCCCCGTCCTGGCCGCGATCCCGCAAGACGATGACCTGCGCAAGAAATCCGCGAATTATCAGATTGTTGGAAGCTACGAGTCGCAGTGGGGCCCGATGTTCGAGGCGCTTGGGATGGCTGTGGCCGAAGCCCCGCCGGTACGCCCAAGACCGCTGTCGCAGGACGGTCTTCTGGGCCTGTTCAGCGCCGAGACGACGGGAGCCGATTTCGTGCTGATGCCGGCTTCGGATGCGGACATGCGTGGCAAGTTCGCAGCCGTGAAGCCTTCGCTGGAAGTGGTCTACGACAATGCTTGATCTGGGACGACTGCAGGATTTCGACCAGGCGCTGAGGGCGCTGGAAGTGAAGAAAGACAAGGGCTTGCAAGGGAAGGCTAACGCAGCATGACGATCGATCGGCATGACATTCAGGCGACGGCTCCGGCCGACGGCCTTGGCTGTCATGCCGGGGCCGAAATGCAGGCCGCCGCGCGTGCGGCAGGCAACGCCGAGGTGCTGGACCGCTATGCTGCTGATTATCCGCAAGGCCCGCATGACAAGCCGCAATCCATGTGCCCGGCCTTCGGTTCGCTTCGCGTGGGCCTTCGGATGCGGCGGGTCGCGACGGTGCTGTCGGGCAGCGCCTGCTGCGTCTACGGCCTGACCTTCGTCAGCCACTTCTACGGCGCGCGGCGGTCGGTGGGCTATGTGCCCTTCAACAGCGAAACGCTGGTAACCGGCAAGCTCTTCGAAGACATCCGCGACGCGGTGCATGAACTGGCCGATCCCGACCGCTATGACGCGGTGGTGGTGACAAACCTTTGCGTTCCAACGGCTTCCGGGGTGCCGTTGAAGCTGCTGCCGTCCGAGATCAACGGCGTCCGCATCGTCGGTATCGACGTGCCGGGCTTTGGCGTGCCGACCCATGCCGAGGCCAAGGACGTGCTGGCGGGCGCTATGCTGAAATACGCCCGCGAAGAGATCATGGCTGGCCCCGTGCAGGCGCCTGCCCAGGGCAAGTCGGACCGTCCGACCGTGGCCCTTCTGGGCGAGATGTTCCCCGCCGACCCGATGATGATCGGCGCGATGCTGGCACCCATGGGACTGGCTGCCGGTCCCGTGGTGCCCTGCCGAGAATGGCGCGAGCTTTATGCGGCGCTCGACTGTGGTGTCGTGGCGGCGATCCATCCGTTCTACACGGCGGCGATCCGGGAGTTCCAAGCGGCTGGGCGTGGGGTGGTTGGCTCCGCCCCCGTCGGGCTGGACGGCACGATGGGCTGGTTGAACTCTATCGGTGAAGCCTTTGGAATCCCGGCACTTCAGGTCAATGCCGCGCAGAATGCCTTTGGACCGGCGATCAAGGCGGCCTTGGCTGCGAACCCGGTCAAGGGGCGGATCACGTTAAGCGGTTATGAAGGCAGCGAACTGCTGGTCGCGCGCCTCTTGATCGAAAGCGGGGCCGAGGTACCGTATGTCGGCACCGCCTGCGCCAAGTCCGACTGGTCGGCCGAGGACCGGGACTGGCTGGAGGCCAAGGGCTGCGTGGTCAAGTTCCGCGCGAGCCTGGAGGACGATCTGGCCGCGATGGAGGCCTTTGCGCCGGACCTCGCCATTGGCACAACTCCGGTGGTGCAGAAAGCGAAAGCCGCAGGTATTCCAGGGCTTTACTTCACGAACCTCATCTCGGCGCGCCCCCTGATGGGACCTGCCGGCGCGGGGTCGCTGGCCCAGGTCGTCAACGCCGCGATTGCGGGCCGTGAGAAGATGGCTGGCATGAAGGCCTTCTTCGAAGGGGTCGGCGAAGGCGATACGGCGGGCATCTGGGAGGGCGCGCCGAACCTGCGGCCGGACTTCCGGGCGATCCATCAGAAGAAGCTCGACAAGGCCGCGAAAGCCGCCAAGGCGGAGGAGATGATATGATCTTCCGCGCGTCTTCCTTGTGTCTTCCTTCCGTCTCTACGCGCGGTGCGTTCACCTATGCGAAAGCAGGGCGGCCATGCTGATCCAGGATCATGACCGGGCGGGCGGCTACTGGGGTGCGATCTACGCCTTCTGTGCCGTCAAGGGCCTGCAGGTGGTGATCGACGGCCCGGTGGGCTGCGAGAACCTGCCGGTGACATCGGTCCTGCACTACACCGATGCGCTGCCCCCGCATGAGCTGCCGATTGTCGTCACGGGCCTGGGCGAGGAAGAGCTTGGCCGCGACGGGACTGAAGGGGCGATGAAACGGGCGTGGAAGACGCTGGACCCGGCGCTGCCGGCCGTCGTCGTCACGGGCAGCATTGCCGAGATGATCGGCGGCGGCGTCACGCCGATGGGCACCAACATTCAGCGGTTTCTGCCCCGGACAATCGACGAGGACCAGTGGCAGTGCGCCGACCGGGCAATGACCTGGATCTTTACCGAATTCGGGATGACCAAGGGCCGGATGCCGCCGGAAACCGCCCGTGACCCGGGGCAGAAGCCCCGCGTCAATATCCTTGGGCCGATGTACGGCACGTTCAACATGGCGTCGGACCTGCACGAGATCCGCCGTCTGGTCGAAGGGATCGGCGCCGAGGTCAACATGGTGATGCCCTTGGGCGCGCACCTGGCCGAGATGCGGAACCTGGTGAACGCCGACGCCAACGTGGTGATGTATCGCGAGTTCGGGCGGGGCCTGGCCGAATGCCTGGGCAAGCCGTATCTGCAGGCGCCGATCGGGCTGGAGTCGACGACGCTCTTCCTGCGCAAGCTGGGCGAGATGCTGGGGCTGGATCCCGAGCCCTTCATTGCCAAGGAAAAGCATTCGACGCTGAAGCCCTTGTGGGACCTGTGGCGGTCGGTCACGCAGGATTTCTTCGCGACGGCAAGCTTCGCCATCGTGTCGAACGAGACCTATACCCGCGGCATCCGCAACTATCTGGAAGGCGACCTGGGCCTGCCTTGCGCCTTTGCCACGGCGCGTCTGGCCGGGCAGAAGACGAACAACGAGGCCGTTCGTGCGGGTCTGCGCCAGCACCGCCCGCTGATCGTCATGGGGTCGATCAACGAGAAGATGTACATGGCCGAGCTCAAGGCCGGGCACGGACCGCAGCCGGTGTTCATTCCGGCCGGGTTCCCCGGCGCCGCGATCCGCAGGGCCACGGGGACGCCCTTCATGGGCTATGCGGGTGCGGTCTACCTTTTGCAGGAAGTCTGCAACGGCCTGTTCGACGCGCTGTTCCACATCCTGCCCTTGGGGTCAGAGATGGACAGTGCGGCGGCCACACCCACGACGCTGCGCCGCGATTTCCCCTGGGATGCGGACGCGCAGGCCGAACTGGACCGGATCGTCAGCGAACATCCTGTTCTTACAAGAATTTCTGCCGCGCGCACCTTGCGCGATGCGGCCGAGAAAGCCGCGCTTGACCGAGGGGCCGAGCGCGTCGTGCTGGAATTCGTCGAGGCCCTGCGGGGCCCCGGCGCGGGACCGAAAGGGAGAGACGCATGAGTGACCATACCGCAGGCAGCGGTCTGGGCCAGGGCGCAAGCCACGGCCACCGTACGCCGAAGGCCGAATTCTACGTCTATTTTGCGCTGATCTTTCTGGTTGCGATCCCCTTCGCGATCGTGGCCTGGGCCTACGCCCTGATCCGCGACCGTCATCTGCCGGTGCATGGCCCCTTGGCCCGTGCTTGGCGGGAAGCCGGGGCCATCACCCCGGCGATCTTCCGGCCTTAAGCGCCGGACGCCATTGTCCTTCCCGCACAGCGCGGGCCGGGCAGCTTACGCCTCGGGGCCGGAAACCCCTTGGCGGCTCGACTTTTCCGGTGGGCGTGCGCCCGCCCCGCCGGACCAGAATTCACCGTATCCCCTTGTCCGCAAGGGCGGGGGGGTACGGAGAAACTCGGGGAGGCATACCGCCGACCCGTGAACCCAGCCGCAGGGTATGCGGCGTCAGTCTACCCCTTCGGAGGATAACATGGCTGATAAATCCGACCTGAGTTTCACAGGTCTCACCGACGAGCAGGCGCAAGAGCTGCACTCCGTCTACATGAGCGGGCTTTGGCTGTTCACGGCCGTGGCCGTGGTCGCTCATCTGGCGGTGTTCATCTGGCGTCCGTGGTTCTGAGGAGGAACGATAAATGTCCAAATTCTACAAGATCTGGCTCATCTTCGATCCTCGTCGCGTCTTCGTGGCACAGGGCGTGTTCCTGTTCCTCCTGGCGGCAATGATCCACCTCGTGCTGCTCAGCACCCCCGGCTACAACTGGCTTGAAGAAGCCGGAGCTCGTGCGCTTGCCGCACAGGGCGCCGCCGCGACCGAGTAAGCCCGTGGCCCCAGTTGCGGGCGGCGTCCCAAAGTCGCCGCCCGCGACAAACGAGGGAACATCACATTCCGGGGACCCGTGTCCCGCGCCCGATGCGTAGCCCGGACATAGCGGAGAAAGAAGCATGGCACTGCTCAGCTTCGAACGAAAATATCGCGTGCCGGGCGGCACGCTGGTCGGCGGGAACCTGTTCGACTTCTGGGTGGGTCCCTTCTACGTCGGGTTCTTCGGCGTCACGACCTTCTTCTTTGCCGCCCTGGGCACTATTCTGATCTTCTATGGGACAGCGCTGGAAGGCGTCTGGAACCCGTGGCTGATCTCGATCGACCCGCCGGCGGTCGAATACGGACTGGCCTTTGCGCCGCTGCGCGAGGGTGGATTGTGGCAACTGGTGACGATCTGCGCCATCGGCGCCTTCGTAAGCTGGTTGCTGCGCGAGGTTGAAATCTGCCGCAAGCTGGGCATGGGCTATCATGTGCCCTTCGCCTTTGGCGTCGCGATTTTCGCCTATGTGACCCTGGTCGTGATCCGGCCGATGCTGATGGGGGCCTGGGGCTATGCCTTCCCCTACGGGATCTGGACGCACCTCGATTGGGTGTCGAATACGGGGTACCAGTACGGCAACTTCCACTACAACCCGGCGCACATGATCGCGGTGAGCTTCTTCTTCACCAACGCGCTGGCGCTTGCCCTGCATGGCGGTCTGATCCTGTCGGCCGCGAACCCTGAAAAGGGCAAGGAAATGCGGACGCCGGACCACGAGGACACGTTCTTCCGCGACTTCATCGGCTATTCGGTCGGCACGCTGGGCATTCTGCATCGTGATCTCGGGCACCATCTGGTTCGACCAGTGGGTCGTGTGGTGGGATTGGTGGCTGCAGCTGCCGTGGTGGGCCGACATTCCGGGAGGCGTAAATGGCTGAGTATCAGAACATCTTCAACCAGGTACAGGTCAGAGGCGCACCCGAAATGGGGATGGTCGAGGGCGTGGACCTCGGCAGCCGGGGCCGAAGCGCAAGTTTCTCGACGTTGGCCGGATGGTTCGGCAATGCCCAGCTTGGGCCCGTCTATCTGGGCACGATGGGGGTGATTTCGCTCTTCTCCGGGATCGTGTGGTTCACCATGGTGGGCGCATGGTTCTGGTATCAAGCGGGGTTCAACCCGGCGGTCTTCCTGCGCGACCTCTTCTGGCTCTCGTTGGACCCGCCGTCGGCTGACTATGGCCTTCGTATCCCGCCGATGGCGGAAGGTGGCTACTACCTGATCGCCTCGTTCTTCCTTCTGGTCAGCGTGCTGGCCTGGTGGGTCAGAAGCTACCTTCGGGCACAGGCGCTGGGCATGGGCAAGCATATCTGCTGGGCCTTTGCCTCTGCGATCTGGCTGTTCCTGGTCCTGGGCCTGATCCGGCCGATCCTGATGGGGTCGTGGAGCGAGGCGGTGCCTTACGGCATCTTCACGCACCTCGACTGGACCAACAACTTCAGCCTGGTCTACGGCAACCTGTTCTACAACCCGTTCCACGCTCTCAGCATCGTCTTCCTTTATGGATCGGCGCTTCTGTTCGCGATGCACGGGGCGACCATCCTGGCCGTCTCCCGCTTTGGCGGCGACCGGGAGCTTGAGCAGATCGCCGACCGAGGCACCGCGTCCGAACGTGCGGCACTCTTCTGGCGCTGGACCATGGGGTTCAACGCCACGATGGAGGGCATTCACCGCTGGGCCTGGTGGTTCGCCATCCTGGTGACGCTGACCGGCGGCATCGGTATCCTTCTGACGGGGACTGTCGTGGACAACTGGTATGTCTGGGCACAGGACCACGGCTATGCGCCGCTGAACTGAGAAAGGATTGATGATGTCCGACGAGTATTTCCGCGAGGGGCGCACGACCAGCCTGGTCTACTGGGGCCTTGGTCAGATGATGAAGGGGGCCGGAATGGCCGCTGCCTTTGTCATCGCCATCGGTCTGGCGCTCTGGGTGCTTTATGCGGTTGGCCTGTTTCTGCCGGAAGAAAGCCGGCAGACGCCCGACCCGAACACCTGGGACGTCGAAGACCGCGGCGAGCCCTGAACCTGATTGCGGGGGGCGGCCTGTTTGCCCCCCGACCTTCCATCCGGGCAATTGCCAGCCCGGATCCGGGGCGCAACCACAGCCCGGTTCCCTTCCTGTTGGCGACAGGGACCTGGTGCCGTGTGGGTCACTTCCACACGGCACTTTTTTCCCGCATGGAGGCCACGATGGACCAAGACAGCCGCACACCGACGCTGGACCGCGTGGCCAGCCCGGTGGATTTGAAGGCGCTGAACGATGCCGAGCTTGGCGCCGTCGCGCGCGAGCTGCGCCAAGAGACGATCGAGGCGGTCAGCCGCACCGGCGGGCATCTTGGCTCAAGCCTGGGTGTGGTGGAGCTAACGGTGGCCATACATGCTGTCTTCAACACGCCCTTCGACAAGCTGATCTGGGATGTGGGCCACCAGTGCTATCCGCACAAGATCATCACCGGTCGGCGCGACCGCATGGGCACGCTGCGGCAGAAGGGGGGGCTCTCGGGGTTCACCAAACGGTCGGAGTCCGACTACGATCCGTTCGGCGCGGCGCATAGCTCGACCTCGATCAGTGCAGCGCTTGGCTTTGCGATGGGCCGCAAGATGGGGATGCCGGTGGGCGATACCATCGCGGTCATCGGCGACGGGGCGATCACGGCGGGCATGGCCTATGAGGCATTGAACCATGCGGGCCATCTGAAGGAACGCCTGTTCGTCATCCTGAACGACAACGACATGTCGATTGCCCCGCCGGTGGGCGCCATGTCGGCTTATCTGAACGCGATTGCAGAAAAGGGCCCCTTCGCCATGCTCAAGGCCGCCGCCGAGGGGTTGGAGGCAGCCCTTCCCGGCCCGGTCCGCGATGGTGCGCGGCGGGCGCGGAGCCTGGTCACCGGGCTGCCCGGGGGCGGGACGCTGTTCGAGGAGTTCGGCTTCGACTACATCGGCCCGATTGACGGGCATGACATGGGGCAGCTGCTGGCCACGCTGCGGGCGGCCAAGGCGCGGGCCTCGGGGCCGGTGCTGATTCACTGCGTGACGGTCAAGGGCAAGGGCTATGCGCCCGCCGAAGGGGCCGATGACAAGTATCATGGCGTGGCCAAGTTCGACGTGGCGACCGGTGTGCAGGCGAAGGGCAAGTCGAATGCGCCGAGTTACACCCAGGTCTTCGGCGAGCGGCTGACGGAGATGGCGGCGCGCGATCCGAAGATCGTGGCAATCACGGCGGCGATGCCGGGGGGGACGGGGCTGGACATCTTGGCACGACGCTTCCCCGCCCGCGTGTTCGACGTGGGAATTGCCGAGCAGCATGGGGTCACCTTTGCCGCAGGTCTTGCGGCCAGCGGCATGCGGCCCTTCTGTGCGATCTATTCCAGCTTCCTGCAGCGCGGCTATGACCAGATCGTGCATGACGTGGCGCTCCAGAACCTGCCCGTCCGCTTTGCCATTGACCGGGCGGGTCTGGTGGGCCAGGACGGGGCAACCCATGCGGGGGCCTTCGACATCGGCTTTCTCGCCAGCCTGCCGAACATGGTGGTGATGGCGGCAGGCGACGAGGCCGACCTGGTTCACATGATGGCCACGGCCCAGGCGCATGACCAGGGACCCATCGCCTTTCGCTATCCGCGCGGCGAAGGGGTGGGGGTGGAGTTGCCCACAACGGGCGAGGTGCTGGAGATCGGCCGCGGCCGGATGGTCCGCGAAGGGCAGGGCGTCGCGATCCTGTCCTTCGGCGCGCATCTTGGCGAGGCATTGGCGGCAGCCGACCTTCTGGCCGCTGAGGGGGTCAACATCACCGTTGCCGATGCCCGCTTTGCCAAGCCGTTGGACACCGCGCTGATTGACCGGCTGATCGAGACGCACGGCGCTCTGGTCACGCTGGAACAGGGGGCTGAAGGCGGGTTCGGCGCGCAGGTGCTGCATTACCTTGCACGCTCTGGTGGGTTGGACCGGGGCAGGTTGGTCCGTACCTTGACCTTGCCCGACCGTTTCATTGATCAGGCCAGCCCCGCCGAGATGTATGCTGAGGCCGGTCTTCGGTCAGCGGACATTGCTGCCATTTTGCGCGGATTGCTTGCAAAACTGGAACCAATTGTCGTGCCAATGTCGCGTCCACGGGTGATCTGAGGCTTGCAATTTACCTGACCCAAGGTCACCCTTGAGCAGCGAGACTCGGGGTTATTCCATGTGGGATTTCAGCATTTCCAAGGCCTTGGGCCTTATGGTGCGCACTGCGCCGTTCCTTCTCTTCCGCATGGCGGTTTATTTCGGAATCACGGTTGCGCTGATCCTGATGACGGGAACCGGGGCAGGGGTCGGCTATGGCGTCGGCCTGTTTGGAGACGAAGATTTCCAGGCAACCAGCACATTCTGGGGCGGTGCGGCAGGGTTCGGTCTGACCTCGGGCGTGATCTTCTTCTTCCGTGACTACATCCTTTACATCGTCAAGGCGGGCCATATCGCGGTCATGGTCGAGCTTCTGGACGGCAAGCCGATCCCTGGCGGACAGGGGCAGATCGCCTATGCGCGCCAGGTCGTGACGGAACGCTTCGGCCAAGCCTCGGCCCTGTTCGCGTTGGATGTGCTGATCAAGGGTGTGATCAACGTGGTAACCGGGCTTCTGGAAGGGCTGTTCTCGATCCTGCCGATTCCGGGCGTTGACCGGATCATGGGGGCGCTTCGTGCCTATTTGCGGCTGGCCGTGGGGCTGGTGGATGAGGTGATCCTGGGCTACGCGATCCGCACCCGGTCGGAAAACGCCTGGGAAGCGGCGCATGACGGGCTGGTGCTATACGCGCAGAATGCACGCCCAATGCTGATCAACGCCGCCTGGCTGACGCTGATCACCTGGGTGCTGGCCTTTGTTGTCTTCCTTCTGATGCTGGCCCCTGCGGCCGCGGTGGTCTGGCTGCTTCCGGGGGAAAGCTCGGCCGGCATGTTCATCTTTGCCGTGGTCTTCGCCTGGGCTGCGAAAGTCGCCTTGATCGAGCCCTTTGCGGTGGCCTGCATGCTGCAGGTCTTCTTCAAGGTGACCGAGGGCGACGAGCCGAAGCCGGAATGGAAAGGCAGGCTGATGCAGGCCTCTGACAAGTTCCGCCAACTTGGCGAGCGGGCGGTCAGCTACTCTCCGCTCGGCAAGACAGCGCCATAAAGGGCTGCGGACCTTCGCTTTCTGCCAAATCCATGATTTCGCGTGTTTCGCCCGTTGCGAGGGCTGGGGTTCTGTGGCAAGACTGCCAAGAAGCACAATCAGACCGATGAGTTCAGAATGAGCGAATTTGCCAACCGCCGGGTGATGATGGTGGACACGCAGGTCCGCCCGTCGGATGTGACCAAGTTCCCGATCATCGACGCGATGCTATCGGTCGCCCGCGAAGTCTATGTGCCAAGCGACCGGCGCGAGGCGGCCTATGTCGGCGAAAACCTCGAAATCGCTCCAAACCGGGTGATGCTGGAGGCGCGGACCCTGGCCAAGCTGCTGGATGCGCTGGACATTCAACCGGGCGAGATGGTGCTGGATTTGGGCTGTGGTCTGGGCTACTCGGCCGCAGTGATCGCGCGGTTGGCAGATACTGTTGTGGCCGTGGAAGAAGACGATACCCTGGCCGCAGAGGCCGGCAAGCTTCTGGCCGATGAAGCAGTTGACAATGCTCTCGTCGTGGCGGGACCGCTTGCTGCGGGTGCAGTCAAGCACGCGCCCTATGACGTGATCACCGTTCAGGGCGGGGTCGAGCATGTTCCTGATGCTTTGCTTGCCCAACTGCGGGACGGCGGGCGTATCGGCGCGGTTTTCATGGACGGACCTCTTGGAACGGCGAGGATTGGCTTCAAGAGCGAAGGCGGCGTCAGCTGGCGTCCGGTCTTCAACGCGACTGCGCCTGTTCTGCCGGGCTTTGCCAAGCCGCGAGGCTTTACGCTGTAAAGCCGAAATGGCCCTGTCCGCCCCGGGCTGGCCCGTACGGACACTGAAACAGATCGCCCGCCCCGATGCGGGCCATGAAAGGTGAACTCTGATGCGGGCTTTCATGCGTGTGCTTGCGGTGGCTGTTGCGGGCATTGCCGCGTCCCCGATGGCGGGGGCCGAGACGCTGACAGACGCGCTGGTCGCGGCTTACCGCAACTCTAACCTTCTGGATCAGAACCGCGCGGTCCTGCGGGCGGCGGACGAGGATGTGGCTCTGGCCGTCTCAACGCTGCGCCCGGTGGTGGCCTTCACGGCCCAGGCGGGCTGGCGGCGGGCGGAGGTCATTACGCCCCTTGGCCGGGACGTCTCGGAGGGCCTGAGTTCCTCCCTTTCGCTGAGCGCCGAGATGACCCTTTTCGACTTTGGCCGCAGCAAGCTTGGGATCGAGATTGCCAAGGCCAGCGTCCTTGCCACGCGGCAGGCCCTGATCGACGTCGAGCAGCAGGTTCTGCTGTCCGCCGTGCAGGCTTATGTCGACGTGCGCCTTGCGCAAGAGGTGGTGGCGCTGCGGCAGTCGAACTTCCGCCTTATCACTCAGGAACTGCGCGCTGCCGAAGCCCGCTTTGACGTGGGCGAAACCACCCGCACCGATGTGGCCATAGCCCAGGCGCGACTGGCCGGATCGCGGGCCGCCCTGGCTGCTGCCGAGGGTGACCTCATGGTCGCGCGCGAGGCTTACAAGGCCGCGACGGGGGCCTATCCAGGCAGGCTGGCAGCCTTGCCGAAAGCGCCGGCCCTGCCACGCACTATGGAAGAGGCCGAAGGTGTGGCGCGGGCAACTCACCCGCTGATCCGGCAGGCGCAGCAGCTTGTCACGATCGCCGAACTTCAGGTCTCGCTGGCCGAAGCGGGCATGAAACCCACGATCGGCGCGGGCGTCACTCTGGGGCTTGATGACCGGGGACTGGATTCGCAAAGCATCGGGCTGACGATGAACCAGACGCTTTACGCCGGGGGGCGGCTGTCTGCCGTGTTGCGCCAGGCAATTGCGGGAAAGGACCGGGCGCGTGCGGGGCTGCAGCAAACCGCGGTGGCCGTGGTGCAGAATCTGGGCGTGGCCTGGGCGAATCTTGCGGTTTCTGCGGCCTCGATCGAGGCTTCGGACCAGCAGATCCGCGCCGCTCAGACAGCTTTTGACGGGGTTCGGGAAGAGGCCGACGCCGGGGCGCGGACGACACTGGACGTGCTGGATGCCGAACAGGAATTGCTGGACGCGCGGAACGCAAGGTTGCAGGCAGAAGCGCAACGCTATGTCGGGGTTTATCGCGTGCTGGCGGCCATGGGCCTTTTGACGGTCGACCACTTGCAACTCGGGATCGCGACCTACGATCCAGAGGCCTATTACGACACGGTGAAGGGGGCACCTTCTCACTCTGCCCAAGGCAAGAAGCTCGACCGCATTCTCGAAAAGATCGGGGACTGATCCCGCGCCACCCAATTGTGCCTGGCTGACCGAAAAATTCCGTTGCTCCGCTTGGGCTTGGCAGAGTAGGTTGACGCGGGGAGTGCGGGTTGCAACGGAAGGCGCAGAATGTCGGGACCCCTGACCACGAATGAAATCGAGGACGTGGTTTCTTCGGTGCGGCGGCTTGTGTCGGTTGATCAGCGCCCGCGTCCGGTCAGCCGGGATCCTGGAGCAGATCGCCTGGTGCTGACACCGGCACTGCGCGTCGTGTCTGATCAGCCCCTGGAGCCGCTGATCCTTGGTCGGCCCAGCATCACCCCATCGGAAGACCCCGCGATGGAGGAGACCGCCTCGGTGCCTGAGGCTCCTCTCCTGCTTGATGCCGAGTGGGAAGACGAGATCTGGCAAGAGCCAGAGCCGCCGCTTGCAGAGCTTGCATTGGGTGCCGAGGAGGCGGAGCTGGTCAACCAGACCGAGGCTCCTGCCGATCCGGAAGACGCGGCCTGGGTGCAAGTTGATCCCGACTGGCCTGACGAAGACGAACTGGCAGCGGTTATTCCGTTGGACACTGGATCCAAGGCGGGGCCGGAGCTTGCCAGTCCGCCGCCTGTGGCGGCCGCTGAGGCCGAAAGGGTGACCGCTTCTGCCCCGCAGCTGGATGATGACACCGCGCCAACGTTGTTTGACAAGGACGGCAACCCGCTGACCGTGCTGGACGAAGACGCGCTGCACGACATCGTCCGCCAATTGATCCGCGAAGAGCTGCAGGGCGCCCTGGGCGAGCGGATCACCCGCAATGTCCGCAAGCTTGTTCGCGCCGAGATCAATCGGGCACTGACCGCGCGTTCGTTGGACTGAGACAGAAAATGAAAAACGCGCCCGTTGGGGCGCGTTCTGGCGGTCAATGATTGACCTAGATGTGCTCTCAAGCCGCTTCGGCTTGGTCAGCTTCCAGAGCGTGGCGGCGTTCCGATTCCTCACGGCTTAGGGCGACACTGGTGCGCACGCCCTTCGACACGAATTCCATCAAGCCCTTGACCACGCGTTCGTTCGGGTCGATCCCGGCGCAGGACAAGACTTCACGCCCATCACGCGAACGGGCCCACCGGGCGATCTGATCGGGGCCATTGCCGTACTTCTTGTCGTCGGCAATAGCGTCGTCCAGCGCAGCCAGAACAACGGCGGCAAACAACTTGCGCGCGCGCTGGCCCTGTTCGAAATTGAAGGCGGTGCTGTCGATGGAGTCAAACATCCTGCGGTCCTTGTTCTTGCTCTTGCCTTTTACGGGTCTGGCGTTTGTAACCATTTGGTCACGATTCGGGGTTTCCGGTTTGGAATGACGGATATGCGCCTGGCGCATGGCTTGGCCGCATCACATCATCATATAGTCTGCCGTTGGTGCGAACTGCTGCAAAATGTAGGAAGTTCGCCCAGTATTTCAACCTTTGGTAAAGAAAATCGAAGTGGATCGAGCGCAGGGGCGGATCACGCAAGTCGCACGCGTGCTGGACCGGCGACCATCTCGTCCATCGCGCGGTCATGACGCAGATAAGCAATGGCCCGGCCGCTGTGTTGCGTGAAAAGCACGCCCACGGGTCGCCCATCGGGTGTAGTGATCTGGGTTGCAACCGGTGCCTCGCCGTCCACCAGAACCTGGACGAGGCCCTTGCGCAGTTCGGTCTTGTGCTTCATCCGCGCGGTCACTTCCTGGCCCACGTAGCAGCCTTTGCGGAAATCGACACCGTGCAACCGCTCAAACCCGTGTTCCAGGATATAGCTGTCCTCCGGCACCAGTTCGATGCCGCTTTCGGGGATCACATGGCTGACGCGGATCGCATCCCAGTCGATCTGGGGGGCGTGACCCGCTGCTTCTGTGTAGAGCCGCCAGCCCAGGGCAGGGTGGCGCGGATCGGCCAGAGCGGCATCTGGAGCTGTGCCAAGACCGCGCTGCACATGCAGAGGGGACGGCACGATCTGAACGTTCGCGCGCAGCCGATACAGGGACAGCCGTTTCAACGTCGCCGCAGCAAGGGACGTTGCGATATCAATCAGAAGATCACCTTCTTGCCGCCGCACCACGAAGAAATCAGCAAGATACTTGCCCTGGGGCGTCAGAAGAGCCGCCCACACAATGCCGGGGCCGCTTTCCAGCGGACGCAGGTCATTCGAGACCAGACCCTGCAGAAAGACTAGCGCATCGGGTCCGGTCAGGGACCACAGGGTGCGGTCGGGGGCAGATTCACCGTTGGTCATGAGGTCAGTCTAGGCAGGCCCACGCAAAGGCGAAAGCGTCAGTCACGCAATTGTGCCTGATGCAGTTGCGCATAAAGTCCGCCCTTGGCGATCAGGGTGTCGTGGGTGCCTTCCTCGACGACGCGACCATGATCCAGAACGATGATCTTGTCCGCCTGCTTTACCGTGGACAGGCGGTGCGCGATCACCAGGGTCGTGCGACCGGCCTGCGCCTTGCCAAGTGCCTCGGAGACCGCAGCCTCGGTCCTCGTGTCCAAGGCGGATGTCGCTTCGTCGAGCAAGAGCACCGGTGCATCCGCCAGAAGCGCGCGCGCGATGGCGATCCGCTGACGCTGTCCGCCCGACAACGCCGAGCCACGCGGCCCGGCAGGTGTCTCAAGACGGTGGGGCAGGGCGTCGATGAAACTTGCGGCCTCGGCATCGGTCAGGGCGCGTGCAATCTGGTCCTCGCTATGGTCCGTCCGGCCCAGCAGCAGGTTTTCGCGCAGGGTTTCGTCAAACAGCGCAGCATCCTGCGACACCGACGCCAGAAGCCCGCGTTGGTCCGACAGGCTCATCAGCGACACGTCCACATCGCCGATCAGGATCCGGCCCGCCTGCGGCTCTACCATGGCGGCGATCAGTTGAAAGACCGTGGTCTTGCCCGCACCGGAACTGCCGACAAGCGCTGTCACTTTTCCCGCCTCGGCGCGAAAGGTGAGACCGTTCAGGACCGGCCGGTCGGGGTACGAGAAGGTGACCGCCTCGAACCGGATTTCCGGTGGGCCGGGGGGCGGCAAGGCCTGGCTGACTGTGGGGCGCGATCCGGAAGGACGCGCATCGAACAGGACAAACACCCGCTCCAGACTGGCCTCGGCCACTTGCCAAAGCCCGGCCAGATCGCCGAGCCGTCGGATCGGCTGGAAGGTCAACGCCATCGCGGTGAAGAACGCCATGAACTCACCGGTTGTCCGCGTGCCCTGGGCCACTTCACTGCCGCCAAGCATGAGGACCACGAAGAAACCGATCCCAGTGACCACGTCCACCAACGCCGGCATGGCCGCCCGCCCCATAGCCGATTTCACTTCGGCGCTGATGATCGCATCGATGATCCCCTGGAACCGCGAGGCCTGGTATGCCTCCATCCGGTTCAGCTTTACCGCCTGGATGCCATGAAAGATCTCGTCAAGCCGCGTGGTGCGCAGCCCGGCCTGTTCGCGCGATGTCACAGTCTTGCGGCGGATGTACCGGCGCAAGCCGAAGGCGGGCAGCAAGAGCAGCGGTGTGCCGATCAACGCCGCTGCGGTCCAGACAGGATCGATCGAGATCGCCACGATGAACAGGCCCAAAAGCGCCACGACATCCCGCCCGACACCGGCGATGACTGCCGTGGCTGAAGCCTGAGCGTTTGCCGTATCGCCCTGCACCCGTTCGATCAGCTTGCCCGGCGGCATATGCTGGAAAAAGCTTGCATCGAGCGTCAGAAGGTGCCGCACCAGATCAACCTGCATGCGGCCCGCAGCCAATTGGTTGACCCGCGCCAAAAGCCAGCGGCTTAGGACCGAGGTCACTGCCCGCAAGACGAACAGAGACAGGATCGCCAGTCCGACCCAGATCAGCGCATCGTCGCCACCAGGTGAGAACACCTGGTCGAAGAGGGGCTCGATCATGTAGCTGAGCAGCCCCAGTGTCGATCCTTCGATCGCCATCAACAGGAAAGCCAGCAGCATCAGGCCCACATGCGGGCGCAGGTAGCTCTGCCAGAAACGGCCGAACAACTCACGCGAAGGGTAGCGACGGTGGGTCTGCAAGTGGCGGGGCCCCTGTGCCTGGATCAAGGGCGCGTGTAACGGGAAAGCGACGGCGCCTCAAGCCGGGCAAAGCATTGACGCTGCGATCCGCCGAGCCTAGCCATGGCGCACTGACAGAAGGAATGACGCATGACCCTTGCCAACGGCCGCCCCTACCTTGCCATTCCCGGCCCCTCGGTCATCCCCGACCGGGTCCTGCGTGCGATGCATCGCGGCTCGCCGAACATCTACGAAGGTCCGTTGATCGAGCTTGTCGCCAGTCTGTGGCCCGATTTGCGGATGGTGGCGGGGACGACTGGCCATGTTGCGATCTACATCGGCAACGGCCATGCAGGCTGGGAGGCGGCGAACGCCAATCTGTTTGCGACGGGCGAAAAGGCGCTGGTGCTGGCCGTCGGACAGTTTGGCCTTTCCTGGGCGAACAGTGCGCGCGCCATGGGGATCGACGTCGAGGTGCTGGACTTCGGCAAGTCCTCTCCGGTCGACATGGAGCGGGTAGAGGCTGCGCTGCGCGCCGACACAGGCCACAAGATCAAGGCGGTCTTGACGACGCATGTCGACACGGCAAGCTCGATCAAGACCGACATTCCGGCCCTGCGCGCAGCGATCGACGCGGCGGGGCATCCCGCCCTTCTTGCGGTCGACTGCATCGCAAGCCTTGGCTGCGACGAGTTCCGGATGGACGATTGGGGCGTTGATGTGATGGTTGCGGCCTGCCAGAAGGGCCTGATGACGCCTCCGGGCATGGCCTTCGTCTGGTTTTCCGAGGCCGCGAGGGTGCGCTGCGGGCGGGGCGACCTTGCCACCCCGTATTGGGCCTGGGGCCCCCGGGCCGAACCCGAGGAGTTCTGGCAGATCTGGGATGGCACCGCACCCACCAGCCATCTGTTCGGCCTGCGCGAGGCGCTGAACATGCTGCGCGAAGAGGGGCTGCCAAACGTCTGGAAACGCCACCATATCCTGGCCAGCGCCGTCTGGGCCGCTTTCGACCGCTGGTCGGTCGACAATCCTGCAATCGGGATGAACGTGGCTGACCCGGTCCACCGCGGCTGGTCCGTCACTGCGGCCCGCTTCGGTGCGCCGCATGCCACGCGGCTGCGCGATTGGTGCGAACACAAGGCCGGCGTCACGCTGGGCATCGGCCTTGGCATGGCCCCCTCGACGGACCCGGCCTATCATGGGTTCCTGCGCGTTGCGCATATGGGGCACGTGAACGCACACATGACGCTTGGGGCGCTTGCAGTGATGGATGCTGGCCTGACCGCGCTTGACATTCCGCATGGGTCGGGGGCGCTGGAGGCCGCCGCCGGCGTGATCGCCCGCAGCCTGTAATGGGCTGGTTTCGCACCCAGGCCCTTCACGGCGGGGTCTTCGTGACCCACGAACCTTCGGTCGATCCGATGTTCCGGGCGGCGATGGTGACGGTCCTCGGCCGGAACCGGGACCTGCAGTTCGACTTCGGCTGTGGCTTGGCTGCCTTGCGACAGTCCTTGCCCCTGTCGGGCAAACCGGTCATTGCCGTGGCAAGCCACGCCCATGTCGACCACATCGGCGGCTTTCATGAGTTTTCCGACCGCTGGGGACATGCCATCGAGGCGCCAGGGTTTGCCGGACAGCCTGGGATTGAAACCTTTGCAGAAGAGTTTCGCACCTGGCCGGACCCGGTTGCTGAACGTCCCGCGCCCGGCTGGACGATATCAGATTGGTCCCTGCACCCGGCACCGTTGACAGGCACTCTGGGAGAGGGTGCAGAGATCGACCTTGGTGACCGCCGGTTCACCGTCCTGCACCTGCCGGGCCATTCTCCAGGCGGAATTGGCCTCTTGGATACCGACAGCGGGCTTCTTCTGTCGGGGGATGCCATCTACGACGACGAGATCTTGGATGACCTGCCCGGTGCCAGCATCCCAGACTACCTGCGCACGATGGAGCGTTTGCGCCACCTCGAATGCAGCCTGGTGATCGGCGGCCACGGGCCCTGGATGACCCGCAGCCGCATGGTCGAGATCGCCGAGAACTACCTGAGCGCCCGGTGCTAGGAAGATCAGCCGCCGTTCTTGGCAAGCCAGTCTTGCATCCAGGCAATCTCGGCTTCTTGCGCGGCAATGATGCCTTCAGCGAGCTTCTTCACTTCGGGGTCGCTGCCGTGCTCCAACACGATCCTGGCCATTTCGACCGCGCCCTGATGATGCGGGATCATGCCCCGGATAAAATCCACATCGGCGTTGCCGGTGAATTCGATCGCCATGCCCTGATGCATCCGGTCGTTGGCTTCCATGAATGCCATCGAGGACGGGCCCTTGTCGCCCATCATGGCGTGACCTTCGTGTCCTGTCCCCTCTTGGGCTGTCAGGGGCAAGGTCACCGCCATAAACAGGGCCAATCCCGAGGCTGACAGCACCGCGATAGATGTTTTCATCATACGTCTCCTTTCAGGTGCGAATGTGCAGCCTTCCCATGCGGGAAGGATAGTCATTTCCACGTGACTGTGCCCGCTGATCGGGCATGTGCACCGCTGCGGCCAGGCTGTGCGTCGCGGACTGGCTGTGGCCCTTCCCGGCAATGCGCCAAGTCGCTATGCTGCCAGAAAAGGGGAACCGTTCGGGTGACAGCGGTGAAGGGGTTGCATGGCAGGGCCGCCCGGCCAGTGGTCGGGATCATCGGCAACAGCTACCTTATCAATGACAGCTATCCGGTCCACTCCGGCGGCCAGATGAATTCGTCGGCCGTGGCCGAAGTCGCGGGTTGCCTGCCGCTGATCATCCCCTCGGATCCAAGGCTTGTCTCGGTCGATGAGCTGCTTGACTTGTGCGACGGCTTTCTCCTGACCGGCGGTCGCCCCAATGTTCACCCCAGCGAATACGGCGAAGCGGAAACTCCGGCGCATGGAGCCTTCGACCGCTCCCGCGATGCCATAACGCTGCCGCTGATCCGCGCCTGCGTTGATCGTGGACAGCCGTTCCTTGGCATTTGCCGGGGGTTCCAGGAGGTTAACGTCGCACTGGGTGGTACGCTGCATCCCGAAATCCGCGATTTGCCGGGTCGGATGAACCATCGCATGCCGCCGGACGGCACGCTGGAGGAGCAGTTTGCCCTGCGCCATACGGTCAGCTTTACCGAAGGTGGACCGTTCCATCGCCTTCTTGGTGCGCGCGAAGTTCTGACCAACACGCTGCACGGACAGGGAATTGCCCGCCCAGCCCCCCGTGTCGTGATCGACGGATACGCGCCCGATGGCACGCCAGAGGCGATCTATGTCAGGGAGGCGCCGGGTTTCACCATGTCCGTCCAGTGGCATCCGGAATGGAACGCAGGCAACGACCCGGTGTCCCGCCCTCTGTTCCAGGCGTTTGGCGCGGCCGTCTTCGCCTGGGCTGCAAAGGGCGCGAGCGTCGCCAGGCGATCCGCCTGATCCCGCCACGTCAGATCGATCTGACCTTCAGTTTGGTGATCCGGTTTTCGCGCCGCGTCACCACCTCGAAGCGGAAGCCGTGGAAGCTGAAGACCTGCCCCTCGTTCGGGATCATCTGTGCCTCGTGGATCACCAGGCCCGCGATCGTGTTCGCCTCTTCGTCTGGCAGACGCCAGTCCATCGCCCGGTTCAGGTCGCGGATCGTCATCGCGCCTTCGATCAGAAACGAGCCATCCCCGGTCTCGGTCAGTCCGGCATCCTTGCGCACAACGTCGAATTCGTCGGTAATGTCGCCAACGATTTCCTCAAGAATGTCTTCCAGCGTGATCAGGCCCTGCAGCGCGCCGTATTCGTCCACCACAAGCGCGAAATGCGTGCGTCGCGCCAGAAACTCGCGCATCTGCTCGTCCAGCGTCGTTGTTTCGGGAATGAAATAGGGCTTCATGGCCACCTTGACGATGTCCAGCGCGCGGATCCCCTCGACCGAGCCGTCCTCGCCCCGGACCAGGCGGTCCACTTCGCGCAGCAGGTCCTTGGCATGCACCACGCCCAGGATATTGTCGTCGCTGTCGCGGAAGACCGGAAGCCGGGTATGCGGTGACGCCAGAACCTGCGTGATGATCTGGTCAGGGCTCTGGTCGGCGTCGATCATCTCGATCTGGCGGCGGTGGCGCATGATTTCATCGACGGTACGGTGAGCGAGGTCCAGCGCGCCGAGCATGCGGTCGCGATCTTCCTTCTCCACCGCGCCTTCCGAATGCCCCAGTGCAATCGCGCCCGCAATCTCCTCGCGCAGGGCAAGCATGGCGCTGCCTTCATCGGCTTTCATTCCGAACAGTCGCAGGATCCCCCGAACAAGCGCGCGCACGACGCTGACAATCGGGGAAAAGATCAGGATAAGGATGCGGATTATCGGCGCTACACGGGTGGCAACTGGTTCTGGAAAGGTAATGGCCACAGTCTTCGGCATCACCTCGCCGAAGATCAGGACAAGGGCCGTCATCGCAAAGGTTGCCAGAGCAACGCCGCTGTCGCCAAACATCTTGGTCAGAAGCGCAGTCGCCAGCGAGGCCGACAGGATGTTGACGATATTGTTGCCCAGAAGCAGAGCGCCAATCATTCGTTCGCGGTCTTCGGTGACTGTCATCGCCGCTGATGCCCCGCGCGATCCCTTGTCGGCCAGCCCCTTCAGTTTGGCCCGTGAAGAGGCGGTCAGCGCGGTCTCGGACCCCGAGAAGAAGGCGGACATCACAAGAAGCAAAAGGATCGCGGCTGTCGTCAGCCAGAATGCGGCATCAAGGGAAGCGTCAGGCATTGGATCCTTCGTTCAGTCGCGACCCTTGCGGGCCAGGGGATGTCGGGTCAAGACAAGGTCCTTGAGGTGCTCGTCCAGCACATGCGTGTAAATCTCGGTCGTGGCAACGTCGCTATGACCAAGGAGTGTCTGTATGACCCGAAGATCGGCACCATGCGCCAGAAGATGTGTTGCAAAAGCATGCCGCAGCACATGAGGCGTGACCCGCGCGGGCGAGATCCCGGCCCGCACGGCCACATCCTTGACCAGTTGGTGGAAGTATTGCCGTGTCAGGTGCCCGTCGACCCCGTCGCCGGGAAAGAGAAAGCGCGACGTCGACCGCCCGGCTTTGCGCAGGGCCGAGTCCTCGGTATCGCGGCGGGCCAGCCAGTCGGCAAGCGCCGTGCGTGCCGGTGCAGACAGGGGAACCATCCTCTCCTTGTTTCCCTTACCACGCACCAGAATCATCCGGGGATCGCCCCGTACCGATGACAGGGGCAGGCTGACCAGTTCCGTGACCCTCAGGCCGGTTGCGTACAAAAGCTCGAACAGGGCCGTGTCGCGCGACCGGTCCACCGGATTGCGCCCCCGCTCGCGCGCGGCATCCAGAAGGCGGGTCACTTCCGCCTCGCTGAGTGTTTTCGGCAGAGACTGTGCCCGCCCGGGGCCACTGAGACGCAGGGACGGGTTATCCGTCCGCCACCCTTCATCGACGGCAAAGCGGAACAGCTGGCGGATCGAAGACAGACGTCGCGCACGTGTCGCCTTGGACAGGCCCTGCGAATCGCAAGCCACCAGATAATCTTCGACCGACGCCTGGTCCGCGCTGCCAAAGGACTGACCGCGCTGGTTCAGCCACTCGGCAAAATCGACTAGATCGCGGCCATAGGCCAGCTGCGTGTTGCGCGCTGCCCCAACCTCGGCAACCCGGGCGTCAAGAAAGGTAGAAATCCAGCGGTTGGCTTCTCCGGTCGGCATGGGCCTCAGCCCCGCCGTTCCAGGATCATCAGTTCCAGCGCTGTCCGTCGTGCAACGCCCTCAAGACCGACCGCGCGCAAAAGCGACAGGCCTTCGGTCACGCCGTTCAGATCGCCCTGTACCCCGCGCGAGATGCTGTCGATCGCCACCAGGATGGCCTCACCGGTGCGATTTCCGTCCAGAAGCTCTTGTCCGCGGGCGGGCAGACGCGGGGTTCTAAAGGCCGCAGAGATGGCCCGGCCCAGACTGTCCGGCGGCACCGCGCCCGTCAGGTCACCCAGCGCAAGGGCGGCGAGAAAGACCTCGACCTGACCTTCGGGTTGCAGTCGGGTGGCCACCGTGTCGCGATACGGCGACAGCAATCCGACGCGTAAAGCGATGTCAGACGCCTCGCCCTCCAGCGGAAGATCGACCAGCGCCTTCCCGAACAGAACTGCAAAGGGCACCTCAAGTTCGGCCTCCTGCATCTTTGCCCAGACGGGGGGCAGGGCCGTCGATATGCGCGCAAGATCCCCCGAATTCAGCGCCGTCTCAAAACGCTGGAAGGCAGCCGCCCGGTCCCAGACGCCGCCCGAAGCCGCAGGAGCCCGCTCGGTGTAAAGGCCCAGGATGACATTCGGCGGGATCGTCCCGCCCCGCGTCAACCGTTCGGCCGCCTCGATCTGGGCCTTCCAGCCAGCCTTTGGGCTGATCTCGGCATAGGAGAATGCCAAGGGCAGGCGATCGGTCGGCAAGGGCTCGCCGATTGCCTCATAGATTTTCCAGTCAAGCGGCGTGACTGGGCTTGGTGCCGCCGGGACTGGTTCGCCCTCAAAGAGGTCCGGATCCAGAAAGCGCGACAAGAGCGCCGCCTGATCGGCGGACAGCTGACCGATTGCCGTGGCGCTGTGCAGCGTCAGCGCCGCAGTGTCCCAGTCGCCCGACCGGGCCAGACAGAAGATCCGCGCCGGAACGGTGGGTGCCAGATGCGGAGCCGCCGCCATCTTCTCGCAGGCGCGGTCCTCGGCCCCGGTCAAAAGCGACACATCGAAAGCGCGGCGAAACAGTTCGGGTGAGGTGGGGCTCGCAGCCTCGATCAGGGCGGCAGCCTGTTCCAGTGCGCCAAGCGCCAAGAGCTTGTCGATCCGCACTTGCAGCAGATCTCCCCTGCCGCCCGCATCGACGGGTGCCTGCGCCTCGGCCAGAAGGATGGTCAGAAACAACTGGCGCAAGGCAGGCAGGGCGTCGTCCGGGTGTCCGACCAGCGCCTCGGATATCTCGCGCGTCAGTCCCGCCCCCCACAGATCGCGGGGCAGGCCGGAAACCGCCGGAGCAATCAGTCCCACCGCATCAGGCGACGGGGCGTCAAGAGAGGTTGTCGCCACAGGTTCCGGCAAGGCCCCGCCCTGATCGGCTACCGGCGGCTCGTCGATGGCGATCGGCACTCCACCCGTGTCTTGTGCAGCAGGGGTTGCGACCGATTGCGACAACCAGTCAATGGCTGACAGCGGGCCGCCCTCTTGCGCGGCGGCCCCGGTCCCCAGAATACACGCTACCAGGCCAAGGACCCTATTCCGCATCCAGCACCACAGGCTTCTTCACTTCGCCCTGTTCCGGGCTCAGATCGCCAAGATAGGCGTAGCCTGTCAACCCGATGAACCCGAAAATCAACAGCACCACCAAAGCCTTGATGATCCGACCCATCGTCTTGCCCTTCCTCGGCCTTCGTCGGAGTGGCTTAGTCCACTCCCTGATTCTTGCGGTGTGTCGGGGCAAAGGCCCCGACGCCACCGGACTTCTGCAGAATGTATATAGCATTCCGCGAAACTTCACGCCATTGAGGAGGGAATATTTCCCCAAAGGCAAAAGCCTGCCGGGACCAAACAACTGGGAAGGACTTATGCGGCGTCTGGCAAGGACCGTCGTGATGGTTGGGATGATGGGCGCGGGCAAGACGGCCGTGGGCACGGCCCTGGCCCGGCTTGTCGGTGTCGCATTCCGGGATTCGGACGAGGAAATCGTCCGCGCCGCCAACCGATCCATTGCCGAGATATTCGAACGCGATGGCGAGCCGTTCTTCCGTGCCCGCGAGACCGAGGTCATCGCCCGCCTGCTGAAGGGCGAGCCCTGCATCCTGTCGACCGGCGGCGGCGCCTTTCTGTCGGCGACCAACCGCGCGATGATCCACGACATCGGTATTTCGGTCTGGCTGCGGGCCGATGTTGATCTCTTGTGGCAGCGCGTGCGGCACAAGGCGACTCGCCCCTTGCTGCGCACGGCCAACCCGCGTGAGACCTTGCAGGGCCTTTACGAAGCCCGATTACCGCATTACGCCCAGGCCGATCTTGCCGTCGATGCCGCGCCTGACCTGTCGGTCGAGGATATGGCGGCGCGGGTATTGGCCGCCCTGCAAGATCGGCCGGATGTGTGGGAGAGCGAGGCGTGAATACCGTAGCCGTAGACCTGGGCGACCGCTCGTATGAGGTGCGGATCGGCGAAGGGTTGCTGCACTGCGCCGGCGCGGAGATCGCCCCGCTTCTGCGCCGCAAACGGGTCGCCGTAATCACCGATGAGACGGTTGCCACCACGCATCTCGCGGCCTTGACCCAGGCCCTGACCGAACAAGGCATTGCCGTCACCGCCCTGGCCCTGCCACCGGGAGAGGCGACGAAAGGGTGGGAGCAGCTTGCCCGTGCGACGGAATGGCTTTTGGAGGCGAAGGTCGAGCGCAAGGATCTTGTCGTGGCACTGGGTGGCGGGGTGATCGGCGATCTGGTCGGCTTTGCCTCGGCCATCCTGCGCCGGGGCGTCCGCTTCGTGCAGATACCTACGACGCTTCTGGCGCAGGTGGACAGTTCGGTCGGCGGCAAGACAGGAATCAACACGGCGCAAGGCAAGAACCTGGTCGGGGCCTTTCACCAGCCAAGCCTGGTTCTGGCCGATATCGGCGTTCTGGATACTCTGCCTGACCGTGACTTCCTCTCCGGCTATGGCGAGGTCGTGAAATACGGTCTTCTGGGCGACGCGGGGTTTTTCGACTGGCTGGAACGGCATGGCCCGGCGCTTCGCCGCGGCGACCGCGCGGCTCGTCTGCATGCGGTGACCCGGTCGGTTCAGATGAAGGCCGACATCGTTGCGCGGGATGAGACCGAAGAAGGCGACCGCGCGCTTCTGAACCTGGGTCATACCTTCTGTCATGCCCTTGAAAAGGCGACGGGCTATTCCGACCGGCTTCTGCATGGCGAAGGCGTGGCGATAGGCTGCGCCCTGGCCTTTCAACTGTCCGCGCGGCTCGGTATGTGCGCGCAAGAGGAGCCAAGCCGCGTGCGGTCGCACCTGCGCGACATGGGGATGAAGGTCGATCTGGCGGATATCCCCGGCGATCTGCCGAATGCCGAGGCGCTGGTTGCCCTGATGGGGCAGGACAAGAAGGTGATCGACGGTCGCCTGCGCTTTATCCTGGCGCGCGAGATCGGTCAGGCTTTCGTGGCCGATGACGTTCCCGGTGAGGCGGTCCGCGCTGTTCTGGCCGAGGCCCTGGCCGGGCGCTGATCAGAACAAGAGCTTGTAGACGTTGCCCATGGTGTCCGAGGCGCTGCCCGTGCCGCTGGCAGTGCCCGACCCGATGACAAAGGTCCCCTGCACCCGGCGCCCGTCCGAACAGACCGCATAAAGCTCGCCGTCATTCACCCGCGCTTCGGTGCGCGTCTCGCCACCGAGTTCTCCTCCGGTCTTCTTCCAGGTCAGCGACAGGCCCTTGGTGCGCGAAACCGTCTTGGGCGTCAGGGACGACCAGGTGCCTTCGCACCTGACCCGGTCCGGCAGGCGGAAGGTCAAGGGACCCGAGGTGCCCGACACGTTCTCCATCGTCGCTTCAATCACGGTCGTCGGATCGGCCTCGGCAATGGCCCCGTCCAGCGGATAGAACTGCATTGTCGTTTTGCCACCGACACAGGCACTCAGCGGCAGGAGGGCGGCAAGGAAGATCGGGCGAAGGGTCAAGGCGCGCTCTCCGAAGTGCCGGAAAAAAGGAGGGTTGGCTGGGGCGCTAGGATTCGAACCTAGGTATGGCGGTACCAAAAACCGCTGCCTTACCGCTTGGCGACGCCCCAACCGTGCGGCGGTGTTTAGCGAAGCGGTCGGGGGCCTGCAAGGGGGAGTTGCGGCTTTTTCCGCGCTTGCCGCGTCAGAAATGCCTCGCTAGGACGGGGGCGTGCAATGGGACGTGATCATTCTGGGGGCCGGGGCGGCTGGTCTGATGGCCGGGATTGAAGCCGCGCGCCGCGGTCGGCGGGTTCTTGTCATCGATCATGCGGAAAAGCCCGGTGAAAAGATCCGGATTTCCGGTGGGGGGCGCTGCAACTTCACCAATCTCGGCATCGCGCCGGACCGGTTCCTGTCGCAAAATCCACGATTTGCCCTGTCGGCGCTGAAACGCTTCACCCAATGGGATTTCATCGCGCGGGTCGATGCGGCGGGGATTGCCTGGCACGAAAAGACGCTGGGGCAGCTCTTTTGCGACGGTTCGGCCAGCCAGATCGTCGACATGCTGACAAAGGACCTGGCCCGGGCCGGAGGCGCCCTTTGGCTGGGGTGTGCGCTGGGAGACGTCCGGCGATCGGCGACGGGGTTCGAGGTCGACACCGCGCGCGGTGTGCAGACGGGCAGGGCGGTGATCGTGGCCACCGGGGGCAAGTCGATCCCGAAGATGGGGGCAACGGGCTATGGCTACCGCGTGGCTGAAAGCTTTGGCCTGCCCATCGTCGAGACGCGGCCCGCGCTTGTGCCTCTGACCTTTGCCGAGCAGGAACTGGCCTGGATGCGCCCTCTGGCCGGTCTGGCCGTGCCGGGCCGCCTGTCCTGCGGGCGGCAGGGTTTCGATGAGGCGATGCTCTTCACCCATCGCGGGCTGTCCGGCCCGGCTGTCCTGCAGATCTCCAGCTATTGGCGCGAGGGTGAGGCGGTTCACGTCAATCTTCTGCCGGGGCGGGATGCGGCTGCCGAGCTTCGGGCAGCAAAGGCCGCGCAGGGCCGGGCGCAGCTGCGGACCGTGCTGGGGGCATGGTTCCCTGAACGGCTTGCCCGTCATCTTGAGGGAACGCTGGGCCGAACCGGGCCGATGGCAGAGTATTCCGGCGCCGCGCTGGATCGGGTGGCGGAGGGTCTCACGGACTGGCGGCTGGTCCCGGTGGGCTCAGAGGGCTACCGAACGGCCGAGGTGACGCTGGGCGGGGTCGATACGCGGGCGCTTGACGGCCGGACGATGGAAGCGAAGGGCGTGCCGGGGCTATACTTTGTGGGCGAGGTCGTGGATGTGACCGGTTGGCTGGGGGGCTATAACTTTCAGTGGGCCTGGTCCTCGGGTTGGGCGGCGGGGCAGGCGGTCTAGGACTGTCCACGCGTGGTCGGGCAGAAGAGCACGGGGATTCAAACGCGCAGCGGGTCGGCCTTGGCCAGCCGGTCGAAGGCCATCAGGCTGGCGACCAGCGCGGGCATCTGGGCCAGCGGGATCATGTTCGGCCCGTCCGACGGTGCGCGGTCGGGGTCTTCGTGGGTTTCGATGAACACCCCGGCAATGCCCAAAGCCACCGCTGCGCGGGCCATGACTGGGGCGAATTCGCGCTGGCCACCCGAACTGGAGCCTTGGCCGCCCGGCTGCTGCACCGAATGGGTCGCGTCCATGATGACCGGATAGCCGGTCCTCGCCATGATCGGCAGCGCGCGCATGTCCGCCACCAGAGTGTTGTAGCCAAAGCTGACCCCGCGTTCGGTCAGCAGAATGCGCTCATTCCCCGTGCTGGCCACCTTGGCCGCCACATTCGCCATGTCCCAGGGAGCCAGGAACTGGCCCTTCTTGACATTGACCACGGCCCCGGTTTCGCCCGCTGCCAAGAGAAGATCGGTCTGGCGGCACAGGAAGGCGGGGATCTGGATGACATCGACGACTGTCGCGGCCTCGCGCGCTTGCCCTGCATCATGCACATCTGTCAGGACCGGCAGGCCCATCGCCCGGACGGCGGCGAGCACCTTCAGCCCGGCCTCCATCCCCAAGCCGCGTTTGCCGGTCAAAGAGGTGCGGTTGGCCTTGTCATAGCTGGCCTTGAACACGAACTGCGCGCCCGCGGCGTGACAGGCCTCGGCCATTGCCCCCGCGATCATCTGGGCGTGGTCCAGGCTTTCCAGCTGGCAGGGCCCCGCGATCACCAGAAGCGGCAAGTCGTTTCCGACGCGCAACGCGCCGATGGAGACAGTCTTCATGCTTACTCCGATGGTCCGGTATCAGGCGGTCACCTGCTCACGCAGGATGGCAACCGTCATCGAGACCATGAGGTAAATCCCTAGAAGGATCAACATCGTGACCATGGTGTTCTCGAAAGCGCGGGGATAGGCCGGTTCATCGGTCGGGACCGGGCTGACCGACAGGGACAGATAGCGCACCTGGCGGTTGGCCTCGATCCGTGAGGTTTCCATCGACTGCAGCGACTGAGCCAGCATCATCTGGCGGGTCTGCAGATCAGCCTGCGCCACCAGCAACTCCCCCTGCACCTGGGCAAGGCTCGTCTCGCTTTCGGTCCCCTCGGTCAGCTTGTTTCGCAGGATGGCGATTTCACTTTCCAGCGTGGCGATGCGGCGCTTGACGGGCTCCATTCTGGCCTGGTTCGGGTTCGAGTTCGCTTCCATCTGGGCAAGCGACAGCCGTTCCTGGCTGATCTGCTGCTCCAGGGTTGCGATCTGCGAGGTGATCAGGCCGACCTCGGTTTCCGACGAGATCACCTTGAAGCGTTCCTGCAGTTCGATCAGGCGGGCTTGCGAGGTGGCCAGATTGGCCTGCGCCTCGTCATAGCCGGCCTGCGCGTCGCGCATCTGGTCTGCGCGCAAGCGCTGGGTCAGGTGATCAACCTGTTCCTCGGCATAGCTGACCAACTGTTTCGCCCATCCGCTGGCGACGGCCGGATCGGTGGCGATCACTTCCATCCGGACAATGCCCTCGGACGAGTCATACGAGATCTTCACATAGCGTTTGTACAGACTGTAGGCGTCTTCCATGCTTGCATCCGGTGGAAGGCGCTGCAGATCGTCGATGGCCGGGTTCTGGAAATGCTCTTTGAAGCCGAGGTCGCTTTCCAGCCGCATCATCGCTTCGCGAGATTGCAGATAGCCTTGCACGGCAATCGAATCCTGGGAAGTTGCCAGACCCGTCCCTGAAAACAGACCACCCAGGCCCCCGGTGCTGCCGCTGCTTGGACCTGCGTGCTGGATCACGAACTCGGCCTTGGTGGCGTACATCGGGGTGGCCACCTGGTAGAAATACCAGCCAGCCAGAAAGGTCGGCAGCAGCACGAAGGCCAGCATCCGCGCCGCAAGCAGGGCAAGACGGCGACGGCGGCGGCGCGCGATATCCTGCTGCATCCGCATGATCTCGGCCGCCTGATTGACCTCGGCCTTCTGTTCGGGCGAAGGCACGGCGATGGGCCGCGCCCGCTGGGGCAGCTGCACCTGGTCGCCGGGCAGGCGGGCCAGGTCGCGGCTGGGCTCGGCAGTTGAGACAGGCGGCGGGGCCACGGCCTCTAGCGCGGGGGCGCCGGTGAACGGATCAAGGCCCGCGCGCCGCAGCTGAAGTACGGCGTCGAGATCAGACCGAGGTGTCAGCCCGCGGGACTGCGCCACCAGCCGGGCGCGCCGCAACTGGCGGCCGGTCAGACCTTCGGCCGCAATGGCGGCAATTGCCGCATCGTCAGGGTCATCCTGGGAAGGCGCCGGCTGCGCGGCTGCCTGCGGCGCCGGGCCCGGTGCCTTGTCGGCGGGGCGTCGAAAGTCGAGCGAACCGAAACCGTCATCCGTCGAGGCAAAGGGCATGTCGTCCGCAGGTCCAGCGGGAAGGGCTGGACGCTCAACCCGGCGCAGGAAAAAGCGTGCGGCCCTAGGTGTGGTAGTCATAAAGGCGTCTCGCTTCCTCTAGAGTGTCGAACTGGTACAATTGACCATTCCGCAACACGGCTGCCGACCGGCAGAATCGTTCAAGCGTTGCGGCCTGGTGCGACACGATGATTACCGTAGCATTCTTAAGCCGTTCTTTAAGCACATTGCCGGCCTTGCGGTTGAACTCGACATCCGAGCTGGACGGCATGCCCTCGTCGATCAGGTAGATGTCGAACTCGATCGACAGGAGAAGCGAAAAGGAAAACCGCGACCGCATGCCGGAGGAATAGGTCGCCAGCGGCATGTCGAAGTATTCGCCAAGACCGCAGACCCAACGGCAGAAGCTTTCGACATAATCGGGGTCAAGGCCGTAAAGCCGGGCGATGTAGCGGCAGTTTTCCTTGGCAGAGTGCTTGTTGTTCACCCCGCCCATGAAACCCAGCGGAAAGGACACGCGCGAGGTCTTGATGATCCGCCCTTCATCAGGCTTTTCGAGGCCCGCCATCATGTTGATGATCGTGGTCTTGCCCGCGCCGTTTTCGGCCAGGATACCAAGGGAATTGCCCAGTTCCACCCGAAAGGACGCGCGGTCAAGGATGACCTTCCGCCGTGTGCCGGTCCAGTAGGACTTGGATACGCCCTGAAACTCGATCATCGCCGCCTTCGCCCAGGGCCATCCGATGCGGCCCGACGTTCCGTCTAGTACGACAGGGTTAACATCCGGTTTGTGGCGGCAAAAGGGCTGTTGCAGTTCGCGGGCACGGAATTGCCGTGCCGGTCACGGGGATGTGCGGCCAGCGGCAGCGCGTCGGGGCAGGATCAGCCAGAGGGCAGGGCCGATCAGCAGACTAAGCGCAAACCCAAGCCGAGCGGCCTCTTGCATCGCGCCGCCGGGGAGGGCTGTGTCCAGCGCAAGGATCGGCAGCGTAAAGCCTACGCCCATAAGCAGTGCAATCGCCAGCACATCGCGCAGACCTACCCCATGGGGCAGCCTCAGGCCAAGGGTCGCGGCCAAGCCAAGCCCCAGCACGGTCATTCCCAGCGGGCGGCCGACCCAGACCGAAAGCAGAGCCACCCATGTCGTGGCCGCAAAAGCCGACAGGTCGACGCCGCCCCGGGTCAGACCGAACAGGAACAGGGCCATCGTCACCGGCCAGGCCACCGCCTTGGCCAGACGGTTCAGCGGGTCGTGCAGCACCTCTTCGACTTCGGCAAACATCCCGAAACTGCGGTCCGCATGCGCGATGGCCGGAATCACCGGCAAGAGCCCGAGGGCCGGTGGCAAGCCCGAGGCCGCGACGCCCAGCCAGGAAAGGAGCCCCGCCAGCACATAGGGCCATAGCCGGCGCTGGGCTCGCCGTTCGCGTTCGGGCGCGTCATGGGCGCGCGGCCTTCCGATGGCCAGCCACACGGCCCCGCCGGCCAGCAGGGGCAGCAACAGCCAGACTGGCCGCAGCGCCGCGGCGGTGGCGGTCAGCCCCAAGACCAAGAGCGCCAGAATATCCGTGGCAATCGTCACGAGAAGCAGAAGGTGCAATGCCGGATGTCCGGGGCCGAAGACCCGCCGTCCGAACAGATAGCACAAGACGACATCCGACCCGAGCGGGACCTGCCAACCGGTTGCAAAGGCTGCCTCTTCCGCCGTCTCGATCAGCACGGACAAAAGGATCCAAAGACCCGCCGCCCCAACCATTCCCCCCAAGGTAAGCCCGAGCGGCAACAGCGCCTGCCGCCCGCGCAGCGCCCCGCGCTCCAGAACCAGGGCCTCCCAAAGCTCTTTGCCGACAAAGGCAAAGAACAGCGCCATCAACCCATCCGCGACGACCGACATTGGTGTCAGGCTAACCGGCAGCGGAGCAAGCCAGGACGGCAAGTCGAGGTCCGTCAGCCGAAGCTCGATGGCATCGTAATAGCTGGCCGGTGCCAGATTGACCCAAAGCGTGGCCAGAACCGCTCCGGCTAGAAGGGCTTTGGCGAACCGTGGGACAAAGGGCGAGACTCGATACATGCGTTAGGCCTTGCGCGACAGCATGGCCCATCTGACCCGGCTTTGCGCCTCGCCGCAATGGGCGGCTCTTGCCATGACCATAGGACAGGGGCAGCGTGCCCGCATGGACCTTGCGACCGAAATCCGGGCCTGCAGTCTTTGTGCAGATGCCTTTGCCCGAACTGTCACCGCTCATCAGCCGCGCCCGGTTGTCTGGTTCCGGCCCGGTGCCCGGCTTCTGATCGCCGGTCAGGCTCCGGGTGCGCGCGTGCATACCAGCGGGCAGCCCTTTACTGACCGGTCCGGCGATCGCTTGCGCGACTGGCTGGGGATGACCGAACCCGAGTTCTATGATCTTTCCCGCGTGGCGATCGTGCCAATGGCCTTCTGCTTTCCCGGCTATGACGCAAAAGGTGCAGACCTGCCGCCGCCGCCGGTCTGTGCTGCGACCTGGCGGGGCCAGGTGATGGCCGCGCTCGGGCCAATTCGCTTGACGCTTCTGGTGGGCGGCGCGGCGATCCGCTGGCACCTGGGCCGCCACGACGTGACCGCCGCCGTGGCCGATTGGCGCGCCCCAGCCGCGCGGGGCGTCTTTCCCTTGCCGCATCCGTCCTGGCGGAATACGGGATGGCTGAAACGCAACCCCTGGTTCGGGGACGAGCTTCTGCCGGTTCTGCGGCAGCGGGTGCGGGAGGTGATGGATGACTGATGTCGTGACCCTGCTCGATGCTGCTCATGCGGCGGTCTCGGCCGACCCCGAAAACGAAGCGCTGCGCCTGCGGTTCTTCGAGCGGCTGGCCGATGGCGAGATGGTCCTGCTTCTTGAGCGTGAGGCCATGGGCGAGACGGTCGAACCCAAGGTGTTCGAGCTTGAGGATGGCCCCGTTGTCCTGGTCTTTGACCGAGAGGAGCGGCTTGCCAGCTTTACCGGCGGGATCGCGCCCTACGCTGCGCTGCCGGGCCGGGTGATCGCGGGCCTTCTGAAGGGGCAGGGGATCGGGATGGGGGTGAATCTGGGTGTCGCGCCTTCGTCGATGCTCTTGCCGCCTGAGGCGATGGACTGGCTGGCCGAGACGCTGGACGGCGGACCGGAGGAGGTTGAGGCCATGCCGCAGGAGTTCACCGCGCCCGCCGTCCCCGAAGCGGTGATCGCGGCGCTGGATGCCAAGCTCGCGCGGGCAGGGGGGCTTGCGGTGGCGGCCCTCCTGGCGGGCGTTGTCTATGCGGGGGGGCGCCGGGGGCATCTTCTGGCACTGCTCGATGCGTCCGATGGGGCCGAAGGCGCATTGGCCCGGGCGATGAACGAGGCGCTGGTCTTTTCCGGCATCGAGGCGGGCGAGCTGGACGTGGTTTTCCTGGCCAGCAGCGACCCGGTGGTGGCGGCCATGGCCCGGGTTGCGCTGCGTTTCGATCTGCTTGCACCGGAGGTACAGGATCTAGCCCCCGCTGCGCCTGGAATGGACCCCTCGCGCCCGCCGAAACTGCGGTAATCAGATTGAGCGCCTTTGGCGCAAGCCTTTGTCTCGCCTCTGGCCGTTCCGGCCAACCGGCTCGGGAACACCGGGGTTTCCCACCCCCGCACCCCCGTAGGATATTCGCGGGAGAGAAAGGCGAGAGTTTGGGGTATTGGGATACCGTTGTTGCAAGGCACTGATTTTTAATGATTTAATGTCGCTTCTGGCGCTTGACGCTGAGCGGTCCTTCGGCGATAAGCCCGCATCCGAGATTCCGGGGGCGCTCATGCCCTCCCTTTTGCTGGAAACCACGATGAAAACCTTCACCGCTACCATCGTCATCAACGCCGACAAGGTGCAGATGACCGGCAAGAAGCGCGACGACAAGGTCTACTACTGGCACACCGGGCACCCCGGCGGCATCAAGCAGCGCACCGCGCGGCAGGTGTTGGAAGGCGCCCACCCCGAGCGTGTGGTGGAAAAGGCCGTCGAGCGGATGATCACCCGCAACCGCCTGGGCCGCCAGCAGATGTCGAACCTGCGCGTCTACGCAGGCGCCGCCCATCCGCATGAAGCACAGCAGCCCACCGTTCTGGACGTCAAGGTCCTGAACCCGAAGAACACCCGGAGCGCGTGACATGGCCGATATCAAATCTCTCGATGACCTGAAGTCGGCTGTCGGATCGGCCCCCGCCGCTGTCGCCCGGTTCCGGCAAGGTCGTGGTCAACGGCAAGGAAATGGCGGTCTACTTCGCCCGTCCCGTGCTGCAGATGATCCTGAAGCAGCCCTTCACCGTGGCGAACGTCGAAGGCCAGTTCGACGTCTACGCGACCGTCGCCGGTGGTGGCCTTTCGGGTCAGGCTGGTGCAGTGAAGCACGGCATCTCGAAGGCGCTGCAGCTGTACGAGCCCGCCCTGCGCGGTGCGCTGAAAGCGGCAGGCTTCCTGACCCGCGACAGCCGCGTCGTCGAACGGAAGAAGTACGGCAAGCCGAAGGCCCGCCGCTCGTTCCAGTTCTCGAAGCGCTGATCGCTGGCACGGGAAACCTCAAGGCCCGCCCCCTGGCGGGCCTTTTCCTTGGGGGCAATGGCAGTCGTGCACAAGAACCCGAGCTACCGGCCAGAAATCGACGGGTTGCGCGCGCTGGCCGTGCTGGTGATCCTGCTGAACCACGCCGGAGTGTCGTGGCTTCCTGGCGGATATCTGGGCGTCGACATCTTCTTTGTGATCAGCGGCTATGTCATCACGCGGATCCTGGTCGGCGAGTTGCAGGGCGGCACCTTCTCGCTTGCTGCCTTCTGGCGCCGTCGGGTGCGCCGGATCCTGCCTGCACTTGCCGCCCTGCTTGCAGTTTGCCTGCCCGTGGCCTGGATCACGCTGTCCCCTGCCCAAATGGACCGCTTCATTCCGGTCTTCCTGGGCGCAAGCGCTTTGGTTCCGAACGTCGTCCTGTACAGCGACACAGGATACTTCAACACCGAAGCTGCCACTCAGCCGCTTTTGCACCTGTGGAGCCTCGGCGTTGAAGAGCAGTTCTACCTGCTTTTCCCCCTGATCCTGCTTTTGGTCTGGCGGCGGAAGCCGTCGGCGCTGGGGCCGGTGCTTGCGGGCCTCGCCCTGCTGGGGCTGGCAGTAGCCCTGCGCCAGGCCGAGACCGATCCGCGCGCCGCCTTCTACCTTCTGCCTGCCCGTGCCGTGGAGCTTCTGGTGGGCAGCCTGACCGCGCTTCTCCTCTGGTCCGCGCCCAAGGCGCTGCGCCAATTCGGCAGCCTGGCCGCGATGGGGGTGATCGCGGTCACCCTGGTCACGTATCACGAAATCGGGCCAGGCCTTGCGCTGATGGTGCCTGTTCTCTGCACGGCGCTCTGCATCCTGCTGGCCGGACCGGACACCTGGGTTGGCCGGGCGCTGGCCCTTCGCCCCGTGGTCTGGCTTGGCAAGGTCAGCTTCGGAACCTATCTCTGGCACTGGCCACTTCTCGCCTTTGCGCGCGTCATCCTGGCGGAAGAGCCACACCTGGCCACCAAACTCGGGCTGATGGTGGTCGCCATAGCCCTTGGCTGGGCCAGCTGGCGGCTGATCGAAGAGCCTTTCCGCCGCTCAACCGACCCGATCCTGCCCCGCTGGGGCGTCGGTGCCGGACTGGCCACCTTGGCTACGCTGGCACTTGCAGGCGGCCTTGTCGTCCTGGCCGAAGCGCGTGGTTGGCGCTCTCTGACCTGGACCGGCTATCCGCCCGCCGAACTTGCCCGGCTGCAGGACCTGGACATTCCATTGCAGAAATCCGGCACTTGCCACATGACCGACCACACGGTTCCCGCCCAGCCCTTCCTGGCCACCTGGGACTGCAAGGCCACGACCGAGCCGGGCCTGACCGCCTGGCCCGTTGCCCTTTTCGGCGACAGCCATGCCGCAAACTTTGCCAAAGTCATCCGCCTGACCGGGCGCAATCCGATGCAGATGACGGGCTGGAACTGCTCGCCGGTGCCATCGCTGATGCGCGGTGACTGCCGCCGGATGGCAGACCGCCTGCGTGAGGCAGCCCTGGCCGATGGAATTCGAACCGTCATCCTGTCCAATCTCTGGGATGCCGCTGAACGCAGGCCCGATCGGCTGGCCGAGATGCAGGCCTGGTGGGGTGAGGTCTTCGATACTGTGGTCGTGGTTGCGCCCTTGCCGCAGTTTGCAACGCTGGAAGAGCGTCTTCTGCGCTGGGACCGGGCGAGGATCGCCGCGTTGACGCCCGATCTCGACCGGTCAGAAGCCTTCTTGCGCGGTTTCGCGCGGCTCGAAACGCCCGGCATGCTGCTGATTGATCCGGTGCCGCTGTTCTGCGCGGATCGCCAGGGCTGCACTGTGCTGGGAAAGGGGCCTCTGATGCATGACGAATCCGGACATTTGACCGTTGAAGGGGCGACGATCTATGCCCGCGGGCTTGCAGCGACTGGCGTGCTTCAAAGCCTGTCTCCTTGAAAAAGAAGGGCCGGAAGATCCGGCCCAGTCAGGGGTAAGACCAAAGGAAGGCCGCGTCAGTCTTTCCAGAACGGCTTGGCCGCTTCGGTCCGGGCTTCGTCCTGCGAAAGGCCAATGTCGCGCAACAGATGGGCATCAAGCTGTGCCAGGATGCGGCGGTCGCGACGACGGGTCAAAACTTCGACAATTGCAGTGTTCAGGCGCGCCACCAGGCCGGGGCGGGTTCGAAGCGGAAGGGTCCTGATCTCGCTGCGGGTCATCGCAGCCTCCTGTGATTTGTATTGATACAATGTTAAATCTCTCGTAGGAACAATGTAGCAATACCCCGCAATGAGTCGCCAGAGGATTATTGTGACTGATACAAATTGGGCGCCTGATCTGAGTCAATTTCCCGGTCCCAAGTATCTTGGCCTGTCTCGTGCCCTTCGGGATGCGATCCGAAGCGGGGAATTAGCTGCGAATTCTCAACTGCCTACTGTGCGCGACCTGGCATGGCGGCTGCATCTGACCCCCGGTACTGTTGCCCGGGCCTATCAACTGGCCACGCAAGAGGGGCTTCTTGCCGCCACCGTCGGACGCGGTACATTTGTAGCAGCACAATCGCCGCGTCTTGGGCCGACGCAGGCATTGTACACCGAGCGCATCACGGGTGGAACAACAGGGATCGTCGATCTGCGCCCACCGCAAGTGCCCGAGGTCGGCCAAGCCGAGGCGTTTCGGGCGGCTCTGCTGGACATGGCTGGCGCAACGGGGCAGGGTTGGCTCGACTATACCAGCCAGATGGGCGAGGCGGCCTTGCGGGCCGAAATCGTAACCTGGATGGGTGACCGGATCCTGGGGTCGATCGGCCCTGATGATGTGGCGCTGACCCATGGCGGGCAGAATGCGATCAGCCTGATCTTCGACTGCTGCTTGCGGGGGGAACGTCCCGTGGTGCTGATCGAGGAATTGGCCTATCCCGGTTTCCGGTATGCTGCCCGTGCAGCGCGGGCTGAAGTTGTGCCGGTCGAGATCGACGAGCACGGCATCGTGCCCGAGGCGCTGGAGGCTGCCTGCCGTCGTCACGGCGCGCAGGTCCTGTGCCTGACGACCGAGGCGCAGAACCCCTCGACCGGGCGGATGCCGGTCAAGCGGCGGCAAGAGATTGCGGATATCGCCCGCCGCTATGACCTGCAGGTGCTGGAGGACGACTGCTATTCGGTAGCCGAAAGCAGCATTCCCTCCTTGCGTGCGCTGGCGCCGGAACGGGTCTGGCTGGTGGGCTCGGTGTCGAAGACGATCTCTGCGGCCTTGCGCTTTGGCTATGTCATTTGTCCGGCGGGGATGGGTGAGGCGGGGCGCCTGACCGCGCAGCACGGGTTCTTTGCCCTGTCGCGACCGGTGGCCGACCTTATGCTGCATCTTTTCCGGTCGGGCGCGGCGCATCGAATCCGCACCGAGGTCCAGGCCGAATTCGCAGCCCGCCTGCAAGGCCTGATCAACCGGCTTGGCGGCTATGACCTGGCCTGGCAACCGGGCGTGCCGTTCGTCTGGTTGCGGCTGCCGCAGGGCTGGCGCGCCTCGAACTTTGTCCGCATGGCCGAGGCGCGGGGAGTCCTTGTCCGTTCGGCCGACGAATATGCGCTGGTCCATGGCCGCGCGCCCAATGCGATCCGCCTCGCGATTGCCGCGAACCTTTCGCGCGAGGCTTTCGAAGCTGCGATCCAGAAGCTCGCCGACCTGCTGGCGCGCCCGCCTGCCGACCTGTCCGTCTAGGGAAAACCCGACCTGTTGCAAATCCGACTCGCTCACGCGGAAGTGCGATTAGTACGGATTGACCGGGGCCCTGGTCCTGCCGGAAGGTTTCCCCCTGAGCAGTGAATAGCGAGAGTCCGAAAAATGGGCCTGCAATCGACCTTCCACGCCCCTCATGGGGGTGCTGATTTCCTTGGCTGGCGCAAGACCCGCCATGGGGCCACCGAAATCGTCTATGACGACGGCGTCGCGCGCCGGATGATCTGGCGCGTGGCCGGAGACGACCCCTCCGAGGCGCGCATCAGCGATGCCTTGCGCGTGGCCGTTGGCTCCATCCGCGTCGTGCCAACGCTTTACGACGAGCTGAAAAAACGAGCGATCTCCATCGAGCGCGTCGCCGGGTGATCCGCCCTTGGTGATCCCGCCCAGACCTCGGCCCGCAGGCTGCGGACCGGGGTTGATTTTCATGGACATTAATGGCCCTCTTGCCTAAGCCCGCCTTGCCGGGCTACGTTTGATCAAACGGCAGGACGGGACCGGCGCAGCCAAGCGCGGGCAGGACAGGGGGAAAGATGGCCGCAACGCCAAGTTCCGAGGCTCGCGCGGGCCTCAAGCTGATCAGTCCGACAGCGATCTACGTCCTTCTGCTTCTGGCCGTTCCGCTTGGAACCGTGCTGCTCTACTCGGTCCTTTCCGGCGGACGCGGCGTCGCCGAACTTCCCTTGACGCTGGAGAACTACGGGACGCTCTTCTTCCATCCGCAGGGCGCCTATCTATACATCCTTGGCAAATCGCTGCTGATTGCGCTGGCAGTGACCACGATCACCGTGCTGCTGGCCTATCCGGTCGCCTATTTCGTCAGCTTCCACGTCAAGCCCGATCGCAAGAGCCTGTGGCTCTTTCTCATCACCATCCCGTTCTGGACCAGCTACATCATCCGTGTCTCGCTGTGGTTCCAGATCATCGGCTACAACGGTCTGATCGATTCCGGGCTGATGGGCCTTGGGATCATGGATACACAGCTGAACATCGCCAGCTACTCGATCCTGTCGATCATCATCGTGCTGGCCCATGCCTATGCCCCCTTCGCGGTCCTGCCGATCTTCGTCAGCCTGGAAAAGGTTGACCGCAGCCTTCTGGAGGCCGGGCAAGACCTGGGCGAAAGCCGCTGGGTCACGTTCCTGCGCGTCACGCTGCCGCTTTCGATGCCCGGGGTGATCGCCGCGGCATTGATCGTCTTCATTCCGACTGTCGGCGACTACGTCACGCCAGAACTTGTGGGCGACGGCAAGGAACCGATGATCGCGAACCTGATCGAGACCCAGCTTCTGAAGTTGCAGAACTTCCCGCAAGGGTCGGCCTTCGCGGTCATCTCGATGTTGATGGTTGCCATCGTCAGCGTGATCTTCGTCCTTTGGAACCGCCGCTACATCGGGGGGCAGAAATGAAGAAGGCGCCCTTCCTGCGCAGCTACACGCTGTTCTATCTCTTGTTCCTCTACGGTCCGATCCTTCTGCTGCCGATCTTTGCCTTCAACCAAAGCAAGGTCGTGGCCTTCCCGCTGCAGGGCTTCACCCTGCAATGGTTTGGCGAAATGGCGGCTGACCAGAACCTGCGGAACGCCGCAAAGAACAGCCTGATCATCGCCTTCTCGGTCGCGTCGCTGTCTACCCTTCTCGGCATCTTCGCCGCCCGGGCCAGCGTACGTTACGCATTCCCCGGCAAGGCACCGCTGATGGGCATGATCATGCTGCCGCTGGTCTTGCCCGAAATGATTGTGGCCATGGCGCTTCTGGTCGTGCTTTTGTCGATCGGCATTCCGTTGTCGCTTTTCACCGTCATCCTGGGCCAGGTGCTGATCTGCACGCCCTTTGCCGTGGCCATCCTGACCTCGGCCTTCCAAAGCCTGGATAAATCGCTGGAAGAGGCCGCTATGGACCTTGGCGAAACGCCCCTCTCAACGTTTCGACTGATCGTCCTGCCCCTGGTGATGCCCGGCATCCTGGCCAGCTTCCTGATCTGCTTCACGATCTCGTTCGACGAATTCATCATCGCGAACTTCCTCGGTTCGGGCCAGCCGATCCTGTCGGTCTATATCTTCGGCCAGTTCCGCTTTCCCGCCAAAGTGCCATCCATGCTGGCACTCGGGACGGTTCTGGTCTGCCTGTCGATCATCCTGCTTGGCATTGCCGAGTACATGCGCCGCCGCGGCATTGCCAAAGCCGGTGGTCAAGCTTCCGGAGGCTTCCTGTGACCTTTTCCGACGACCGCCCGACCATGATCGAGTTCAAGGACGTCCATAAGTACTATGGCGACTATCACGCCCTGCGGGGGATCAACGGCACGATCAAGGCCGGTGAGTTCTTCTCGCTCCTCGGGCCTTCGGGCTGCGGCAAAACCACGCTTCTGCGCACCATCGCGGGGTTTGAGGACATCTCCTCGGGTGTGATCATGATCGACGGCAAGAACATGGCCAATGTGGCCGCGAACGCACATGAGCGTGGAAGAAAACGTGGGTTTCGGCCTGCGCAAGGACCCGCGCAGCGCTGCCGACAAGGCCAAGGCCGTGGCCGAGGCGCTGGAGATGGTCGGCCTGAAAGGCTATGGCAAGCGGGCGGCGCATGCGCTGTCGGGCGGCCAGCGGCAGCGGGTTGCGCTCGCCCGCGCGCTGATCCTGAAGCCCAAGGTCCTGCTTCTGGATGAACCCCTCTCCGCGCTCGACAAGAAGATGCGCGAACACATGCAGGTGGAACTCATCAAGCTGCAGCGCCAGGTCGGCATCACCTTCATCCTCGTTACCCACGACCAGGAAGAGGCACTCGTCATGTCCGACCGCATCGCCGTGATGTTCGAAGGCGAAATCGCGCAACTGGCCGACCCCGAGACGCTCTATCGCCGCCCGGCGACCCGCAAGGTCGCGGAAACCGGCAACGCGGTCGAGGTCGATGCCAAGGGTCTAGGTCGCGTCATGCTCGACATCGCCCAGGCGCCCGCAAAGACCGGGGAAAGCCCGGTCGTGGGGCTGCGCCCGGAAACGCTGACACTCCTCTACGACGACCAGAAGGCGCCCGAGCGCGAAACGGACGGCGTGATCGACGAGGTGATCTACTTCGGCGACATGACTTATTACGACGTCTACCTTGGCGGCACGGATGTCGAGGTGCGACTGTCCATGCGCAACGTCCCGGGCCGTCCGGTGCTGGACGTCGGCACCAAGGTCCGCGTCGCCTGGAGCCCGTCAGCTTTGGTCCTGTTCCGCTGATCCAGCCCTGATTTTCGTAGAGGATCAGCGCATGAGTCGGCGTCGGAAACTGGAAGCCGCCGCCTGAATCAAGGCTAGCGGTTCGTGAACGTCCACGGCCAAGTCTTTGATTTCACTGACGCTCAAAAAATGTCCACCCGTGGACAGCCGGGCCTCACCGGTCTGGCGAGATCAATCCCAGCCCCCGCAGATAGATCCCGATCCCAGTCTCCAGCAGGTCTTCCGGAGACCAGGGTTGCACCCCTCCGTTCCCGCGGACGAACAGCTCTACCACCCCATGGCTGACCGCCCAGACATGGGCCGAGACCATACTCGCCGGTGGACGCCGCCCCTCGGGCAGCCCCCGGACCAGCCCGTCTGCCGCACGGTCCATTGTCCCCCGCGCTTTCCCGGCGACCTGGGCCAGATCGGCGTGCTTGCCCGGCTGCAGCCCGCTCTCAAACATGGCCTGGTAGTGCCCGGGGTATTTTCGGGCAAAGGCCAGATAGGCTCGCCCTGTCGCCTCGAAGGCTGCGAGGGCCGAGGGACGCCCTTCATCGTAGGCGTATTCCAGAAGAGCGGCGAAAATGTCGAATCCTTGCCGTGCAACTTCGGCCAGAAGGTCGTCGCGACCCGCGAAGTGGCGATAGACCGCTGCCGGCGTCACATCCGCCGCCTTCGCCGCCTCGGACAGGGTGAACCCTTGCGGCCCCTTCTCGGCGATCAGTGCCAGAGCCGCCTCGACCAGCGCCTGCCGAAGGTTGCCGTGGTGATACCCCCGCTTCATGCCCGCAGCTTCGGCCCGCCGCAGATCTTTTCGTCGATTTTCCCGACCACCTTCGCGTCCTTACCCGCATAGTCGACCGAAGAGAGGATGGTCTGGATCGCCGCTATCCGCGCGCGCTTCTTGTCGTCGGACAGGATCACCGTCCAGGGCGCGTGCTTGAAATGGCTCTTCTCCATTGTCTCGTCGATGGCCTTGCAGTAGTCATCCCACTTCGACAGCCCGTCCACGTCGATCTGGCTTAGCTTCCACTGCTTCAAAAGGTCCCCCTCACGGTCGAGGAAGCGCTTCAGCTGCTCGGCGCGGCCGACCTCCAGCCAGATTTTCCGGAGGACGATCCCCTCATCGACGATCATCTGCTCGAACTCGGGCAGCTGCTTGAAGAACTTGGCGCGCTGTTCGGGCGAGCAGAAGCCGAAGACATGCTCGATCATCGCGCGGTTGTACCAGCTGCGGTCAAAGAGGGCGATCTCGCCCTTGGCCGGGAACCAGTCGACATAGCGCTGGAAATACCATTGCTGGCTTTCGCGCTCCGTCGGCTTCGATAGTGCCACGACATAGGCCTGCCGGGGGTTCATGTTTTCGGTCACCGCCTTGATCGTCCCGCCTTTCCCGGCGGCGTCGCGGCCCTCGAAGACGACGAGCAGCCGCTGCCCGGTGGCCTTCAGGCCCGCCTGCATCTTGGCAAGCTCGATCTGCAAGAGGTCCATATGGGCGTCGTAGTCCTTGCCCTTCATCTCCTCCCGGTAGGGGTAAGAGGCGGTCATGATCTCGTCCTTGCCGGCCGTCTCGATGGCCTTGCGCACCTCTTTGGGCGCGCCTTCGCGGAAGTAGCGGCTGATCGCGCCGTCGAAGGGTAGGGTCATCTGAATCCTCCTTACATTGCGTCCAGTATGGCGATTGCCAGCCCTAGCGCAATGCGGCGCGGTCGATTGCGGAAAGGACCAGACCCTGATGGCTGTGATGCGGCATATGGCCAGCCCCTGGGATCACAGTGATCGTCGCCTTCGGCAGCAGTTGCGACAGGGGGCCAGAGTGGATGTCGAGCGGCACGATGGTGTCAGCGGTGCCGTGGATCAGTTCCACCGGCAGGGTCAGCGTGGGATAGCGCGGCTCCATGGTCACAAGTTCGGCCCGCAAGGCATTGATCTGGCTGGTATTGGCGGCCAGCGTTTCACGCCGAAGGGTCAGCGCTGCGCCAAGGTGCGCCTCATAGCCCGGCGGCACGGGATCGGGGGCAAAGACCCCGGCGGTGACCGAGGAGACATAGGATTGCGGCACATAGGCTGCCGCCAGGGGAATGGCCAGCTGACGCCCGACCCAAGTGTCGGTCAGACGGTACCAGGGGTCAAGCTTGCCGGGCCAGGGCAGGGACGGCGAGCCTACCAGCACCAGCGCGCGCGGGCCGCCGTCGAGCGCCCAGGCCAGGGCAACCGCGCCGCCATAGCTTTGCCCCAGCACGACGGGGTGTTCGACGCCCAACTGTGCCAGCCCCGCCTTGATGTGACGGGCCTGCGCCAAAAGGCTGGTCTCGTCCAGCGGATCGGAATGACCAAGGCCGGGGCGGTCGACGACGATCACCCGGTAGCGGTCGGTCAGCCGGTCGCGAAGCGCGAAGGTCAGGTCGCGCAACGACCCGCTTGCGCCGTGGATCATCACCAGATCAGGGCCGGTGCCTTGCATTTCGTAGTGCAGGCGCTTGCCGTCTACGGTGACGAACTGCCCAGTCGGGGGAAAGGCCGCCTCTGCCGCAGCTTCGCGTGCCGAGGCCCGCCAGTGGGTGACCCCGGCAAGGGCCGCGACGGCGATGAGGACACTAGCGGCCAATTTCGTCCAGGTCATATGGCGTGGTCTGATATATCTCGTTGATCCAGTTGCCATATAGCAGGTGCGCGTGACTTCTCCACCGGTTCAGCGGGGGACGCGCGGGATTGTCATCCGGGTAGTAGTTCATCGGCACGTTGATCGGCGTGCCGTTGGCCACGTCGCGGTCATATTCCTGCTTCAGCGTATCGCTGTCGTATTCGAAGTGGTTGAAGATATACAGTGCCCGGTGCGCGGCGTCCTCGACCAGGCAGGGGCCGACTTCATCTGACCCAAGCAGTGTCTTCAGGCCCGGTGCCGCGTCGATCTCGGTCTGCTTCATCTCGGTCCAGCGGCTGACGGGGATCACGAAATCATCGGAAAACCCGCGCAGATAGGGCGAGGTCGGGCAGAGGTTCTTGTGGCGGAAACAGCCGAAGGCCTTGGCGGGCAGCATATGTTTCCGCACACCGTGGAAATGGTTGATCATCGCCATCCCGCCCCAGCAGACACCAAAGGTCGACTGCACATGGGTCTGGGTCCAGTCCATGACCTCGCACAGCTCCTCCCAGTAGGTGACCTCTTCGAAGGGCAGATGCTCGATCGGCGCGCCGGTGATGATCAGGCCGTCGAACTTCTGATCCTTCACCTCCTGAAACGAGTGATAGAAGGTCTCCATGTGCTCGGCGGCAGTGTTTTTCGTCTGGTGCGAGGACATGCGGATCAGCTGCAGGTCGATCTGCAAGGGCGTCGCGCCAATCAGCCGGGCGAACTGGTTTTCCGTCTGGATCTTCTTCGGCATCAGGTTGAGAAGCCCGATGCGCAGCGGCCGGATGTCCTGCCGCGCCGCGCGTTCGGGCGACATGACCATGACGCCTTCGTTCCGCAGAACGTCATAGGCGGGCAGGGTCGAGGGCAGGGTAATGGGCATCGGTCGCTTCCTTTGGAGCGGTGGATGTAGAAGGATCAGGCCCGACGATCAAGCGCGCGGGCGATCAGCGCATCGAAGTCGGGGGCAGAGCGGACGGTCGCGACCTCTTCGGCGGTGACAGTGACGCCCCAGCGCGCCATGGCGGCATAGCGTGGCTGCCGATGGGCCAGGGCGCGGGCATAGGTCCAGCGCACGAAGTGGTCTGGATCGCAGGTTTCCTCAGTCACAGAATGACTTGCGCGGTATTCTTCCCAAGCCGCATGAAGAAAGTGTGGCTGGTAGTACATCGGCTTGGGCGCGCGGTCGAAGCGGCGGACGAGTTCCGCCGTATGAGTGTCAGAGCCCTTGATCCAGACTAGAAGCAGCGTCTCGGCCAGCTGGCGCATCACAGGGTCTTGCGGATCCTCGGGTTCCACCACCTCGCAGATCGAGCCGGAGGTGTCGCAGATAAAGTTCGGATAGCCATAGATGTCGTGGGCGCGTTCCATGAAACGGGCGGTATCCAGGGTGGCAGCGATCTCAGCCGACCGGTGCTGATCCTGGCGCTTCATGTATTCGGCAAAGGGCAGGCCACCCTTGGCCGGATCGCCTGGCTTGCCGAGGTAGGTGGAGAGGGGGGCGAGGTTGTCGAAGGTGATGTTGGATGCGATGTAGACGCTGTCGGTCATCAGAAGCTCACGCAAAAGCGGAACCTTCATCGCCTCGCGCTTGAAGTTGTCGGCGATGTACTCGCCCATGTAGCGGGTGCCGATCCGGTAATCGACGGAATAGTGGAACCAGTCGCCCTGGTCGCGCAAGAGGTTCGACAGGTGTGTCTTGCCCAGGCCCGACATGCCGAACAGCATCACCCGCTTGGCGCGCGTGGCCAGATAGTCGGAAGCGGAAGCATAGATCATCGCGTCACCTCGTACCGCCCCTGTTAGCGCCGGTCCCGTGCCTTCACAATGAAAAACCCCGCCCGGTCGGGGCGGGGTTTCCTGTCAGGCAAGGACCAGCGGTCAGAAGGTGTAGCCGATCCGGATGCCGACCCCGACGCCGCTGTTGCCTTCGAAGTTTGCACCGATCGAGGTGGTCGCATCGCCGATGTCGACATAGCGGATCCCACCGGTGATCTTCACGTTGTCCATCGTGTAGGTCGCGGCAAGGCCGATGCTGGCAAACCCGTCGGTCGGGCCAAGGTTGCCGGTGACCTCGCCGTCCGCCTCTTCGTAGCCAAGGGTGACCGCAGCCGACCAGTTTTCGTTGAACCGGCGGCCGACACCCAGGTTGTAGGTGATCCGGTCGCTTTCGTAGTCGACCAGGTTGCCAAGCGGTGCCGGATAAAATGGCGGATCAATGACAAAGGCGGACCATTCGACCCAGCGGATCGAGCCGAAAAGCAGCGTGTCCTTAGCAATGCCGGTCTGGAATTCAAGGTTCACCGACTGCGGAACCTCTGTCTCGAACGAGCCGGTCAGCGGAATGGCTGCAAGGCCGGTTTCGGTGGAGTCGAGATTGTGCGTGATGGCCGAGTTGTAGGTCAGCGCGACCCGGGCCGCGATCTCGGGTTTCTCCCATGCGACCCCGACGACATAGCCAAAGTCCAACTCCCGGCTGGTTTCCATGCCGTAGTTCGCCAGCCCGATGGCTGGGAAACGGATGTTCACCGTTCCTTTGACCGATTGGGCCCGCAAGCCGCCGTAGACCGAAACGTTGTTGTCGAACCGATAGCGCAAGAGGGCCGTCACGGCGGTTGATGACAAATCTGCCGTTGTGCCTTGCAGCGGATAACCCGTGCCATTCGGATATGCGACATCGGCACCGATCGGTTGGTCGAGGATGACCGCCAACGCCATACGGTCGCCGAGGTCCATCTTGTAGCCGAGGCTAAAGGTATTGTAGCTCGACGACATGTCGCCCGACGATAACGCACCACCTCCGACGGACCCGCTGACGTCTGGCGAAAAGTGCCCAAAGCTCAGTTCAGCATAGCGGCCCTGCTCGAACAGGATGGCCACTGATTGTGTCGATCGCTCGACGCCCCCCGCGTGGACAGCCGTTGCTGCTGCTGCCATGGCCGCTGCCGTGGATAGAATGCGTTTCATTGTCCTCATCCCTGGATAAAGGATTTCCCCTTTCGAAACGGTATGCCCATGGCTGAATCGGGTCAATCAATGACGCCACGTCACGGTTTTGTGACGTCCGCCCCCTGTGGCAGTGGGGTGCCAGTCCGCAGGTTCAGCCAGATCCCCAGAAAGATCAGTCCTGCCCCCAAGAACAGCGTCGCCTCAACCGGTTCGGCGTAGAACAGGGCGCCGATCACGGCGATGATCGGCAGGCGGGCAAAGTCCACCGGCACGACCACACTGGCAGGGGCCAGTGAAAGCGCCGTCGTCAGGCACAGATGCGCGGCAATCCCGGCGATGCCGATCAGCACCAGCCAGGGCAGAGTGGCCAAGGTCGGAACCGTGAATTGGCCGTCGGCCAGCATGGCGGCCGTGCCGAACCCCGCCTGCATCAGCGTCAACCAGAACAGGATCGACACAATGGCTTCGCCCCGGGTCAGCCGTTTGGTCATCAGGGCAGTCGCGGCAAAAAAGACGGCCGACCCGGCTGCTGCCAGAACGCCAAGGTCAAGGTTGCCGAAATCCGGGCGCGCCACGATCAGGATACCGGCAAATCCAAGGGCTGCCGAAAGAAGCTTGCGGCGGGTCAGTGTCTCGCCCAGGAACAGGGGCGACAAGAGGATGACCCAGATCGGCGAAGTGAACTCCAGCGCAAAGACCTGGGCCAGCGGGATCATCGTCACGGCCCAGAACCACAGCGATTGTCCGGTGAAATGAAAGACGTTGCGCACAAGGTGGCTTGGCAGGCGGTCGGCCCGGATGCGGCCCAGCTGCCCGATGACCGCCGCGATGCCGACGACCAGGCACCAGCCTATGACCGACCGATAGGCCAGGATCTCGAACGTGTCGTGGACGCCCTTGATCTCGCGCGTGGCGATGGCCATGGCGGTGAAAGACGCGATGGAGCCAGTCATCCAGGCAGCGGCGGCAAGCGGGCGGTTTGGAGCGGTCATGCGGGCGACCCTTGCCGGGACCGTAGGGAATGTCCAGTCTGCCCGCGTAAAGCGTCAGGTTTCGACGATCTGAAAATTCCGTCTCAGGTCGGCTGTTGCGCCAAACCAGTCACTGGCCCGCGTCCGCGCCTGATGTGCCTCGAACGCGGCGCGGTCGACGAAACTTTCGTCCAGCCGCCAGACCAGCGGGTCTTCGGTTGGGGTGACGTCGAAGGTCAGACAGCCGGGTTCCGCCCGGCTCAGGCGGATATGGTTGGGCAGGTGCGTGCGAACGGTCTCGGCTTCTTGGGCCGTCGCGCAGGTCAGAGTGCCCGTGACGCGGATCATTCAGGAAGTCCGGCCTTTAACTTCGGTGGCGGATATCGCGTACCGTCGACAACTGCATCAGCGTCAAGGCTGCGCCAGTTGAAATCCTTGATGTCCTCACGCTTCCGGCAAAGGATTTCACTGTGACAGTACAATTCTCGCACCGGTCTATACCGTAGGTAGGGTGCTGCCTGACGGCTGAAATATCCGCCTATCGGGTTGCTCATCCCGTAGTCTACAAGTTCAAAGCCAAGTCCCGCGTTGAACAAGGCGCGAAGTCCCATCTCTGAGAATTGAAAGAAGTTCCAGGGCCTTTCGTGGGCGACAAAAGAGAAGTGGGTCTCGACAAAGACATACCCGTCGACGCGCAGCATCTTTGCAATTTCCTCTGCGACAAGCCAAGGCATGTGCAGGTGTTCGAACACTGCGGATGAAAAGATAAGATCGAACTTCTCCCCCGGTTCGAAGTACTCGGACAACCGATGCGCGTCCCCAACCACGTCGACATTTTCGCCCGCGTAATAGTCGAACCCGACATATTCGGCCTTTGAAAAGCGTTGACGGAAGTTTGCGCCAGTCACGACACGCGACCCGATTTCCAGGACCCTGACGCCGGGCTTGTTGAACTCTCGTTCCAGGTAGTCGGGCCAATCAGCATGGCTTACGAGCTTTGGCGGGGCAATCTTATAGCGGCGGAAGGCAAACGGTAGCAGCGCGAACGTGGAATACAGGCTAAAGATGCGACGCTGGATTTCGCGCTTGAACCCTTTCGTCATCACACGTCTCCCTACTCGGTAAATTCGTTGACCTATTCCAACTCGATCGTCCCGGGCGGCTTCGAGGTGCAGTCGTAGAAGACGCGGTTGATGCCCTTGACCTCGTTAATGATCCGGGTTGCGGTCTCGCCCAGGAACTCGTGGGTGAAGGGGTAGTAGTCGGCGGTCATGCCGTCGACCGAGGTCACCGCGCGCAGGGCGAGTGCGTAGTCATAGGTCCGCCCGTCGCCCATCACGCCCACGGTCCGCATCGGCAGGATCGCGGCGAAGGCCTGCCAGATCTCGTCGTAAAGCCCGTGCTTGCGGATCTGGTCGATGTAGACGGCATCCGCCCGCCGCAGGATGTCGAGCTTTTCGCGGGTGATCTCACCGGGGCAGCGGATCGCAAGGCCGGGGCCGGGGAAGGGATGGCGGCCGATGAAGCTGGACGGCAGGCCAAGCTCGCGGCCCAAAGCGCGGACTTCGTCCTTGAACAGCTCGCGCAGGGGTTCGACGAGTTTCAGGCCCATCTTTTCCGGCAAGCCGCCGACGTTGTGGTGTGATTTGATCGTGACCGAAGGCCCGCCACTGAACGAAACGCTTTCGATCACGTCCGGGTAAAGCGTCCCTTGTGCCAGGAACTCGGCGCCTTCGATCTGGGTGGCGTATTTCTGGAAGACGTCGATGAACAGCTTGCCAATCGTCTTGCGCTTGACCTCTGGGTCCGAGACCCCCTCCAGCGCGCCAAGGAAAAGGTCTTTTTCATCGGCGTGGATCAGGTTGAGGTTGTAATTCTCGCGGAACATCTGCACGACCTGCTCGGCTTCGCCGAGGCGCAGAAGGCCGTGGTCTACGAAAACGCAGGTCAGCTGGTCGCCGATCGCTTCATGCAACAGGATTCCGGTGACAGAACTGTCGACCCCGCCGGACAGCGCGCAGATGACCTTCTTGTCGCCGACCTGAGCGCGGATCTTTTCGATCATCTCGGCGCGGTAGGCCCCCATCGTCCAGTCGCCCTTGAACCCGGCCAACTTGACGAAATTCTCGTACAGTTGCGCGCCCTTCGGGGTGTGGTGCACCTCCGGGTGGAACTGCACGGCGTAAAAGTGCCGCTCGGGGTCCGCCGTGATGGCGAAGGGCGCGTTGGGCGAGGTGCCGTAGACCTGGAACCCCGGCGCGATCTTCGACACATGGTCGCCGTGCGACATCCAGACCTGTTCCTGCGCCTGCGGACCCGCTTCCGCCGGGAACCAGCCGTGCAGGAAGGGATGCGTCAGAGCGGTCGGGGTCACAAAGGCCTTGCCGAACTCTGCCGTGCCATGCCCGCCTTCGACATGCCCGCCCAGGCAATGCATCATCACCTGCTGGCCGTAGCAGATCCCCAGGATCGGCACGCCCAGATCGAACACGCCCTTCGGCGGCATCGGGGCGTTTTCCCAATACACGCTGGCGGGGCCGCCCGAGAAGATCACTGCCTTGGGGGCGAAGGCTTTCAGAAAGCCATCGTCCACGCGGTTGTAAGGGTGGATTTCACAGTAGACGTTCAGCTCGCGCAGGCGGCGCGCGATCAGCTGCGTCACCTGGGACCCGAAGTCGATGATGAGAAGGCGGTCGTGTGTCTGGCTCATGCGCCCGCGTAAGCCGGGACGATTGCAAGTTCAAGCCCTCGCGCCTTGACAGACGGGTCCTGGCCAAGGAATCTTGCGCCATTGGCTGTCCGGGAGGTACGGCATGAAGGCCTTTCTGTTTACAGCCCTTGGGCTGATGGTGGCCCCGTTCTCCGCCGCCGCGCAGTCCGCCTATCTGGAAACCACCTGCGGCGCGTCCGGCCTTGTTGCGGGTGGTGTGACCTGCGACCGGGGCGTTCTTTATGACCTGGTGTCGGACGGAAGCTCGACCATCTACAGCCTCAGGCTGACGGCGCCTGCGACGCATTGTTCGCCCGTGCAGTACATGGTCGCCTGGCCCCCGCCGCCACCCCCGCCGGAGGGCACCATCTACGCCCTGCCTGCCACGCCCCTGCAGCCCTTTGCCGGAGGCACGAACTATTTGGGCGAGACCGGGGTGCTAAGGCCAGGCCAATCCGGGACGGTTGATCTTGGCCGTGGGTTTGCGCGGGGCAGCAATCAATTGATGATCATGGTGATCGCTCCGGTACAGGACTGCAACGTCGGCGCGATCCACAGCTGGGGCGTGCAAGTTCAGCCGGTCATCGTCCCGGAATAGCCTGCACGATTTGCGACCTTGGGGAATGTCGGTTTTGGAAGGTAATCGCCGGTTTCGGGGAGAGCCCCGCCCGAGATTGACGGCATAAGGACGGCAAACCGTTTCCGGAGGCTGACCATGAACGAAGTAGCAGGGCGCAGGGCGCGCAGTGGGGGCGGTGCCAGCCGCCGGGCGGAACGCACCGCGATCAGCTTCGAGACGGCACGCTTCATCCAGCGCAACATCCCGAACTTCGAGATCCTGAACGAGGAAGCGCTGCAGATCATCGAATGGAACGCCGAAACGGTGCTGGAAGAGATCGGCGTGAACTTCGTCGAAAACCCTGCCGCGCTGGCCCGCTGGCGCGAGGCCGGGGCCGATGTGAAGGGCGAACGCGTCCACATTCCCCGCGGCCTTGCCCGCAAACTGATCTCGACCGCGCCGAAGACCTTCACGCAATACGCCCGCAACCCCGAGCGGAACGTCGACGTCGGTGGCCGCAGTCTGGTGCTTGCCCCGGTCTACGGCCCGCCCTTCGTTCGCGACATGGAAGGTGGACGCCGCTATGCGACCCTCGCCGACTTCCAGAACTTCGTGAAGCTGGGCTACATGTCGAAGTGGCTACACCATTCGGGCGGCACGGTGTGCGAACCGACCGACGTCCCGGTGAACAAGCGCCACCTCGACATGCTGCTTGCCCACATGACGCTATCGGACAAGCCCTTCATGGGGTCGGTGACCGAACCAAGCCGCGCGCAGGATTCAGTCGACATGGCCTCGATCCTGTTCGGTGCGGACTTCGTCCAGAGTAACACCGTGATGACCAGCCTCATCAACATCAACTCGCCGATGGTCTTCGACGGGATCATGATGGGCGCGCTTGAGGTCTATGCCGCGAACAACCAGGCCTCCATCGTCTCGCCCTTCATCGTCGGCGGAGCAATGGCGCCGGTGACCGTGGCGGGGACCCTGACCCAGGTGCTTGCGGAAATCCTCGCGGGCGTCAGCTATTCGCAGCTGGTCCGCCCGGGCTCGCCCGTCATCGCGGGGGCGTTCGTCACCTCGATCGACATGAACTCCGGCGCGCCGAGGCCAGCTGGTGCGGCGTCTGGGGCTGCCTTATCGGTCAGGCGGGTCGTTCTGCGGATCGAAGCTGCCGGACGCCCAGGCAGCGTACGAGACGGCGAACAGCCTGAACATGGCGCTGCTTGCGGGTGTGAACTTCATGCTGCACGCCTGCGGTTGGCTGGAAGGGGGCCTTGTCAGCTCCTATGAAAAGTTCGTGATGGATGCCGACCAGCTTGGAACGCTGCATCATCTGGCGCAGGGCGTGCAGGTCGACCTGAACGGACAGGCGATGGACGCGATCCGCGAAGTCGGACCCGGCGGCCACTATCTTGGCTGCGCGCATACACAAGCCAATTTCAAGTCGGCCTTCTGGCGATCCGACCTGCTGGATTACAAACCTTTCGAGACCTGGGCCGAAGAAGGCAGCCGCGACACGCAGGCGCTCGCGGCCGAAAAGGTGAAGAGGCAACTCGCGGACTACCAGCCTCCGGCACTGGACGAAGGCACCCGCGAGTCGCTGGAAGCCTTCGTCGCCAAGCGCAAGGCCGAGATGCCGGACGCCTTCATCTGACCCACGGTCTCAGGCCAGCCCGCCTCGCATCAGCAGTCGCGCTTCGGCCAGAAGCGCGATCAGCACGTCAATGTGGCGCGCGGCAGAATAGCTGGCATCGCCGTTCAGCCGTGTTGCCTCCAGGCGTTCTTCGACGGAGAGAAGCTTCGGCACCGTATCCTCGGGCGATCCCGAGGCCTGGACCAGACGCCGCAAGTCCCGGTCTCGCCTGTAGTCGCTCAGGCCGAACCGCGCTGCGTGCATCAGCAGGCGCGGACGGCGCAGGTTGGCAAGCAGTATCCGAATATCCGACATGTGGGCCTCCGTACTTGGACGGGCGCACTATGACGCAGGACAACCGTGCGTTGCGCAAGCTGGCAAGCAGCGCACGGAGGTTACCGAAAGGTTTAGGAATTCGGCGCAATTGTTAAGGCCGGACGAATGCTTAACCAACAGGTAACCAATTCCACCCAAGGTTGCGATGGTCCGAGGCTGGATCAAAGCACCCGCTGCGGGTGGACTTAGACGGGACGATAAGACGTGTCAGAACTGACTGCCGCCAGCTTGCCTGCCTGGCTTCCCCAAGCGGTGCGCAACTACCTTGACCATGTCGAAGAGGGCACCTCGTTTCGGGCCATGGCCCGGCGCGAAGGCCTGCATCCTTCGACGATCCTGCGTCAGGTGCGCCGTTTCGAAGGTCGGCGGGAAGACCCTCTGATGGATGAGGCCCTGGCCGCCCTGTCCCGCCTAGTGCCCCGTGCTGCCCATGATCCAGCCCGAAAGGAAGACCCGCCAATGACTGCTCAGCCCCGTTCCGGCCTTGCGCCGGGTCTGAATGACGAATCCGACCTTGCTCGCGAAGGTCGCCGTGTTCTGCGTCGCCTTGCCGAACCCGGCGCGGTCCTTGCCATCGCGCCCGAGATGGAAAAGGCCGCTGTCCTGCGGGAACTTCCCGATGGCCGGTCGCTGCGCACTGCGGTGCTAGACCGGTCGGTCGCACAGGCCTTCATCCTGAAGGACTGGATCGCATGCCGAAAGGCCGGTCGGGTATCGACCTATGAAATCACCGCGGCCGGTCGTGTCGCGTTGAAGCGGATGTCGGACGACATGGGGCGTGAGCGGCCGGGTCTGGCTGAAGCGGCAGGCAGTTTTGCCGACCAGCACCGCGTCTGGGGTGAACGGGATGTGGTGGATGACGGGGGCGCCAGGCGGATTCGCTACAATGTGGCGGAAAGTCCGGTCGGCATTCTCGGCCGCAGGCTAGACCGTGACGGCAAGCCCTTTCTGGCACCGGAGCTTGTGGATGCCGCCGAACGGCTGCGTGAGGATTTTGAACTGGCGCAAATGGGCCCACGAGTCGCCCAGAACTGGGATCGCTTCCTGACCGGAGGCGACCGTGGTGCCTTTCAGCCCGACAGCGGCCTGGCGGAGGGGCCCGGTCGGGCCAGGGCGCGCGTCGCTGCCGCCTTGCGGGATCTTGGCCCGGGATTGGGCGACGTGGCGCTGCGCTGCTGCTGTTTTCTTGAAGGACTGGAGGTCGCCGAAAAGCGGATGGGCTGGGCCGCGCGGTCAGGCAAGATCGTGCTGCGCATCGCTCTCATGCGTCTCAAGCGGCACTACGATGAAACCTACGGCCGGTCGGGTCCGCTGATCGGCTAGCTGCGGTCAGGCCCCGACCCCGCGCACGACCAGCAGCACCGACATCCCTGCCAGAAAGACCGAGGCCAGCCGCCGCAGTCCACTCAAGGCACGTGGCTGGCCCCCGCTTCCCTGTCGCAACACCGCCCCGAAAGTGGCCCACACCAGCGCCACGCCGACCACCGACAGGCTGAAGGCGATCAGGTTGAGCTGCAGCCGGTCAGGGGACGGCAAAAGCACCAGACCGAAGATCAGTCCTTTCGGGTTCACAAGCGTGGTCAGGAACAAGGCCCTGGCGTCGACGCTTCTGTCCGTTGCCACCGGGTCATGGTGCCAAAGCTTTGCGGCAAGGATGGCGACCCAGATCGCGGCCAGCACGGCCACGCCCGATCGCAGTCCCGGATAGGCGTCCAGCGTCGATTGCCCGATCAACGCCAGGGGAATCACGACGCTCAAATAGGCTGCCAGTTCCACTGGGATCAGCCGCGTCGCCCGCGCAAGCCCTCGCTCTGCTCCCGCCAGCAGGATCAGCGTATTCGTCGGGCCCGGCGTGATCAGCAGGACCAGAATTGCAAGAGTGAGTTCCACAAACGACATTCCCTGATTGCTGCTGCGGGAATGCCAGCTTGTCCAGCCCCTCACCTTGATCCGTGTCAAGCACAGGACAGATGCGGGAGAGGCACTGTCATGCCTCTCCCGCCTGCCCGGGGCGTCCCCAACCCCCCGGACGGCGCGCCAGCCTCATGGGCGGCACGCCTGTGTCTGTCATGCGGATCGACCGCTCAGGGCAGACCGCCGACCGCGCCAACCGCCAAGGCTTGCCAGCACAACCACCAACCCCGCGACACTGCCGCAGACCCCAAGCACCGCCTGACTTCCGCCACCCGCGGCCAGGACCAACGTGGTGGATCCCCCGATCAGAAACAGCATTTCCGTTCCGAACTGCTCGGCAAGAAACGGCCGCATGACATGCTCCATAGAGGTTTGCGCGCGGCGCAACGGGCTGCGGCACGGAAACGCGGTCCGGCGACATTGCCTTGACTGCAAAAGCGGAATATCTCGAAGGCGGTTCTGTGGTCAGGGGGAATTTTTCGTGCGCGACCTCAAGATTCCCGAAGGACGTCATCCGGAAAAGGCGCATCGGCCGGACAATGCCCAGCCGAAAAAGCCGTCCTGGATCCGCGTCAAGGCTCCGACGTCCGAGGGCTATAAGCAGACCCGCGATATCCTGCGTGCGAAAAAGCTGGTCACGGTCTGCGAAGAGGCGGGCTGCCCGAACGTGGGCGAGTGCTGGAGCCAGGGTCACGCCACAATGATGATCATGGGCGAAATCTGCACCCGCGGCTGCACCTTCTGCAATGTGGCGACCGGCAAGCCGCAAGCTCTGGACGCGTTTGAGCCGGGCCGTGTGGCCCATGCCGTGGCCGAACTTGGGCTAAACCATGTGGTGGTGACCAGTGTCGACCGCGATGATCTGCCCGACGGCGGGGCCGAGCACTTTGCCCAGACGATCCGCGCCATCCGCCATCGTCGCCCGGACACGACGATCGAGGTTCTGATCCCGGATTTCCTGCGCTGCGGGCCAGAGGCGCTGGAAACCGTGGTCGCCGCGCGGCCCGATGTCCTGAACCACAACCTGGAAACGGTCCCCGGCCTTTATCCCGAAGTCCGCCCCGGCGCGCGCTACTTCCATTCGCTGCGGCTTCTGCAGCGGGTAAAGGAACTCGACCCGCTGATGTTCACCAAATCGGGCATTATGGTGGGCCTCGGCGAAGACCGGCAGGCGGTCCAGCAGGTCATGGACGACATGCGCAGCGCGAATGTCGATTTTCTGACCATCGGCCAATATCTGCAGCCGACACCAAAGCATCATGCCGTCGCGCGGTTCGTCACGCCCGAGGAATTCAAGGCCTATGAAACGGCCGCTTGGGGAAAGGGGTTCCTGATGGTCTCGGCCACGCCGCTCACGCGGTCCAGTTACCATGCGGGCGACGATTTTGCCCGGATGCGCGCAGCACGGCAGGCGGGCCGGGGCTAAGGCTCACAGATCGGACGGACCCTCACGCAGAACCCCACGTCCGGCAGCCGGACGCGGGCGCCCAGGCGTTGCTGGCCAGATCTAGAACCGATAGCCGACCGATGCCGAGAAGACGTCTTCGATCCCCTCGGCTGCCTTCAGATACCCAAGTTGGGCAAATCCGCCGGGACCAAAACTGTATTCACCGGACAGACCGTAGAAATCGTTGCTTGCCGGACCGGTGTCAAAATGCTGGGCCTGTACGCCCAGGGTCAGCGCGTCGGTCACCTTGTAATCAGCATACAGTGTCGAGACTTCGAAGTTCGTGACGACAAAGTCCAGGCTTTGATGATGGGCTCCAACCGCCCACCGGTCGGCGTCATAGCGCGCACCAAGCTGCAAACGGTCCAGATACTCGACTGGGGTGTCAATCCGCTCGAACCCGCCGAAGAGCTCCACGCCTCCTGCCTTGTAGCCCACTGCAAGCTCATAGGCATTGACGTCCGAGGGCGTGCTGTCGATCCGGTGCACGCCCGCGCCATAGGTCAGACCCGACGCCTCGCCCTGGAAGGTCACGCCAACCATGTCGGCGTCTTCAAACAGCGCCACTTGCGCAATGAAGGACCCGCCATACCCACCAAACACACCGAACAGCACGTCGGGATAATGCGTGCCGCCCATCTCTGGCGCATCGAAAAAGCGCTCCAGCACCGGTTGCGGGCGACCGATCGCGACGTCGCCGTAGCCGGTGGTGACGACCAGAGCCGCCCACGTCGCAGTGCGACCCTCACCGTTGTCCAGATCGCTGAAGTTCTGCAGCGTCAGGTCAAGGCCGAAGCCGATCTGCCCGCCCGCCTGGCTGCGCCAGCCAAATGTCACATCGGCGAACGCGAAAGAGACGTCATCATCACCGTCTGTCAGGTACTCAAGTTCCACGTCGCCGAGGATCGAGAAGCCGTTGCCAAGGTCCAAAGCCAAAGTCGAGCTCGACCCCAGCGCAAAAGCAATCAAGGAGGCAGTTGCAAGGTGTTTCATGGTCTGCACCCATTGTGAACAATGGTCGCACTATACCATAATTTGCGCTGGTCCGCAGCAGCAGCGCTTCCAATTGATCAATGCGTGATCCCGTCGCAACATCGCGGGGCAGGGGGTCACGGCACCGACGGCACGGCCAGAAGGTATTCCGCCACGGCTTCCCGGTCTGAGTCCGGCAGTTTCGCCATGTTTTCCACCACATGCGCCATATGCCCGCCAACGCTGTCGAACTCGGGCGTAAAGCCCGTCGTCAGATACTGGACGATATCGCCCGCGGTCCAGCCAAGCGCTGCTGGGGTAATGTTCGGAATGCGCCCCTGACCCGAAGGATTCGGTGCACCTGCCAGCCAGCGGGCGGTGTCCATGCCCCCCAGCGCGTTGCGCGGCGTGTGGCATTCCCCGCAATGGGCCAGGGCTTCGGCGATATAGCGTCCGCGTTCGGCCGTGGGGGTCAGCGAGCCGGGCAAGGCCCAGTCTTCGTTCAGGAACAACAGCTTCCAGACGCCGATCGTCTCACGGATCGAGAAGGGAAAGCCAAGATCGTGCGGTTGGCTGGGGGTTGGATCAGCGGGCAACGTCTTGAGAAAGGCATGCAGATCCGCCACATCCTGCATCTGCATCTTGGCATAGGACGCATAGGGCAGGGCGGGATAGTAGTGTGTCCCCTCCGGACTGACGCCACGCTTCAAGGCATTCGCCAGGTCCAGAAGCGTCCAGCTGCCAATGCCATGGGTTGGATCCTGACTGATGTTCGGCGCAAGAAACGTGCCGAAATCGGACGGAAACCGCTGACCGCCTGCCAGTACCAGCTGCGCCTCATCCTTGGCTTCGGCCGCCATGTGACAGGACGCACAGCCCGCAGCCCAGAAAACGGCCTCGCCTCGGGTGACGTCGCCGGTCAGGCCAGCGACATCTGCCTCTGACAGGGGATTTGGCCGCGCAAGAAACCAAAGGCCACCGGCCGCAACGATCCCGACCACGACCAGCCAGCGCAGAATTCGCATGACGGCTTCCCCTTTGCGACCACGTTCCGCCCAGCCTAAAGGACAGGTCCGCCCTGTCCAGTCACGGTTTTGCAGACAGGCGGTCCGGCGTCAGCCACTCCGGCCAACCGAACAGATACTCGTATCCGGCAAGGGCCAGACAGATTGCCACGACGCCGAACACCAGCTTTACCTGGCCCTCAGAGGGCGGGTTCTGCGCCCAGCGTTTGGCGCGCACCAGCCAGTTCAGGACGTTCATGGCGCCTCGGGGAACCGCACCTTGCCGATGTAGGGCAGGTTGCGGTTGCGCTGGGCAAAGTCGATCCCGTAGCCAACTACGAATTCATCGGGAATCTCGAACCCGGTCCAGTCTGCCTTGACCGGCACTTCCCGGCGCGACGGCTTGTCCAGAAGCGCGCAGGTCTTAAGCCGTGCGGGTTCCCGCGCCTTCAGAAGATGCAGCACATGGGAAAGGGTGAACCCCGTGTCGATGATATCCTCGACCACCAGCACGTCGCGTCCCGCGATTTCGCCCCGCAAATCCTTCAGGATCCGCACCTCGCGGCTCGAATGCATCGCATCGCCGTAGCTGGAGGCTTCCAGGAAATCGACCTCGACCGGCAGGTCGATTTCGCGAACAAGGTCGGCAATGAACACGAAGGATCCACGCAGCAGCCCAACGACCACCAGCTTGTCGGTGCCTTGGAAATGGTCCGTAATCTCACGCGCCAGCGCTTCGACCCGCGCGGCAATGGCCTTGGCGCTGATCAGCTGATCGATGACGTAGGGTCGGTCAGACATACGGAAATCCGGGTTCGAGACTGTGGGCCACTCGCCGAACGTCATGACACTTCGACCGGAGTTGTGAAATGATTCGAAGCCTTCCATGCCTTGCCGTGCTGAACCCCATTAACGAACTCTTCTGTCGCCTGCCTCAAGGCCTTCAATGCCGCCATCAAGCCCCCGGGGCGGGGCGAACTGCCCTCCCAATTAAGCCGACCCTTAGGGCTGGCTGCTGCCCAAGGCTGTGGCGGCAGTGCAAGAGTGCGCCAAGGCCTTCTGCCTCCGTGACAGTCTGCCGCTTGATCTTGGGGCCGGGGCACGCCACATCTCGGCGCATCCAGCCATGCCGACACATTCCGAGACCAAGCGCCTGCCTTATACCGCCCGTCAGATGTACGATCTGGTGGCCGATGTTGCGTCGTATCCGAAGTTCCTGCCCTGGAACTCGGCCGCCCGCATCCGCACGCGGACGGCGATCCCCGGCGGCGAGGTGATGGACGCCGATCTGGTCATCAGCTTCAAGGTCTTCCGGGAACGCTTCACCAGCCGCGTCACGCTTTGGCCCGAGTCTTTGAAGATCGACACCGAGTATCTGGACGGCCCATTTCGCCACATGCGATCGAACTGGGCCTTTCGCGATATTCCGGGCGGGTGCGAAGTGGATTTTCACGTCGATTTCGAATTCCGCAACGCGATCTTGCAGGGGATCATCGGCGTCGTTTTCAACGATGCCATGCTAAGGGTAGTGCGCGCCTTCGAACGTCGCGCGGCAGAACTGTACGGCCCAGCCCCTTTGTGATTTGCCCGCGTAGGGACTTCTGCCCGCCTGCGTATCCAGGGGGAATCGCAGTGAAAGGGTCTTCCATGCGCCTTCTGTCTGTCTGCCTCGCCGCTCTCCTGCTTCTGGCCCCGGTCCTTGCCCAAGCCGAAACCGTCCGACTGGGTGAACGCTGGTACGAGATCTTTCTGCCGTCCAAGGCGAAAGGCGCACCCCTGATTCTGGCGCTCCATGGCGGCGGGGGCGATCCCGACCAATTTGCCAGCGCGTCGGGATTTGGTCGGGCGGCAGTGACAGAAGGCTATGCCGTGATCTTTCCGGCGGGCAGCGGACGCCGTGGTGACCGGCTTTTGACGTGGAACGGTGGCTATTGCTGTGGTTATGCGGCACGGGCGAACGTGGATGACTTGGCCTTTCTTGCAAAGGTCATCACTGATGCGCGCGCCCGTTTCGGGCTGGGCGACCGGGTCTATCTGACGGGCATGTCCAACGGCTCGATCATGTCAGAAACCTTTGCCGCGCGAAATCCGGGCCTCGTCCGTGCGGTTGCGGGGGTGGCAGGTACACTGGATACCCAGCGCATCAGGGTGAAGGGTCCGGTGCCCGCTCTGGTGATCCACGGCACGCGCGACACCATGGTGCCCTATGAGGGCGGAAAGGGCGATACCAGCCTGACCCGAACCGATTTCGCCTCGGTGGCCTCGGTGGTCGAGGCATTTCTGGCCCCCTGGGGGGGAGGACTGACGAAGACCAGCCGCAGCATCGACCGCAAGGACGACGGTACGTCTGTCAATATCACCGACTACGCGCAGGGCGGAAAGGTCGTCTTGCGGCTGATGACGGTCGAGGGCGGGACGCATCACTGGCCCGGTGGACGCAAGGCGCGGCTCAACGAGGGCAAGACGCAAGAGATTGATGCACACACCGAAATCCTGCGCTTTTTTGCCTTGCACCCTTAGGCGCTGGGCTGCGCCGACTGCTTCGGAAGCCTCAGGCAAGCGCGGCTGCCAGCAATTCCAACGCATGTCCGGTTGCTGCCTTGCGCACCTTGGCCCGGCCCTTTGCGCCGAACTCGACCGTCTGGCAGAAGGTCGGCTGTCCGATGCGCGCCAGGGCAAAGCAGACCCGGCCCTCGGGCTTGAACTCTGATCCGCCGGGCCCCGCGATCCCGGTGATGGCCACTGCCATGTCGGCGGCGGAATGCGCAAGCGCCCCCTCCGCCATCTCCAGCGCTACGGGTTCAGACACCGCCCCATGCGAGGCCAGCGTCTTTGCCCTGACCCCCAGCATCTCGACTTTCGCCGCGTTAGAATAGGTGACAAAGCCGCGCTCGAACACATCGGACGATCCCGGAATGTCGGTCAGTGCCGCCGCCACCATTCCGCCCGTACAGCTTTCGGCTGTGACTATGCGCACCCCCCAATAGCGCGCCTGCGCCAGAAGGTCGGCCACATTTACCCCAGCCATGGCTGCACCACGCCGTGATAGATCCCTGCCAGCCCCATGGACGCGATCCCGGCGAAAAGTCCCGCCCACAGGTCGTCCAGCATCACCCCCGCCGCATCGCCCCTCCGGTCGGCCCGGCCCACCAGCCAGGGCTTCCAGATGTCGAACAGGCGGAACAGCACGAAAGGCACCACCCAGCCCGGCCAGGCGGCCAGAAGGTCCACCCCGTGCCGCCACAGCGGGATGACGGTGAAGCAGAGCGCCAGAAGCTGTCCCGCCACCTCGTCGATCACCACTTCGGACGGGTCCTCGCCTCCGGTTGCATGCAGATAGCGCGGCACGGCCCAAAAGCCTGCCAAGGTCGCCACGACGAACCCCAGCGGCACCAGAAGCGCGAGCCCTACCTCATAGGCCGCGACCGCCAGCGCCACCGTGATCGCACTGGCCCATGTCCCGCTGGCGGGCCGCAAGAAGCCTGCACCGAAGAAAGTCGCGACCGCGCGGCTCATGCCTTGACCAGCGTGGCAGTGGCAAGGGCGGCAATCCCTTCCTCTCGCCCCGTGAAGCCCAGCCGCTCGGACGTCGTGGCCTTCACCGACACCCGCCCCGCATCCACCCCCATGATCCGCGCCAGTTCCGCTTGCATCGCAGTGGCATGCGGCCCGATCTTCGGGCGCTCGCAGACCAGCGTCACATCGCAGTTCCCCAGCTCATACCCCCGCGACCGGGCCAAAGCGATGGCATGGGCCAGGAAAATGTGGCTGGCCGCGCCCTTCCACTGCGGGTCGGTGGGCGGGAAGTGCCGTCCGATATCCCCCTCGGCCAGCGCGCCATAGATCGCATCGGTCAGCGCATGCATCCCCACATCGGCATCCGAATGGCCCAGAAGGCCGCGCCCATGCGGGACCTTCACCCCACACAGCCAGACATGGTCGCCCTCGCAGAAGGCATGCACGTCATAGCCGTTGCCAAGCCGCACATCCATGTCGCGCCCCTTCAGGATCGCCTCGGCCCGGGCAAAATCGCCGGGGAAGGTGAGTTTCAGATTGGTTTCCTCGCCTTCGACGATGGCCACGTCAAGGCCCGCGGCCCGCGCGACCTCGACATCATCCGCCGCCCCGCCGGGGTGCGCCAGATGTGCCGCCAGAATGGGCGCCAAACGGAAGGCCTGCGGCGTCTGCGCGCGGTAAAGCCCCGCCCGGTCCACCGTTCCCGCGACAAGGCCATCGTCGCCCCGCCACAGCGCATCGGTTACCGGCAGCGCCGGGGCCGCCGCGTCCTGCGCATCCAGCGCCGCTACCAGCCGGTCGATCAGCCCACGCGTCACCAGAGGCCGCGCGCCGTCATGGATCAGCACCTTCTGGACGCCCGTCCCCTCCAGCGCCCGCAGTCCCGCCAGGACCGAGGCATCGCGCGACGCACCACCCTCGACCAACGGCACCCCCAGCCCCTCGGCCCGCGCCATGTCATCGGGGTGGATCACCAGAACCACCTGCATCCCGGCAAAGGCCGCCAGCGTATGCGCAATGACGGGCTTGCCCGCCAGCATCTGCCACTGTTTCGGCACCTCGCCGCCCATGCGGCTTCCCCGGCCTGCGGCCACGATGATCACGGCGGTTGTCATTCTTCTCCTCTAATCCCTCGCCTCGCGCCTGACAATCTGGCGCGCGACCGGGCATATATGCCCAAAATTTGTGCATCGCACTTTTTTCAGACATATTCTCGACGGTGACGCCTTGGACCCTGCGGGCCGCACAGCTACCAATACCCCACCTGCACAAGGATAAGGCAGTTGTCCCTCCCGCTTGGCCCGCTGACGCTCAACCCTCCGGTCATTCTGGCGCCGCTCGCCGGGATCACCGACCTGCCGTTCCGCCGGCTGGTCGCGCGCTTTGGCGCGGGCCTTGTCGTCAGCGAGATGGTGGCCAGCGCCGAAGTCGTCCGCGCCCAGCCCGAGGCTCGCGCCCGGGCGGAACTGGGGTTCGGCGAACAGGCCACATCTGTCCAGCTTGCAGGCCGCGATCCCTACTGGATGGCCGAAGGCGCGAAATATGTCGAAGGGCAGGGCGCACAGATCATCGACATCAACATGGGTTGCCCGTCGAAACGGGTGACCACGGGCCTTTGCGGCTCGGCGCTGCTGCGTGACCTTGATCTGGCGCTGACGCTGATCGAAGCGGTGGTGAAGGCCGTAAAGGTCCCTGTTACGCTGAAAACCCGCCTTGGCTGGGACGACACCCTGCACAACGCCCCCGAACTGGCGCGCAGGGCCGAGGGCGCGGGCGTCCAGATGGTCACCATCCACGGCCGCACCCGCTGCCAGTTCTACAAGGGCCACGCCAACTGGGCCGCCATTCGCGCGGTGAAAGAGGCGGTCACGATCCCCGTCATCGCAAACGGCGACATCACCGACACCGCCTCCGCGCGTGAGGCGCTGCACCAGAGTGGGGCCGATGGCGTGATGATCGGGCGCGGCGCCCAAGGCGCGCCCTGGAAACTCGCGCAAGTGGCGCATGACCTTTACGGCACGCCTGCGCCCAAGATCCCCGAAGGTGGCCGCCTTGGCCGCATGATCCTCGACCACTACGACGACATGCTGACCTTCTACGGTCGCGACCTGGGCCTGCGCATGGCGCGCAAACACCTCGGCTGGTATCTCGAGGAGGCAGGGCTGGAACATGCGCGCGAGGCGATCCTGACCTCCACCGACCCGGCCGAAGTCATCCAGCTGATCGAACTGGCCTTTGCCGAGCTGGAGCTTGCCGCATGAACCCCTACCGGATGCCCTATCCGGTGCCCGGCGTGGTCTGGGCCAGCCTGCCGCTTCCGGCGCTGCTTCTGGACCGCGATGCCCGAATCCTTGAGGTGAACCCCGCGGCCGAAACCTTCCTCAACACCTCGGACAAGGCCTTGCGCGGCCAGCCAGCCTTTGACCGCCTGGCCATCGACGCCCCGATGGAAGAGGCGCTTGCAAGGGCCCGCGCCAACCAGTCGCCGCTGAACATCAACGACGTGGACGTGACCACCGGCGAACGCCCGCCCGTGCAGTGCACGATCCACCTTGCGCCGATGCATGACAACCCTGACATCGTCATGCTGATCCTGTCGCCGCGTGAGATCGCCGACCGCCTCAATCGGTCCATGGGGGTGAAGACAGCGGCCCGCTCTGCCATCGGTATGGCAGAAATGCTGGCACATGAAATCAAGAACCCGCTCGCAGGAATTTCCGGGGCGGCGCAGCTTCTGTCGATGAACCTGTCGCCTGAAGATCAGGAAATGACGGACCTCATTGTCGAGGAAACCCGCCGGATCGTGAAGCTTCTGGAACAGGTCGAACAGTTCGGCAACATCCGCCCGCCCGACCGCAAGCCCGTGAACATTCACGACGCCCTTGACCGAGCAAGGAAATCCGCCCTCGTCGGCTTTGCCGCTCACATGACCATCGTGGAAGACTACGACCCCTCGCTGCCGCCAACCTTCGCCGACAGCGACCAGCTGATGCAGGTCTTCCTCAACCTCATCAAGAACGCCTCCGAGGCCTGCAAGGGCGGGGGCACGATCCGGCTTCACACCTTCTACGACCTCTCGCTGCGCCTGCGACGGACCGACGGCGCGTCCGCAGCGCTTCCCTTGAACGTCGAGATCATCGACGACGGACCCGGCATCAAACCGGAAATTGCTGCAAGCATCTTCGAGCCCTTCGTCTCGGGTCGTGAAAACGGCACCGGCCTTGGCCTCAATGGATGGCACCGTCCTTGTCGCCGATGACGACCGCACGATCCGCACGGTCCTGACCCAGGCGCTGACCCGCGCGGGCTGCAAGGTCCATGCGACCTCGTCCCTCATGACGCTGATGCGCTGGGTCGAGGAAGGGAAGGGCGATCTGGTGATTTCCGACGTCATCATGCCCGATGGCAACGGGCTGGATGCACTCCCCCGCATATCCAAGATGCGCCCCGGCCTTCCGGTGATCGTCATCAGCGCGCAGAACACCATCATGACGGCGATCCAGGCGGCCGAGGCGGAAGCCTTCGACTACCTGCCGAAACCCTTTGACCTGCCCGACCTGATGAAACGCTCCTCCAAGGCGCTGGAGCAGAAGCGCCGCGCGCCTAAGGTGGTAATCGCCCCACGCGACCCGGGTGACGATCTGCCCCTCGTCGGTCGGACCTCTGCCATGCAGGCATTGTACCGCCTTGTCGCACGCGTAATGAATACCGACCTCGCTGTCCTGATCACGGGCGAATCCGGAACCGGAAAATCGCTCATTGCCCGCGCGATCCACGATTTCTCTGACCGCCGCACGCTGCCCTTTGTTGTGGCGCAAGCGGCAGACCTTCAGGGCATAGAAGGCCCCTCGACGCTGCTGGCCAAGGCCCGCGGCGGCTCCATCGTCTTTGATGAAGTCGCGGATTATGATGAGGACACCCAGGCCCGCGTCGTCCGGATGCTGGACCTTCTGGGTGACAATGCCCCCCGCATCATGGCAACCAGTCAGTCTGACCTGTCCGCACGGATGGAGGCCGGCCATTTCCGCCAGGACCTCTTCTACCGGCTCGGGGGCGTGACCCTGCATGTGCCCTCCTTGCGCGAACGGGTGGACGACATCCCGCTTCTGGCCGAGCATTTCCTGGCCAAGGGAGAGCGCGACCTCGGCGCCGTGCGGCGTCTTTCGCCGGACGCGACCGAGCTTGTCCGCGCCTTTTCCTGGCCCGGCAATGTGCGCCAGCTGGAAAACACCATCCGTCGCCTCCTGGTCACCGCCTCGGAAGCCGAGATTTCCAAGGCCGAAGTCGAACAGGTTCTGGGCAATTCCCCAAGTCCAGAACCGCGCGCTGATGGCATCAGCGGCGAAAAGCTGTCGGCCTCGGTCGCGCGCCACCTGAAGCGCTATTTCGACCTGCATGGCGGGCAGCTTCCGCCCTCGGGCGTCTATCAGCGTATCCTGCGCGAGGTGGAACTTCCGCTGATCGAGATTGCCCTTGATGCTACAGCCGGAAACCAGGCCAAATGCGCCGACCTTCTGGGCATCAACCGCAACACCCTGCGCAAGAAGATCACTGACCTTGACATCCGCGTGACCCGTCGCCGCAAGTTGATGTAAACCCGCAACGGCGCTTGTGTCTTTTCGGTTTCACCTCGGCGGACGTCAAGATATAGTGGGCGCGGGTGGAAAGACCCCCGGCTATCGGGCAGATTCGGGTGGAACGCGCAGCACACAGCGACCTTTGGGCACGCCTGTCCCGCCTTAGGCGTCAAAGGCGGGTGCAGACGGCCGTCACGCTGGGCCTGGTCTTCCTGGGGCCGGTCCTTGCCGTGGCAACTTTTCTTGCCATGGGTCCCTTCAACCAGGACGCCACGTCGCCCGTCCTGCGCCTGATCCTGTTGACCGACCTGGTCTATGTCATCCTCGTCGCGGCGCTGGTCCTCTTCCGCGTCCTTCGCCTCGTCGCTGACCGCCGCTCGCGTTCGGCCGGCTCTCGGCTGCACCTGCGGCTGTCGGGCGTCTTCATGATGGTCGCGCTGATCCCGACTGTCCTTGTCGCGGTCTTTGCCGTCTTGTCGATCAACATCGGGCTGGAAGGCTGGTTCTCCGACCGCGTTCGTTCGGTCGTCGGTTCCTCCCTTTCTGCCGCCCAGGCCTATGAGGCGGTGCAACGCGACGATCTGGCCGCCGATGTCGTCACTCTTGCGGGCTACCTGAATGACGCCCGGCAGAGATTTGCACGCATCGGCGACGGCGAACTTCGCGCGCTCTTGTCCGACCTGCAGCCAGTCGTGCAGCGCGGTTTGAAAGAGGCCTACCTCGTTGACGGCACCGGCGAGTTGAAGACCCGCGGCAAGCGCTCCTACCTGTTCGGCTTTGAACGGCCCTCCAGCGAACAGCTGCGCCTTGCGCGGGAAGGCAACACCGTACTTATTCCCGACTGGCCGAACAGCGAATTCCGCGCGCTGATCTCTCTGACTGCCTATCCTGACCGGTATCTCTACGTCACCCGGACGGTCGACGGGTCGATCCTGTCGCTTTTGGATGAAACGCAGGAAACCGTGCAGCTTTACAACCAGTTGGAAAGCGAACGCGGGCGCCTTCTGTTCAATTTCGGTCTGATCTATCTGGGTTTCGCGATCATCCTGATCCTTGCGGCGATCTGGTTTGGCCTGTGGTTCGCCGAACGCCTCTCACGCCCCGTGGGCCGCCTGGCCGGGGCCGCCGAAAGGGTCGGGGGCGGCGATCTCGACGTGCAGGTGGTCGAGGAAGCAGGAGACGACGAAATCGCCACGCTCGGCCGCCTTTTCAACCAGATGACCCGTCAGCTGAAAGGCCAGCGTGAGGCGCTTATGGACAGCCACCGCCAGACCGAGCGCCGCCGCCGTCTGTTTGACTCGGTCCTGTCGAATGTCACTGCGGGCGTCATTGGCCTCGACAGCGACGGCGACGTCGATTTCGTGAACCGTGCGGCCGAACGCCTGCTGGACCTGTCAGATGGTCAGTCAGACATGCCGATCTCGGCCGCGGTGCCAGAGTTCGCAGCCCTTTTCGACCGATTGCGTGACGGCACCGGCTCGGCGGTCCAGGAAGAGGTCCGCCTGACCCGCAAGGGCAAGCTGGAAAGCCTTCTGGTCCGCATGTCCGTGCGGCGCAACGATCAGGGCAATCTCGAAGGCTATGTCGTGGCCTTCGACGATGTGACCGACCTCGTCTCTGCTCAACGGATGGCGGCCTGGGGCGATGTCGCCCGCCGCATCGCGCACGAGATCAAGAACCCGCTTACGCCGATCCAGCTTTCTGCCGAACGCATCAAGCGCAAGTTCGCGACCCAGGTCCGCGACCATGAGGATCTTGAGCAATACACCGACGTCATTGTCCGCCAGACCAACGACCTACGCCGGATCGTCGACGAGTTCTCGAAATTCGCCCGCATGCCCGAACCCGACCGGCGCGACTGCGACCTGATCGAGCTTCTGAAAGGCGCGGTTCTCCTGCAGGAGAACGGCCAGCCCGACGTGCGCTTTGTCACGGATATCCCGGACGGTCCCTTGCCGATGGAACTGGACGCCACCATGATCGGCCAGGCGCTGACGAACCTGATGAAGAATGCGGGCGAAGCGATCGAAAGCCGGATGGAAAAGGGTGAAGCCCCCGGATTTTCGCCGGAAATCCGTGTGGCCTTGACGGTGGACGATACCGAAGCCGTCATTCGCATCATGGACAACGGCACGGGCCTGCCGCCCGACCGCGCGCGCCTTTTCGAACCCTACGTGACCACCCGCGAAAAGGGCACGGGCCTTGGCCTGCCCATCGTGAAGAAGATCATCGAGGAACATGGCGGCACGCTCGCGCTCCTCGACGCCCCGATCTTCGAGGGCAATTCCCATGCTGGGGCCATGGCCGAAATCCGCCTGCCGCGCAGCACGCGCCGCAGGCCCAGAACATATGTCCCGCCCGAAGTCGCTGCGGTGGGCCAAGGAGGTTGAGACGATGAGCATACTGATCGTGGACGATGAACAGGACATCCGCGAACTGGTGGGCGATATCCTGCGCGACGAAGGTTACACCGTGCGCCTTGCGGCCAATGCCGACGACTGCATCGCCGCCATCAATGCTGAGCCACCCTCGCTCATGATCCTGGATATCTGGCTTAAAGACAGCCGGATGGACGGCATTGACATCTTGAAGACGGTCAAGCGCGACAATCCCGATGTGCCGGTCGTCATCATTTCGGGTCACGGCAACATCGAGATTGCGGTCGCTGCCATCAAGCAGGGGGCCTATGATTTCATCGAAAAGCCCTTCAACATCGACCAGTTGATGGTCGTTGTCGCCCGCGCTATGGAAACCTCGCGCCTGCGTCGCGAGAACCAGGAGCTTCGCCGCCGCGACGTCGCCTCGTCCGAAATGCTGGGGGCCTCTGCCGCCTACAAGACCCTCAAATCGAACCTCGACAAGGTGACGAAGTCGAACGGCCGGGTGATGCTGACCGGCGAGCCGGGGTCGGGCAAGGAGATGGCCGCCCGCTATATCCACCTGAATTCAAACCGCGCCTCTGCCCCCTTCGTTATCGTCTCCTCTGCCGCGATCGAGCCCGACCGGATGGAAGAGGTCCTTTTCGGACGTGAAACCCCAGAGCGCGGGGTGGAGCAGGGGCTTCTTGAACAGGCCCACGGCGGGGTGATCTATTTCGACGAAGTCGCCGACATGCCACTGGGCACGCAGGGCAAGATCCTGCGGGTCCTGACCGAACAGCAGTTCACCCGCGCGGGCGGCACTGACAAGGTCCGCGTCGACCTGCGCGTCATCTCTTCGACCTGCCGCGACCTGCGCGCCGAGATCGGCCTGGGACGCTTCCGCCAGGAACTCTACGACCGGCTGAATGTGGTCCCGATCCCTGTGCCGCCCCTGTCGGAACGGCGCGAGGACATTCCCGACCTTGCCCGCCATTTCATCGACTGGTTCCACAAGACGCAAGGGCTGCCCGCCCGCAGCCTGACGGCCGAAGCCGAGACCATGCTGCAGACCATGTCCTGGCCTGGCAACATCCGCCAGCTCCGGAACGTGATCGAGCGCGTCCTGATCCTCGGCGACGGCGCCGGACCGATCGAGGCGCATGAGCTTCCCGGAGCCGAGCCCAAGGCCGATGCCGAGGCAGGCCTTCTGTTGTCCGGCGCGATCGCGACGCTTCCCTTGCGCGAAGCGCGCGAGCTGTTCGAGCGCGAGTACCTTCTGACCCAGATCAACCGCTTCGGCGGCAACATCAGCCGCACGGCCAGCTTTGTCGGAATGGAGCGATCCGCGCTGCACCGCAAGCTGAAGTCGCTGGGCGTCGTAGGTTCGGCTCGGGGGGGACGCGGGTTCGCCGACTACGAGGACTGAGCCTGCTGAACCACGGTCGGCCCCCTCACCCTGACCCTCTCCCCCAGGGGGAGAGGGAACCTGTCGCGCCTGGCATCTGCCCTTGGCCACTAACCCGACGTTAACCGCCCCTGTGCAACGCTGGCCCGGTGGTCCTCCCTCTCCCCCTGGGGGAGAGGGTCAGGGTGAGGGGGCATCGATGCAGCAGAACGACCTGTCCAAAGCCATCGCCCGGTCCCGCCGCAAAGCACCTCATCCGGCCGAGGATCTCTTGTGGCAGGCGCTTCGCAACCGTCGATTTCTGGGCCTGAAGGTCCGGCGTCAGGTGCCGCTGGCCGGGCAGATCGTCGATTTCTACATTGCAGACAAAGGTCTGGCCATCGAGCTTGAGCCGTCGTCCCGCCAAAGTGGTCAGATTCTGTCCGCGCGTAGCTTCCGGCTGCTGCGGCTTGACCCGCAATCTGTTGGAGCGGACCTTCCCGGCAGCCTGGCCCGTATCGCGGCGGCCTGCCGGCAGCGGATTGACCCCCCGGACCCGATCTGACATTCAGAGCGGGACAGCGGGTCACGGGGAATCCGATGAAAGTCATCATCTGCGGGGCGGGCCAGGTCGGCTGGCAGATTGCCCGGCACCTGTCCGGTGAAAAGAATGACGTGACCCTGGTCGATATGAACGCCGATCTGGTCCGGCGCGCCACTGACACGCTGGATGTGCAGGGCGTCGTCGGCTTTGCCAGCCATCCGGACGTGCTGGAAAAGGCCGGCGCGCGCGATGCTGACATGCTGATCGCCGCGACGCATTCCGACGAGGTGAACATGGTCACCTGTCAGGTTGCGCATTCGATCTTCAACATCACGCGCAAGATCGCCCGCATCCGCGCCCAGAACTATCTCGAAGCGCTCTATGGCGATCTGACCAATCAGGACCGGCTGGCCATCGATGTGGTCATCAGCCCCGAACGCGAGGTGGCCGAGGCGGCTCTGCAGCGACTTGCCGCGCCTGCAACCTTCGACACCGAAAGCTTCATGGGTGGGCGCGCGCAGCTGCTTGGCCTTCAGCTGGACGAGGATTGCCCCGTTCTCAATACGCCCCTTCGCCAGCTGAACGAGCTTTTCTCCACCCTGCGCGCCATTGTTGTGGGCATCCGCCGCGAGGACCGACTGTTCGCCCCAGATCCGGGCGACCAGCTTTATGCCGCAGACCAGATTTATGTTTTCACGCATTTCGAGGACGTAAACCGCGCCCTGGAAATCTTTGGCAAGAAAACGAAAAAGCAGGAACGTGTCGTCATCATTGGCGGCGGCAACGTCGGACTTGCCGTCGCGCAGGCCCTGGAGGCCCGCACCGACCGCGTCCGCGCCAAGATCATCGAAAAGGACCGCGCCACTGCCGAAGCTGCCGCCGACGCGCTGGAGCGGACGATCGTCCTGCATGGCGACGGGATGGACATCGATCTCTTGATGGAGGCCGCCGTAGACCGGGCCGATGCTGTCCTGGCCGTCACCGACGACGACAAGACCAACCTTCTGGTGTCGGTCCGTGCCAAACAGGCGGGCTGCCAGATGACCATCGCGCTGGTGAACGACCCGACACTTGCGCCGCTCATGGCGCCTTTGGACATTGACGCCTACATCAACCCGCGCGCCACCACGGTGTCCTCCATCCTGCGCCATATCCGCCATGGCCGTGTCCGCGCCGTTTATTCCATCGGCGATGCCGAGGCCGAACTGATCGAGGCGCAGGTCCTGTCGACGTCGCCGCTTTCGGGTCGGCTGGTCCGTGACATCGAATTCCCCGAAGGTGTTTTGGTGGGTGCGGTCCTGAAGGGCGAAAAGGTCCTGAAACCGACGGGCGATCTTCGGATCGAAGCCGGCGATGTCATCGCGCTTTTCGCAATGGCCAGCGACATCCCGGAAGTGGAGCGCCTGTTACAGGTCTCCATCGACTTCTTCTGATGCTGGCCCGGCTGGCCGAACTGCCGCTGCTGGTGGTCCTGATCGGCCTTTGCGGGGTGCTGGCGTTTCTGCCTGCTGGCTATGCCGTGGTCGTCGACCAGACGGCCGTCGGGCGCGACTTCTTCTATTCGGCGCTGATCATCCTGATCCTTGCAGTAATGCTGGGCATCGCGACGGCCGCTTATTCACCGCGTGACCCAGCCCGAAGCCAGCTGGCGGCTCTGGTCGCCGCCTATATCGTTCTGCCGCTGGTCACGACCCTGCCGATCTTGGAAGCTGTGCCTGATACGTCGTTTGCGAATGCCTGGTTCGAGATGCTGTCCGCCTTCACCACGACAGGGGCGACAGTCTATGCGCCGGACCGTCTGCCCGACGCGGTCCATCTCTGGCGCGCGAGCGTAGGATGGTTTGGTGGCTTTCTGACGCTGCTGGCCGCCTATGCGATCCTGGCACCGCTCAATCTCGGCGGGTCCGAGGTTGCGTCGGGGCGGGTTCCGGGGCGCAGTGCCTCGGGCACCCGGCAGATCACCCGTACAGCGGAACCCGCCGAGCGTCTGACCCGTTTCGCGCTCAAGCTGTTTCCGGTCTACACCGGCCTGACGCTTGTTCTATGGGTCGCACTGCTGATTGCGGGGGACCGCGGGGTCACGGCGCTGATCCATGCGATGGGCACCTTGTCCACCTCTGGGATCAGCGGTCAAACAGCTCTTGGCGAAAGCGCTTCAGGCCTCTGGGGCGAAGCGCTGATCCTTGCCTTCCTGATCTTCGCGATCACCCGGCGCGCGCTTCCCGGAACGGGCCTTACGGAAAACCGTCGGCCGCTTCTAGGTGACCCCGAACTGCGGCTGGCCGGACTGATCGTGCTGACAGTTGTCACGATACTCTTCCTGCGCCACTGGATCGTGGCCGATGCCGGTACCAGTTCCGTGGCCGATGCGCAGGCCTTGCCCTCGCTTTGGGGCACGATCTTCACCGCAACCTCGTTTCTGACGACGACTGGCTATATTTCCGCCAGTTGGGAAACGGGTGCGGCCTGGTCGGGCATCGGCACGCCCGGCCTTGTGTTGATGGCCCTTGCGATCATAGGCGGCGGCACCGCCACGACCGCTGGCGGGGTCAAGCTGTTGCGGGTCTATGCCCTTCTGCGCCACGGCGAGCGTGAGCTTGAACGGATCATCCATCCGAACTCGATCGGGCATGGCGGGTCCGAGGTGCGAAGGCTCTGGCAGGAAGGCGCGCAGATTGCTTGGGTCTTCTTCATGCTGTTTGCCGCCTCCATAGCCGTGACAGTGGCACTTCTGTCCCTTGAGGGCATCGCGTTCGAACCAGCCCTTGTTCTGGCCATTGCCGCGCTGACGACCACTGGACAACTGGCCGAACTCGGCGCGGCAGAGCCGATCCTCTATGCCGATTTGTCAACCAACGTGAAAGCAATCCTTGGTCTTGCGATGATCGTTGGCCGCCTGGAAACGCTGGCCTTGCTCGCACTGATCCTGCCGGGCCGCAGCCGACGGTAAAGCCCGTTCATCGTTTGGCTCGTAACAGGCTGTTTTTTGCGCTGGAATCTCTCTGAAAGGCAATTCATACTTCACGCAGGCCGTCTTTGGCGGTGACAACAGGGCTCGCTCCAAGAAACGCTCTGCGCGACAGTGAAGTGATAGAAAAAACAAGGCAAAACAAGAATGGCCGCCGACAAGCAAAACCTCCAGGACGCTTTCCTCAACCATGTGCGGAAAGCGAAAATTCCGGTGACGATCTTTCTGATCAACGGCGTGAAGCTGCAGGGTGTGATCACCTGGTTTGACAACTTCTGCGTGCTTTTGCGTCGCGATGGACAGTCGCAGCTTGTCTACAAGCACGCGATTTCGACCATCATGCCCGGCGCTCCGATCAGCCTGTACGAAGGGGAAGACTGATCTCCAGACCGCCCCAGGATGACGATGATCTCCTCGCCCCTCGCGAGGGGAACCGTCTGCGCGACACCGCCGCGCAGGCCACGCGAGCTTATGTCATTCACCCGGAGCTGAAATCCGCCAATGCGCGGCGCCTGCCGGAACACCGTCTGGCCGAAGCGGTCTCCTTGGCCGCTGCACTGCCCGAGCTTGCTGTCCAGGGCTCTGACGTCGTCCGCTTGTCCCGTGTCACGCCCGCCACGCTCCTCGGCTCGGGCAAGGTGGCAGAGTTGAAGACCCTTTTCCATGACCTCAAGATCGACCTCGTGCTGATCGACGGCCAGGTCTCGCCCGTCCAGCAGCGCAACCTCGAAAAGGAATGGGGCGTCAAGCTTCTCGACCGTACCTCGCTGATCCTGGAGATCTTCGCCGACCGCGCCCGCACTCGCGAAGGGGTCCTCCAGGTCGAACTTGCCGCCCTCAGCTACCAGCGCACCCGCCTGGTCCGCGCCTGGACCCACCTTGAACGCCAGCGCGGCGGCTTCGGCTTTGTCGGCGGCCCGGGCGAAACCCAGATCGAATCCGACCGCCGCGCGATCGACGACCAGGTGGTGAAACTCCGCCGCCAGCTTGAACAGGTGGTCAAGACGCGTGAGCTTCACCGCGCCGCCCGCGCCAAGGTGCCGTTCCCGATCGTGGCGCTGGTCGGCTACACCAACGCCGGAAAGTCCACGCTCTTCAACCGCATAACGGGCGCCGAGGTGCTGGCCAAGGACATGCTCTTTGCGACCCTCGATCCCACCATGCGCGGCGTCACGCTGCCGGTCGGTGCCAAGATCATCCTCTCCGACACCGTGGGCTTCATCTCGGATCTGCCCACCCAGCTCGTTGCTGCCTTCCGCGCCACGCTGGAGGAAGTCCTCTCCGCCGATCTCATCCTCCACGTCCGCGACATTTCCCACCCCGAAACCGTCGAACAGGCCGCCGACGTCACCGATATCCTCGCCTCTCTCGGTGTGAAGGAAGACACCCCGATCATCGAAGTCTGGAACAAGCTTGACCTTGTCGATGCCTCGCAGCGCGGCGCGCTGACTGCCCAGGCCGCACAACGCCCCATGGTGCTGCCCGTCTCCGCCCTGACGGGCGAGGGAGTAGAGACGCTCCTCTCCCTCATCGCGCGCACGCTTGACGAGGACCGGACCGAAGAGACCCTCACCATCCCCTTCGACCAGGGCCGCAAACGCGCCTGGCTGCATGACCACAACGTTGTGCAAGTCGAAACCGAAGGTGAGGACGGCTGGCACCTCACCGTGCGCTGGACCGCCCGGCAACAGACCCGATGGCAGCGGCTTTAGGGCTTCTCGCGCTTTGGGCGCTTGCGACAGCCATGCTCCTCGCCCATGCGCTGATCGGCATTCCGGGGGGCTATCTGGGCGCAGGCTACCCGCTGCACCCCGGCTTGACCGTCAGCCATTTGTCCCTCCTGCGCGATTCAGCGCTGGCGACCAGCCCCATTCCCGTTGCGACGCTTGTCATGCTCTGGCCGTCCTGGCGCTATCGCCTGGCGCGGTTCATGCTGCTCTCGCTTGTTGCCTTGCTCTGGCTTTGGGCAGCCGATCAGCTGATCTGGCTGTTCGTGATCGACCTTGGCACCACTTGGGCCAGGTTCGAGCCCCTGCTGGAACTTACCCTCCATCCGGTGCTGACACCCCTTGCACTGGCTCCCGTCCTTGCGCTTGCCTGGCGTGTCAGCGCATCGCAACCGGGGGCCACATGAAACCCTTTGTTCTTGCCATACTCCTGCCCTTGCCAGCCCTGGCCGAAGAGGCTGATCGCCTTACCCCCTTTGACCGCCGCGTGATCCCCGGCAGCTATCCGGTCTACCTCTGGTTCGACGCAGCCGAGCCAACCCGCCCCGCACTTGCCGAGCTTCGCCTGCGCGCCTGCACGCCGATCTATTGGCAGAACGCCGCCCCCGAAGGCGAAAGCCTCTTCGACCTCGCAGAAAACGAAGCCTTCGGCTATGGCGTCGATGCCGGCGCTGGCAGCTTTGCCGCGCCAGAATTCTTCGAAACCTTCGGGATGACCGATGATGGCTATCTGGAAGGTGAGGCCTATTACGCCTTCTCCGAAGGTCTGCTTCTCGATCTCGCCTCCCCTGGTGACACCGGCATCCCGCAAGATTTCGTCGTCCAGAATGACGGGCAGGACATGGCGGTCTTCTCCTCAGGCTGGGGCGACGGTTTCTATTTCAGCTACTGGGGTTTCGATCCCCAGGGCTGCCCTTGCACGCTGGTCACCGATTTCGGCGTCCTTGACCGGGGCTATCCCTATGACAGCCCGATCCCACGCCTGCCGGGGCCCACGGCGCTGAAGGCTCCCCGCTTCGCCCTCTGGGGCCGCGACAGCGCCTGCGCCGAAAGCTGACCTGCCCTTTCACCTTGCGGCAAATATCCCCGCCGGAGGCCGCCCGAGGTCCTCGTGTGTCCTTCACACACGAGGACCGAGACAAAAGACTTGCGGCGCAAGCCGCTCAATTTGATAGCCGCCCCAATCCGTGCCGCCGTCAGCCCGTCCAGGCCCTGCGCGGCAGCGCCAGGTAGACACTGTCGCACCATTCGTCGCGCCATAGCAGCGTGCGTTCGGCCCGACCGGTCTCGACAAACCCCAGCCGGCCCAACAGCCGCAGCGAGGCCGCGTTGCGCGGGTCGGCCTCGGCCGTCAGGGCTTCGACCGCATGTGCTGTGAAAAGATGCGCGATGACCGCCGTCATCGCCTCGAACGCCAGCCCCTTGCCCCAATGGTCGGGATGCAGCAGGAACCCCACTTCCGGCAAGCGCCAGGCCCCGGCCTTGCCGATGACCCGGCCCTCATGCTCGATCAGGAAATCATCCTCGCCCGGCGCGCCCTGAACCATGCCTTCAAGCCAGGCCCGGCTCTGCTCAACCGTCTCATGTTCGGGCGTCGCCCAATAGCGCATCGCGCGTGGGTCGGACAGCATGGCATGGACGTCCGCCAGGTCCTCTATCCGCGCGCGCCGCAAGGTCAGTCGGTCGGTCCGGATCATGGTCCCTCTGGGGTCAGCACCATGATTCCTGCCGCCGCCGCTCGCGCGAGGTCGGGGTCCAGCGACATCGGGATATACTCCCCCCGCCGCCACAGCTCGCCCAGGTCGTCATAGTGGCGCGACAGGGGATGCCCCGACTGCCCCGTGGCCGAGATGAAGACAGAACTGTCCGGATCAGCAAAGTCGTACACCCCCCGGTAGCCTGCCGAATGCACGTTCTGATAGGGCTCCTCGCCCGTGCCCCGCGTCACGCCCCGCATCAGTGTATCATCCCCGCCGCTCGTCGATTGCCGGATGTTCACGAAATGCCGCAGAAAGGGCACTTCGCCCAGGACCGGATGGTCATGCGTCGCCTGGTGCGCATCGCCCCAGCGCCAGGCCTCGATGTTCGGACCGTATCTCTCGGTCAGCCGCAACAGGGCCTCGTCCAGCGCGATCCGCGCCAGGTCGCTGCAGCTTTCCACCGCTGCCGACTGGATCACGTCGCACCAGACGCTCGCCCCGCCCACATTGCGATAAACCCGCTCCATGAAGACCGGAGAGATATGGGTGAAACTGTCCGCCATCGCCCCCAGCTCGTCCCGGATCAGCCGGTCCATCAAGGCCCGCATCCAGGCCTCGGCGATCAAGGGCTCGGGAAGATGCTCGTTCATCTCGCCGTTCCATTCTGCGAGCAGGACCAGCGCCCGCTGCCGCAAGCGTTCCGGCGTCCCTTCCGGAGCCGCTTCCCCCGTGAACCACAGATCCGCCCCGATCAGCGGCAGCAGCGCCCGCGCGGTCGGGTTCACTGTGTCCAGCTGAGCCTCGATGAAGCTTTCCCGCGTGTGCACCTCGCGCGCCTTCATCAGCGTCAGCCAGCGCTGGATGCGCTGCGTATCGCCCCAGTCAAAGCTCACATGCAGGGGGAAGGGCCGGTCCACCGTCTTGTTGTTCGTGTTCCCCAGCAACCCCGAAGCCGGACTCACAAAGCGCGGATTATCCTCATAAGGCAGCACGCCTTTGAAGCCCGCGCGCGGGTCCGCGCCCAGAACCGGCAGCCGCCCTTGGGAGGGGTGCCCCGCATCCCGCGCGGGCATCGCTCCCACGACTTGCAGCGCAATCCCGTCGGCATCGGCCAGCATCAGGTTCTGCGCCGGGGCCACATGCAGCCGCCCCGCCTCCATCGCCTCGGCCACCGTCCCCGACTGCATCAGCCGCATCGCCGCCGTCATCGAGGTATCGGCCCCGTTCAGCGCCGTCCAGGCCAGCGCCGCCACATGACCGTCCGGAGTGATCGTGTCCAGATCATAAAGCCCGCCGGTCAGGATCGGCCCGTTCCGCGACCAGCGCAGCGTCAGCGTCACAGGCTCCGCATCCTTGACCGTGATGATCGACTGGCGGCTCTCGAACTGCGCCCAGCCATCGGGTGTCCGATACTCCTCCGGGTTCTCCGGATTCAGCTCCTCAATCAGCAGGTCCTGGTCGTCGACATAGGCCGTGGTCAGCCCCCAGCCCAGCCGCTCGCTGCGCCCGACCAGCACCGCCGGCACCCCGGGCAGCGTGCCACCAATCACCCCGCCCGAGGCAAGCTCCAGCCGCGCCAGATACCAGATCGTCGGCGCGGTCAGGTCCAGATGGGGGTCGTTTGCCAACAGACTTCCCCCGGCGGCAGAGCGCGAAGGCGCTGCGGCCCAGGAATTCGACGCCCCGGCCCGGCCCGGCTCGGCCACGGGCGAGAACGGACCCAGCGCAAAGTCGACCGGCCTTGCCAAGGGCGCCACACCCGGCACCAGCGCGGCATAGTCGGGCAGGGCGGCCACGCCTTGGCCGGGATCGTTTGGCAGAATGTCGGCCAGCCGGTCCGCAGGCAACAGAAGCGACACCCGCGCCCGCAAGACTTCGTTCTGCAAGGATCCGGTCAGTTGCAACGACATCAGTTTCAGAATGGCAATCGAATCCGCCGGCGCCCAGGCCGCGATTTCCGGCGAGAACAGGAAGAACTCGGGCGCACCCCGGCCCCTTGCCCCCTTGTTCACCTCGCCGATCCAGGCATTCACGCCCGCCGCATAGGCCTCCAGCGCGGCCAGAGTCGCGGGGTCCTGTGCAGCCACCGAATCCAGGGCCAGACTGTACAGATCCAGCCGCCGCATGAGTTCGTCAACTTTCAGTGTTGCGGGGCCGTAAAGCTCGCTCAGCCGACCCTGAACCGTGCGCCGCAGCATCGTCATCTGCCACAGCCGGTCCTGCGCATGGGCAAAGCCCAGGGCAAAGAAAACATCCTCGTCGGTCTGACCGAAGATATGCGGCACGTTGTCGTTGTTCCGCACGATCTCGACCGGGGCAGTGATGCCCTGAACCGTGAAGTCCTCGTTATAATCGATCAGCGACCGCGACAGGATCCAGTAGGCCAGAAGGGTCAGCACCACCCCCAGGGCGATGGCACCCGAGACCAGACGGATCAGCCAGCGAAAGGCAGTCAGCATGGGGTCCTGTTCTTGACGGCGGCGGCATGATGGGTTCCTAGTCGATCGCGTCCGCAGGGGCAATCATCGGGGGTACCAGTATGGCGAAAGTTGCATTTCTCGGCCTTGGGGTCATGGGCTTTCCCATGGCGGGTCACCTTGCGGCCAAGGGCCATGACGTTGCGATCTGGAACCGCACCACCGCGAAGGCTGATGCTTGGGTGTCGCGCCACAGGGGCCGCCGTGCGTCAACGCCGGCCGAGGCCGCGCGTGGTGCCGAATTCGTGATGGCTTGCGTGGGCAACGATGACGACCTCCGTTCGGTCTGCGTCGGGCCTGACGGGGCCTTTGCCGGCATGACGCCGGGGGCAGTATTTGTCGATCACACCACGGTCTCGGCCAGGATCACCCGCAAGCTTGCGGCGCAAGCCGCGACCACTGGCATCGCCTTCGTTGATGCTCCGGTCTCGGGCGGGCAGGCAGGGGCCGAGAATGGGCAGCTTTCCATCATGTGCGGTGGCGATCCGGCCGATTATGCCCGGGCCGAGCCGGTTCTCGCCGCCTATGCCCGCATCTGCCGCCTGATTGGGCCAAGCGGGGCAGGGCAACTGGCCAAGATGATGAACCAGATCTGCATTGCCGGGCTGATGCAGGGCCTTAGCGAGGCGCTGGCCTTCGGTGAAAAGGCCGGGCTCGACGGCGAGAAGGTGGTCGAGGTCATCAGCCAGGGGGCCGCAGGCAGCTGGCAGATGGTGAACCGTCACAAGACCATGCTGAAGGATGAATTCGACTTCGGCTTTGCCGTCGACTGGATGCGGAAGGACCTTGGCATCTGCCTGGAAACCGCCGACGAAATCGGCGCGCGGCTCCCCGTTACTGCTCTGGTCGATCAGTTCTACAAGGATGTGCAGCTGATGGGCGGGGGCCGCAACGACACCTCTAGCCTGATCCGGCGATTGAAGTGACCCTCGACGCGCGTCCCGTCACGCGCGACACGGTGCTTGCGCTGATTGACCTGTCGGTGCGTGACGATCAGCGCGATCTTGTCACGGCGAACGTCAAGACCCTTGCCGAAGCGGCCTATGAGCCGGGGGCCGTCGTCTGGGGTCTCTGGGATGGCGCGGTGCCTGTGGGCCTGATGGCGATGGTCGACCCGGAAGGTGTGCGCCTGCATGGCCCGCTTCTCGTGCCAGACGCCGCCTATCTCTGGCGCCTGATGATCGCCGCGAACCATCAGGGCAAGGGCTATGGCGCGCAGGCGCTTCGCCTTGCCATCGCCTCGGCACGCCGCTGGGGGGCAGGTCACCTTGTCACCGGGGTAAATGATGTGCCGCACGGGAACCGCGGCTTTTATGAGCGCCATGGCTTTCGCAGCAGCGGCGTGATCGAAGAGGGCGACCTGCTCCTTGTCCTCGACCTGTCGGCGGCCGAAGACCCCCGGGCGAGGACCGCAGACAGACCCACGATGTAAATGCCGCGGTCAGCTTGGGGCGGGCAGTTTGCCTGCCGACCGGCCTGGTCAGGGCAAGACCTCCGCCTCAGCTTCCACCAGCAAGTCGCGGATGTTAGTCACAAATTCCTTCCGCTCCGGATCACCCATTTCGTCCAGCCGCACCTGGAACGGTCCCCAGCAGTCCGGTACCGCCAGCCGCAAGCCACCGTTCCCTGACGGCAGCAGGCCAACCAGCACCGTTGCCCCAGTCACAAAGCCGATGTCGCTGGCCGAGGCGTCCAGATCCGCCAGCGTGAACGCCTCGTCCGGGCTGCACATCTCGGCCCGGAAGGTCGCGCCGACCGCGCCGAACAGCACCTCTTCGCTCCGGTAGTCGATGTCCAGGCACGACCCGCCCGGTTCCATGTCGCGGATCGTCAGCGCTGTGATCTCCGCGACGACCGCTACAAAACCGGGGGCGGGAATGGTGTCATACTTCGCCGCGGCGTCGTCCTGGCACGCGGCTACTGGCAACGGGGAAAGGACCAGCGCGCACAGGCAGCCAGCCTTCAAGCGCAAGGCCCAGAGGTTACCGAAAGGTAAACGTCCACGCGCAACCCGTTGAGAATATTGGACGCATCCATCCTGTCCACGCGTGGACAGGCCCCGCATCAGGGAATGATCCGCGTATACTTGACCCCGCCCAGCGTGGCCCCCGCGATCAACCCTTGCTGGCCAAAGACCAGCGCGATCACCGGGTCCAACTCGGTCGTCTCCTTCCCGATGCTGGCCCCCTGCTCCGGCGTCGCATAGCGGACCTCGCCGCTCGCCGCCCAGCCGGACGCCCGACGGAATTCCTCCAGCGCTTCGGGCGTCATGAAAAACAGGGCATGCGCATACTGCTGCGCCCCGATCTGCAGCCCGATGGTTCCCTTGGCGGCCGAGTAGTAGTCGACCGTAGCCCCCTGGATCCGCAGCGCACCTCGCCCGAAGGCCCCGCCGATGCCAAAGCCCGCCTCGGTCATCAGGGGCATGTAAAGGACGCCGTTCGCCCGCGCCGCCAGATCCTGCGTGCCCGGATACCGGCTGAACAGGAAACTCTGCGTCGCATCGACCCGCGCGTCGATCTGCGCGCCGCCGTTCGACCCGATCCCGTTGTTGCAGGCCGCCAGCCCAAGCGCGCCGGCGCCCAAGAGCATCCCGCGCCGCGTCATCATCCCATAGGTCATCGTCTCCGCCCTTTCTGCCTCACGGGCTCTCCTGGCCCCTTTCCTCACCGATACCGCGTTTCCGCCGTCCTGTCATGTCCCGAAGACCCGACCGGCAACCGCGCGCCTAGCCTTGCAAGGACCCGTAGAGCCTGTAATCCGCCGCCGCGACCTCCTGCAGCATCCGCTCGGTTGCGGGCGCCAGCTCCGTCGCTCCGGGCGGCGAGACGTTCAGGCGTGGAAGGATGATCTCGCAGCCCAGCCGTTCTTCCAGGAAATGGACGAAGGATCCTATATCCTCATACCGGAACAGCCGGTCCAGCCCCGGACCGTCCCCCGCCGCAAGGAACTCTGCCTGACTGCCGACCTCGGCAAAGGCCGGTCGCGGCGTCTGGCACCAGGCCTGTACGAAGTCATCGAAGCTCATGCCCAGGGTCGAGAGGTCCGCTGGCGTCTCCTCGCGCTGCCGGAACCGGTACCATGACCCCAACCAATCGCGCGGCTCACGCATCAGGGCGACGACGGCGAACGTTTCGCGGGTTGCGGCTTCCAGATAGGGTCCGATGAACTGCCGGTACGCCCGCACCGAGGTATGCTTCAGCTCGGGCGGACGCTGGACGGACACTGCCGCGAGTGATTCGAGCGCCGCCGCAATCGCCGCCGATCCGGTCTTTGGCGTGGCCAGCAGGGCCAGCCTTTCTTCCCAGAACACCAGCATGTCTCACCCTTCGGACAAAATTTCCCATCTCGCCTCCGGTTTCGGACGGCGGCGTAAACTAACCCTTAACCAAAGCAGGCAAAAGCTGGGATGGTTAAGATTTTGATTGAAATGTTCCGCATTTGTCCTCATACCGATGAGAACACTTGGGGAACACGTGGCAGGATTGCCGCCCATGGGTGGCTGTGAAATAAGGAGAACGACATGGCGGTGGCAAACCTCCTCGACCTTGGTGGGAAGCGGGATATGGACAAGGCAAAGGCTCTGGAATCGGCGCTGGCTCAGATCGAACGCCAGTTCGGCAAGGGCTCGATCATGAAGCTTGGCGCCGACAGCCCGGCGATGGAGATCGAGGCGACCTCGACTGGCTCGCTTGGACTCGACATCGCGCTTGGCATCGGCGGTCTGCCCAAGGGCCGGATCGTCGAGATCTACGGGCCGGAAAGCTCGGGCAAGACCACGCTGACCCTGCATGTGGTGGCAGAGGAACAGAAAAAGGGCGGCGTCTGCGCTTTTGTCGACGCGGAACATGCGCTGGACCCGCAATACGCCAAGAAGCTGGGCGTGAACCTGGACGAACTGCTGATTTCCCAGCCTGATACGGGGGAACAGGCGTTGGAGATCGTCGATACCCTGGTCCGCTCGGGTGCCGTCAGTCTGGTGGTCGTCGACTCCGTGGCCGCGCTGGTGCCGAAGTCCGAGATCGAAGGCGACATGGGCGACATGCAGATGGGCTCCCAGGCCCGCCTGATGTCACAAGCCATGCGGAAGCTCACCGCCAGCATTGGCCGGTCGAACTGCATGGTGATCTTCATCAACCAGATCCGCCAGAAGATCGGCGTGATGTTCGGCAACCCCGAAACCACCACCGGCGGCAACGCGCTTAAATTCTACGCCTCCGTCCGTCTCGACATCCGCCGCATCGGCGCAATCAAGGACCGGGATGAGGTCGTGGGCAACACCACCCGTGTCAAGGTGGTGAAGAACAAGGTCGCGCCCCCCTTCAAGCAGATCGAATTCGACATCATGTATGGCGAGGGCATCTCCAAGACCGGCGAGTTGATCGACATCGGCGTCAAGGCCGGGGTCGTGGAGAAATCGGGCGCCTGGTACTCCTTCAAGGACGAACGGATCGGCCAGGGGCGTGAGAACGCGAAGGCCTTCCTGAAACAGAATCCAGGCGTGGCGATGGAAATTGAAGACAAGATCCGTGCCGCGAATGGGCTGGACTTTACCATGGCCGGCGGTGACGAGGGCGGCGACGTTCTGGACGAGTGACGCTCTGGCCAAGCGGCAGAGGAACGGGGCCGGAGGCGCAAGTCTCCGGCCCTTTCCTTCGGGCCCGCCCGCCCGTCGGATTGATTCGGGAAACGTGGTGCACGGCATGCGGGCCGCTCGGTATTCCAGCCCCCCGCCAGACGAACGCCAGACGGGTACCAGACAGATGCCAGACTCGACACCTTTCGTTAATCGGGTCGATTAACACTGCGCTCGCAATGGGTTAGCGCGCGCAGGTCTCGCCATAGCACGACCCCGGTCAGACAGTTTTCATGTCGTGCCAACCCTTCCATCCAACCCGCCGCCTGCGCCAATTGCTGTCCCGGCCCGTCGCGGTGGACAGGCCCCGCCCGTGCCGCTACATGAGGCGGGCTGAATTTCCGTTTCTGCTCAAGGACCCGCGCCCAGATGGCCTCGCTGAACGACATCCGCTCCACCTACCTCGACTTCTTCCGCCGCAACGACCATCGGGTCGTCGACAGCTCACCCCTGGTGCCTCGGAACGATCCCACGCTGATGTTCACGAACTCTGGCATGGTGCAGTTCAAGAACCTCTTCACCGGGGTCGAGACGCGCGACTACAAGCGCGCGACGACCGCGCAGAAATGCGTGCGGGCAGGCGGCAAGCACAATGACCTCGACAACGTGGGCTACACTGCGCGGCACCATACCTTCTTCGAAATGCTGGGGAATTTCAGCTTCGGCGACTACTTCAAGGAACAGGCCATTGCCTTCGCATGGGAGCTACTGACCAAGGACTTTGGCCTCGCGAAGGACAAGCTGCTGGTCACCGTCTACCACACCGACGATGAGGCGGCCGGGATCTGGAAGAAGGTCTCGGGCCTGACCGACGACCGGATCATCCGGATTGCAAGCGACGACAACTTCTGGCGGATGGGCCCGACCGGCCCCTGTGGCCCCTGCACCGAGATCTTCTACGACCACGGGCCCCACATCTGGGGCGGCCCTCCGGGCAGCGCCGAAGAAGACGGCGACCGGTTCATCGAGATCTGGAACAACGTCTTCATGCAGAACGAACAGTTCGCGGACGGGCGGCTGGTCCCCTTGGAGATGCAGTCGATCGACACCGGCATGGGGCTGGAGCGGATTGGGGCGCTTCTGCAGGGCAAGCACGACAACTACGACACCGACCTGATGCGCTCCCTCATCGAGGCCAGCGCGAACGTCACGTCGCAAGACCCTGACGGGCCTGGAAAAATCCACCACCGCGTTATCGCCGACCACCTGCGCTCCACCTCCTTCCTGATTGCCGATGGCGTGATGCCCTCGAACGAAGGGCGCGGCTATGTCCTCCGCCGCATCATGCGCCGCGCGATGCGTCACGCCCACATGCTGGGCGCGCAGGACCCGGTGATGCACCGTTTGGTCCCCGCGCTGGTCCGCCAGATGGGTGGGGCCTATCCGGAGCTTTCACGCGCCCAGTCTCTTATCGAAGAGACGCTGCGGACCGAGGAGACCAAGTTCAAACAAACACTTGACCGTGGACTGCGGCTTTTGGACGACGAGCTTTCGGGCCTTGCGGAAGGGGCGGCGCTGCCGGGCGCGGCGGCGTTCAAGCTTTACGACACCTACGGCTTCCCGCTGGACCTGACCCAGGACGCGCTGCGCGAGAAGGGCCGAGAGGTCGATGTGAAAGGCTTCGACGCCGCGATGGCCGAGCAGAAGGCCAAGGCCCGCGCCGCCTGGTCGGGCACCGGGGCGGCGGGCGATGCGAAGATCTGGTTCGAGATCGCCGAAGAGAATGGCGTGACCGAGTTCCTTGGCTACGACACGGAAACGGCAGAAGGTGTAGTTACGGCATTGATCCGTGACGGCGCGGTGGTGGGCGACGCGCAGACCGGGCAGACCGTGCAGATCGTGGTCAACCAGACCCCGTTCTACGCCGAAAGCGGTGGCCAGGTCGGTGACGCGGGGCTAATCCGGACCCAGACCGGCACGGCGGAGGTGACCGATGTCAAGAAGGCCGCCGGGGTCTTCATCCACATCGCGAAGGTCACGGACGGCACTGTTCTGAAAGGACAACCCGCGAAGCTGGAGGTCGCGCACAGCCGACGTTCCGCGATCCGCGCGAACCACTCGGCGACGCACCTCTTGCACGAGGCGCTCCGCCGCACCCTTGGCGATCACGTCGCCCAGCGGGGCAGCCTCAACGCCGCCGACCGCCTGCGCTTTGACTTCAGCCATTCGGCGGCGATCTCGGCCCCTGACCTGCAGACGATCGAAGCCGAGGTCAACGCCTTCATCCGCCAGAACTCCCCGGTCGAGACCCGGATCATGACCCCCGACGACGCCCGCGCCATCGGGGCGCAGGCGCTGTTTGGCGAGAAATACGGCGAGGAAGTCCGCGTTGTCTCGATGGGCGCGCTGGAGGGGTCCGGCAAGGGAACAGATGGCAAGACCTATTCCCTTGAACTCTGCGGTGGCACCCATGTGCAGCGCACCGGGGACATCGGCGCGATGGTGATCCTTTCGGAAAGCGCGTCCAGCGCCGGCGTCCGCCGGATCGAGGCGTTGACCGGACAGGCCGCCCTGGACCACCTGCGTCAGCAGGATGCCCGGCTGAACGACATCGCGGCGATCATCAAAGCCCCGGCGAGCGAGCTTGCCGACCGCATTCGTACGCTCTTCGATGAACGCAAGGCGCTGGCGAATGAGGTCGCGCAGCTCCGCCGCGAGGTCGCGATGGGTGGCAAGGCGGCAGGCCCGGAAGCCAAGGAAATCAACGGGGTGAAGTTCGTTGCTCAAGTGCTTTCGGGCGTCTCGGGCAAGGACCTTCCGGCGCTGATCGACGAGATGAAGGCCCGCCTCGGCTCGGGTGCCGTGCTCCTCATCGCCGACACCGGCGCGAAGCCTGCCGTGGCCGCCGGCGTCACCGCAGACCTGACCGCCAAGCTTTCCGCCGTGACGCTGGTCAAGGCCGCAGCGGAGGTGCTCGGCGGTAAGGGCGGCGGCGGTCGTCCCGATATGGCGCAGGCGGGCGGGGCTGATATCGCCCAAGCCGATGCAGCGATCAAGGCGGCCGAAGCCGCGATTGGAGCC
>JALOTD010000126.1 GCA_025458105.1 Tabrizicola sp. | reverse complement strand
GCCTGGCCCATGAAGCCCTTCAGCGGATGGAAGCCGCCGTTCATCAGAAGCTCCAGGTCGCAGATCTGGCGCGGGGTCAGGTCCCAGGAGAGAAGGTTCCCGGCCTCGACCTTCAGCTTCTGGGCACTGTCATACGAGACATAGAGTTCCGGGATCGGGGCGTGGTTGGCAAGCGACATGGGACAGACCTTTCAGAGCAGGCAGGACGCCTGCCGGTTGCGCGGGTCGTTAGCGCGGGAAAGGGGCAGAATTCAAGCGATTGCTCGGAGAAACCGGGAGAAAAGGCGGAAATGCCGGGCAATCCCCGGCACATGGACCGCCGTTCCGTGCTGCCTTGCCCCCGGCGAACATGGGTTTCGCCGCAGCGCGGAAAAGCGGCAGATCGGCCCGCAGGACGCGGGCCGATGCCAGGGTCAGACCGCGAACGTAAAGGTCTTGTTCAACGGCAGCTCACGGGCGCGGGTGCCGGTCAGGTCGTAAAGCGCGTTGGCAAGCGCCGGAGCGGCGGGGGGCGTTCCGGGTTCGCCCACGCCGCCGATATGGCCGAAAGTGCCGTTGTTCTGCAGGATCTTCACCTGAAAGCTGGGGGTCGTGTGCATGCGCAGCGGGTCGTAGTCCCAGTAGTTCTGCTCGACCACCTGCTGGTCGGCAAAATTGATCGCGCCCTGCACGGCGGCCGACAGCCCGTAGACCATCGCCCCGGTCATCTGCGCCTCGATGATCGAAGGGTCCATCGCCAGCCCCGGGTCGCAGGCGATCCAGGCGCGGGTCAGCTTGATGCCGGCTTCGGTGTCCTGCACTTCCAGCACCTGCGCGACCGGCGTGCCGAAGGAATAGCAGAAGGCGACCCCGCGCCCGAAGCCGGGGCGTTTCAGGCTGTCCCAGCCGGACATGTCGCGGACGGTTTCCAGAAGCGCGGCAGACGGGGCGTGGGTGTCCTTCATCAGCTCTAGCCGGAAGGCCAGCGGGTCGGCCCCGGCGGCATGGGCCATCTCGTCGATGAAGCTTTCCAGGAAGAAGGCGTTCATCGAATTGCCGACGGACCGCCAGAAGCCCAAGGGCACCGAGAGGTCGGCGATGTGGCCGTCGTAGCGATAGTGCGGCAGGCCGTAGGGCTGGTCGAAGCCGCCTTCCACCGTGCCGCGATCCGGGCCCGGAGGCGCGAAGCCGATCAGCCGGGCCATGGCGTTCCGCGCCGCCGAGGGCGCGGCGGTCCGGCCCCAAAGCGCGGTGGGCTTGCCGCCCTCCAGCCGCCCGGTGATCCGCGCAATCGCGGCGGGGCGGTAGTAGTCCTGCGTCATGTCCTCTTCGCGGCTCCAGGTCACCTTGACCGGAGTGCCGGGCAGGGCTGCCGCTACGCGCGCGGCAAGGACCGCCGGGACCGGGTCCGTCCGCCCGCCAAAGCCGCCGCCCATGACGGGTGTGTGCAGCGTCACGCGGTCTGCGTCGATCCGAAGGGCCGCCGCCACCGCGTCGCGCGTCATGATCGGGGCCTGGTTCCCGGCCCAGACCTCAACGGACCCGTCGTCCTTCAGCCAGGCGGTCGCGTTCCATGGTTCCATCGAGGCATGGGCGAGGAAGGGGATGCGGTACTCGGCCTCGATTACTTCGCCCTTGGCCAGGTCCGCCTCGACATCGCCGTCATCGCGCAGGCGCGAGTCGGGTTCGGTGCGGAAGGCGGTCTCGATCTGCGCCATGATCTTCGCGGTATCGGCGGGATAGTCGGCCGGGCCCCAGTCCACCGTGACCAGCGCTGCGGCCTGCATCGCCGTCCAGGTGTTGGAGGCGATCACGGCAATGCCGTTTCCCAGGCCGATCACCTGATCGACCCCCGGCATGTCCAGCGCGGGGCCGGGATCAAAGCCCAGCATCGCGCCGCCGCGCTTGGGGTTCATCCGGACGGTGGCGAATTTCATCCCGGGCAGCCAGATGTCGATGCCGAAGGTTTCGGTCCCGGTGGATTTCGCCACCATGTCCAGGCGGGGCATCGCCTTGCCGACAAAGCGCCAGGTCGAGGGATCGCGCAGTTCGACGTCGGCAGGCACCATGTCGACGGCTTCTGCCGCCAGTTCGGCATAGGTGAAGGTCTTCTCGCCGATCACCTTGCCGCCTTCGGTCTTCAGCGTCTCGGGCGCGACACCCAGGCGCTTGGCGGCGGCGGCCTTCAGCGCCTCACGCGCGCCGGCCCCGGCCAGCCGCATCTGGACAAAGCCGCCGATGGCGCCAGTCGACCCGCCCGTTATCTGCAGCGAGAAGATCTTGGGCACCGCCGCAAGGATCGCGTTGTGAGATTTGGGCTGCTGGGACAGGAAAAAATCCGGCTCGTTCGACATGCGGTCGACGAAGCCCGCGTTGTAGTAGGCCTGGGCGGGCGGGCCGTGCAGCACGCGGACCTGTTGCCAGTCGACATCCAGCTCCTCGGCGACCAGCGCGGCCAGAGTGGTGGAGATGCCCTGTCCCATCTCGGCGCGCGGGGCGATGACGGTAATGCCGTCACCGTTGATGATGACCCAGGGGTTCAGCGGGATGGCGTCCGCGCTGGGTGTCAGCGGGTTTTCCGGCACTTCGGCCACCTTGTAAGCGCCAAAGGCCGCGCCGCCTGCGACAGCGGCGCCGAACACCAGGAACGACCGGCGGGTGATCTTCTTCCAGTTTGCCATGTCAGCCCGCCTTCATCATGAGCGCGGCGTCATGGATCGCCGCGCGGATCCGGGGGTAGGTGCCGCACCGGCAGAGATTGCCCTGCATCGCGGCATCAATGTCCTGGTCGGTGGGTTCTGGAGTTTCGGCCAGAAGTGCCGCCGCCTGCATGATCTGGCCCGACTGGCAGTAGCCGCACTGCGCGACCTGGTGCTTGATCCAGGCCTCTTGCAGAGGGGCGAGGTTGTCGGGCTGGCCCAGCCCCTCGATCGTGGTGACAGCGCCCGAAACGTCGGACAGCGGAACCTGGCAGGACCGGACCGCCTGCCCGCCGATCAGCACGGTGCAGGCCCCGCAGGCCGCCACGCCGCAACCGAACTTTGTGCCGGTCATCCCCAGGCCGTCGCGCAGCGCCCACAAGAGCGGAACCTCGGGCGGTAGGTCGATGTCACGGGAAGTTCCGTTTATTGTGAGCGTCACGGGCATGTCTGGCCTCCTGTTTCTGACAAATTGTACTTGAAATGTCAGTGTGTCAATCACTGATTTGACGGATGGCCCGTGCTCTGCAATATGGAGATATGACGTTGGACCCCGAGACTTCCGTCGATCCGAAGGATGCCGCCATCCTGCGGGCAGCCTTTGTGGCATTTGCCCGCTATGGGCTGAAGCGCACGTCGATGGAAGACATCGCCAAGGGTGCGGGCATGTCGCGGCCAGCGCTGTACCTGCGCTATTGCGGCAAGGAAGATATCTTCAACGCGCTGGTCCGGACGCATTTCCAGCGGGCCGAGCGCGAGGTTGCGCGGGTTCTTGATGCCGGGGGACCGATCGCCGAAACGCTGCTTGCGGCCTTCCATGCCATCGACGGCGAGGCGGTGGAGGCGATGCTGAACTCGCCCCATGCCGATGAAATCCTGTCGGCCGACACGCCGTTCAACCAGATCGAGGTGCAAGAGGCCCATGCCCGGATCACAGCGCATATCGCGGCTTGGATTGCGGCAGGCGTGGCTGACGGCCGGATGAGCCTGCGGGGATTGCAGGCAACGCCCGATCAGGTGGCAGAGCTTGTGATGGCGACGAAGTTCGGGATCAAGAGCTTTGCCAAGGATTTTGGGTCCTACCGCGAGGCACAGGCCCGGGTCGCCGCGATCTTTGCCAAGGCGCTGGCCCCCCTGACGCCCGATCAAGCGAGATAGGCGCGGAAGCTGCGGACGACCTCGTCGTAGACCGCGCGCTTGAAGGGAACGATGCTGTCGACCATCTCGTCGGCAGTGATCCAGCGCCAGGTGCTGAATTCGGGGTGGTCGGTCGCGATCTTGATGTCGCTGTCCTGGCCGGTGAAGCGGAACAGGAACCACTTCTGCTTTTGCCCCCGGAACTTGCCACCCCAGACTTTGCCCAGAAGTTCGGGTGGCAGGTCGTAGGTCACCCAGCCGTGGGTCTTGCCGACAAACTCCACCTTGTCGCGGGTGACCCCGGTTTCTTCCCAGAGCTCGCGGTAGGCGGCTTCACGCGGCTTTTCGCCTTCGTCGATCCCGCCCTGCGGCATCTGCCAGGCGGGCGAAGGGCTGTCGATCCGCTGGCCGGCAAAGACCATGCCGCGGGCGTCGATCAGCACGACGCCCACGCAAGGGCGGTAAGGCAGGCTTTCCGCGTCGACCATGCCTCAGGGTTCTTCCGGCGCGATGGCGGTCAGCCCCTTGATGATGTCGACGGCATAGGCCAGCTGATAGTCCTCGTCCCGCAGTTTGGCCGCTTCTTCGGCGCGGGCGAGTTCCTCTTCATACAGGCGCTTTTCTTCGTCCGTCATCGAGTCATTCGAGATCGCGCCGCGCAAGCTGGCCTCGGACCGGTCGCGTGCTGCTGCGGAAGCAGCCTCCTCTTCCTCGGTTGCCGGGGGTTTCGGGGCGGGTTGGTTCACGACGATATCGGGTGAAATATAGCGCGCCGTGGTCAGACGCATTGCCCCGTCGCCGCGCAGCGGGATCAGGGTCTGGACCGAACCCTTGCCGAAGCTCTTGGTGCCGACCACGATCGCACGGCGGTGGTCCTGCAAGGCACCTGCCACGATTTCCGAGGCCGAGGCCGAGCCGCCGTTGATCAGCATGACAATAGGCTTGCCAGAGATCAGGTCGCCCGGCTGGGCGCTGTAACGGTCGCCGGTTCCAGCTTCGCGGCCACGGGTCGAGACAATCTCGCCCTTTTCCAGGAAAGCGTCCGAGACCGAGATGGCTTCGTTCAAAAGACCGCCGGGGTTATTGCGCAGGTCAAGGACGACGCCGTCCAGCTTGTCCATGCCGCCAAGCTCGTCGATGCCTTTCTGCAATTCGGTCTTCATGCCCGAGGTGGTCTGGTCGTTGAAGGTGGTGATCCGCAGGACCACGGTATTGCCAACAACGCGTCCGCGCACGGCGGTGAGTTTGATCGTGTCACGGATGATCGAGACGTCGAAAGGTTCGGTAACGCCTTCGCGGACCACGGTGATGATGATTTCCGACCCGACGGGGCCGCGCATCATTTCGACGGCGTCGTCCAGCACCAGGCCCAGCACGGATTCGCCGTTCACATGAGTAATGAAGTCGCCCGCCAGAATTCCCGCCTTCGCCGCCGGCGTACCGTCCATCGGCGAAATGACCTTGATGAAGCCTTCTTCCTGCGTCACCTCGATGCCAAGCCCGCCGAACTCCCCACGGGTCTGGACCTGCATGTCTTCGAAGTCCTTGGCGGAGAGGTAGCTGGAATGCGGGTCCAGCGAGGTGAGCATGCCATTGATGGCAGCCGTCACCAGTTCTTCGGTCGATACCTCTTCGACGTACTGCGCGCGGATGCGTTCGAAGATGTCGCCGAACAAATCAAGCTGTTCGTAGACCGACCCCTGACTGCTGGTTTCCTGCGCCAGAAGCGGTCCGGCGATCTGCGTGGTTGCCACCACTCCGGCCACAGTCCCGCCAATGGCGGCCATCATGAGCTTTTTCATGCGAGGTCAGTCTCCTGTGCGGGCGGTTGCCTTGAACCACGGCAGCGGGTCCACCGGCTGAGCGCCCAATCTGAGTTCCATATAAACCGTTTCCGTGCCGACGCCGCCAGAGCCATCTGTCACCGTCGTCATGAATTCGGTCGACGCAGCCGATGTGCCTCCCATAAGGCCAAGGGGGGCACCGGCCGCAACCACTTCGCCCACCTCGCCGTAAAGGACGTCCAGCCCCGCGAGAACCAACAGATAGCCGTCTCCGGGCTCGAGGATCATCACATTTCCGTAGTCGAGCAGAGGGCCACGGAAACGGATCGTCGCAGGCCATGGCGCGGTGACCAGGGCGCGGTCCTGGGTGGCCAGCGTCAGGCCCGGGCGGCGGGCGCCTGAGGCATCGGCCTCACCCGGTTTGCGCAGGACCGTGCCCAGCACGGGAAGCGGCAATGCACCCTTCTGCTCGGCAAACCCCGGCACAATGGAATTGTCTTCCGCAAGCCCCGCCGCAAAGGCATCCAGCGTATCGGCGCTTTCCAGAAGAAGGCGCAGCGTCTCGGGGTCTTCGGTAAAGCGGCGCGGCAGGTCGGTCCGGTCCGAGATCGCCTGCGACAGCGCCGTCCGCGCCGTCTGCGCTGCGGCAAGGCCTGCCTCCAGCGTGTCCCCGGCTGAAAGCTGCAAGGCGCGCAGGTCGGCCAGCTCCTGAAGTTCTGTCTTCAGCCGTTCCGCCTCGGCCTGCAGGGCTGGGGTGACATCGGCCATCACCATGCCCGAGCGTGCCGTGCCAAGCGCGCCCTCGGGGTGCAACAGCAAAAGCGGTCCGGGGTTCGCCTCCATCGTGGCCATGACGCCAAGGAGGCGACCGATATTGCCACGCTTTGCCTCAAAGGCACGGGTCAAGGTGGTTTCGCGCAGGGCCGCTTCCCGCAGCGCGCTGCGCAGGGCGGACAGACCTTCCTCATAGGCGCGGATCGTCTGGGTCAGGGCCGAGACCCGATCCCGGGCCTCGGTCGCGGCCTCAAGGGCTGCGACGGCGGCCTGAAGTTCGGACGAAGCGCGGGCCGCCTGCTCGGCCACGGACTGCGCCTGGGCCGGAACTGCAAGAAGCGCAAGCAGGGCCGCGATGCGGATCATTGGATCAGGGTCTGACCGGACATTTCCGGCGGCTGGGTAAGGCCCATCAATTGCAGAAGTGTCGGTGCAAGATCGGCAAGCCGTCCGTCGCGCAGGGTCGCGCCGGGGGGGCCGCCGACGAGGATCACCGGAACCGGGTTTGTCGTATGCGCAGTGTGCGGGCCGCCGGTGACGGGATCGACCATGACCTCGCAGTTGCCGTGGTCTGCGGTAACGATCATCGCGCCCCCCTTGGCTTGCAGTGCCGCCAGCGCCAGGGTCAGGCCGCGGTCCACCGCCTCACACGCCTTGATTGCCGAAGGAAGGCTGCCGGTGTGCCCGACCATGTCCGGGTTGGCGTAGTTCACGACGATCAGGTCGTACCCTTTCTCGATGGCCGCAACAAAGTGGTCGGAGACCTGGTCCGCGCTCATCTCGGGTTGCAGGTCATAGGTCGCGACCTTGGGGCTGGGCGGCATGGCGCGGTCTTCGCCCGGATAGGGCTGCTCGCGCCCGCCGTTCAGGAAGAAGGTGACATGGGGGTATTTCTCGGTCTCGGCCAGCCGGAACTGGGTGAGACCATGGCTCGCCACCCATTCGCCCAGCGTGTTGACAAGAATGCGCTTGGGGAAGGCCGTGGCCATGTAGGCGTTGTGGAGGTCGGAATATTCGACCATCCCCAGAAGCGCCGACCATTTGGGGCGGGTTCCGGTATCGAAGGCCGCGAAGCTGGGGTCGCCGATCGCCGCCAGGATTTCGCGCGCGCGGTCGGCGCGGAAGTTCAGGCAGAACAGCCCATCGCCGTCTCGCGCCCCGTGGTAGCCGTCGATCACTGTCGGGGCGAGGAACTCGTCGGTCTCGCCTTTGGCATAGCTGTTCGAAATGGCGGTAAGCGGGTCAGGAGCCGTCTCGCCGCGCGCATGCACCATCGCGTCATGGGCGCGGCTGACGCGTTCCCAGCGGTTGTCGCGGTCCATCGCCCAATAGCGACCCGTGACAGTGGCGATGCTCGCCCCATAGGGCAACCGCTTGACCAGCGCCTCGACAAACCCCTGGGCCGAGGAGGGGGCCACATCGCGCCCATCCGTCACTGCATGCAGTGCAACACGAACCCCCAGCGCCGTGATGGCCCGGCAGGCGGCGAGGATATGGTTCACATGCCCATGCACGCCCCCATCCGAGACGACGCCGATCAGATGCGCTGTACCGCCAGCGGCCTTCACCTTTGTGGCAAAGTCCAGGATCGCGGGGTTCCTGGCAAAGCTGCCATCTTCGACCGCCAGGTCGATGGCCCCAAGGTCCATCGCCACCACGCGGCCCGCGCCGATGTTGGTGTGCCCCACTTCCGAATTGCCCATTTGCCCGGTCGGCAGGCCCACATCCGGCCCGAAAGTCGTCAGCGTCGCATGCGGGCAGGTGGCCCAAAGACGGTTGAATGTCGGCACATGCGCCTGGGCGGGCGCGCTGGTTTCAGGGTTCGGACCGATGCCCCAGCCGTCGAGGATGCAGAGGACGACGGGTTTCGGGGCTGGCATCGGTGGGTCTCCTGCTTCGGTCAAGGCGCTTTTACGCGCCGGGCGCGAAGGGGGCAACTGTCACGCCAGTCCTGCCTTCTCGCGCACCCGCTGCCGCCAGAGGGTGAAGACCCCTGCCGCGACGACGATGCCCGCCCCGACTGCCACATTGGCCCGCAAGGATTCATCGAAGATGACGAGCCCGATGCCAGAGGCGAAGACCAGCTGCAGGTAGGCGAACGGCTGGATTGCCGAGGCTTCCGCCACAGCAAACGCGCGGATGAGGAGCCAATGCCCTAGGACGGCCGTGCAGCAAAGCGTGCCCATCCAGGCCCAGTCGGCAGGGGTCATCCAGGTCCAGGTCGCGAGGCCAAAGGGCGTCATCGCCAAGGCTCCGACCACGCCGGTCCAGAAAAAGCTGACCGGGGCAGGGTCCTTGCGGGCGACATAGCGGGTCAGAAGCCCGTAAAGCGCGAACATGAAGGCCGCGAGCAAGGGCACGAGCGCCCAGGGCGAGAAGACGGCATAGCCCGGCTGCAGGATGATCAGGACCCCGGCAAAGCCCACCAGAATGGCTGTCCAGCGCCGCCAGCCGACCTTTTCCCCCAGGATCGGGCCAGAGAGGGCGGCGATCAGCAAGGGGTAGCAGGTGAAGACGGCATGCGCCTCGATCAGGCCCAGCTTCACGAAGCCCACGACCATGACGCAGATCTCGGCCACCAGGATCAGGCCGCGGGCCAGCTGCACCCAGGGAAAGGCCGACCGGCTGGCCGCGCGCAAACCGCCGGGGGCGCGGGCGGCCAGCGCGATGACGAACAGCGCAAAGAACCAGAAGCGCAGCATGACGACCATCATCACGTTGTACTCGCTGGCCAAGTGGCGCGAGATCCCGTCTTGCGCGGCAAAAACCACGGTGGTCGCGATCATCAGCCAGATGCCAAGGCGGGTGTTCTGCGGCGTCGTCATGCGGGTCTGCGTTCTTGCGACAGGGCGTAAAGTCCGGCGGCGACGATGATCAGCGTCCCCAGGGCGACGGGCAATTCCAGCGCCTCGCCATAAATTGTCAGGCCGATGATCGTGACGAAGACGATCTGCAGATAGGCATAGGGCTGGACCCGCGCGGCCTCGATCTGTTCATAGCATTTCAACAACAGCCAGTGGGACAGGATCGACAGCCCGCAATATATGGCAAGATAGGCGCTGTCCCTGGGGGCGATGGGCTCCAGCTGCGGCAGGCCGATGGCGGTCATCAGGACGGCCCCGATCACGCCGGGCCAAAAGAAGGCGGGGAAGGTCGGCTCGTCCCGCGTGGTCAGCCGGGTCAGAACGGAATAGGTGGCAAACAGCAGCGCCGAGGCGAAGGGCAGGAGCGCCGCCCAGGAAAAGACGCCGACCCCCGGCCGCAGGATGACAAGCACGCCGACAAGGCCCGCCGCCACCGCCGCCCAGCGCTGCCACGAGATCCGCTCGCCCAGGACCGGGCCGGAAAGGGCCACGATCAACAGCGGGCAGATGGCAAAGACCGCATGGCTTTCGATCAGGCCGATCAGGGTGTAACCCCAGACAATCAAACAGATTTCCGCGACCAGAAGAACCGACCGCACCAGATGCGCGGGCAGCCGGGCCGACCGGATCGCGGCGCGGGGACCCTCGGGCCGGTTCAGCGCCAGAAGGATCACGAACCCGGCGAAGGCCCAGTAGCGGATCATGATGATCATCAGTGTCGAGTATTCCGACGCGAGATGTTTGGAGAACCCGTCCTGCGCCGCAAAGGCGGCGACGGCGGCGATCATGAGCCAGATGCCTTTGACGGGGTTGCGGGAGGAGGTCATTCTGGCGTCGGTATCATGGCCGCAAGGGCGGCGGAAGGGGCCGCAAGAAACTCTGCCAAGGGCTTGGGAACGCTGGATTAATCCGGGGGATTTGGAGGGAGACGGGTGTCTTGAATCCGTCTTCCTTGCGTCTTCCTTCCGTCTCTACGCGCGTCTGGGTGGTGGGGCGTTAACCTTGGGGGGCGAATCGGGGGTGGCTGGCCGGGGCGGTGCGCTGTAGCGCACCCTACGATTGCGATCAGATGATTGGTTTCTGCTCCCGTACTTTTTTGAGCCCGTTCACAAGGCTGCGCATCGAGATCGGTTTCCGTGTATCCCGGTCATTGGCTTTCAACCATTTGAAGTAGGCGTTGATTGGGGGAGAGAACAGAGCTTTGCCTTCTTCGGTCAGGTCAGAAGCAAGAATTCTAAGCGATTTTATGTCCTTGTTCTTCCATTCCTCAAGATCCCCAAGCAACAAGCGCTCTGCGACAAGAAACTCAAGCAGCATCGAAAACTGCGTCAAGGTCCTGCTCTGCCAGTCGTCATACTTGGAGTAGGCTTCCAGCAGCGTTTTGACGCAAACGTAAAGCCAGTTCGTTCCCATTGTCCCTCCAAAAAAATAGGCGAAGCGCTTGCGTAGGGTGCGCTACAGCGCACCGTCGGCTGGTGCGCTGTAGCGCACCCTACGCTGGTGGAGCCCTCACTCCCCATACGGCACCCAGACGGTCTTGACCTCGGTGGCATGGGACAGGAACGTCCGGCCTTCGCCCTCGGGGCCCATCCAGTTCCGCGCCTTCCCGTGGTTGACCCAGGTGCGTTTGAGGTTCCCGGCGGCTTCGCGCTCGATGAGGGCGGAAAGGGGGTGGGAGGAGAAGCTCCACACCGCGTCGACGTCCATGTGGCCGGAGAGCGCTTTCGCCAGGTCGGAGGCGGGGCCGGTGACGATGTTGACGACCCCGGCGGGCACGTCGGAGGTGTCGAGTACTTGGTAGAAGTCGGTGGCGCTGAGGGGGGCGGCTCCGGGGACGAGGATCACGGTGTTGCCCATCGCGATGGCGGGGGCCATGACGGAGACGAGGCCGAGGAGGGGGCATTCGTCGGGGAGGAGGGCGCCGATGACGCCGGTGGGTTCGTTCATCGCCAGCGCGATGCCGCGGATCGGGACCGATTTGGCGTGGCCGTCGTATTTGGTGCCTTGCGGAGAGGTTTTCGGCGATGAAGTAGAGGACCTGGGCGCGGTTGTAGGCGGTGGTTTTGGCCCAGGATTTGGCGGCGTGGGCGGCCTCTACCGCGTTGCGGATGTCCTTGCGGTTGCCGATTCCGACATGGCCGAGGAGTTTGCCTTTGGGGCTGTAGACCGGTTGCGAGTAGCCGCTGTCGGGGCGGGCCTGTTTGCCGCCGATGTACATCTTGGCGGTGCGGTCTAGGGCGTCGACTTGTGGCTCGCTGGGGGCCGCTGGGGTGGGGGCGGGTTTGAGGGCCGCGGATTTGGCGGCGGGCTTGAGGTAGACCATCAGGCCCTCCCACCCGCCTTCGCGGCCGAAGCCGGATTCGCGGACGCCGCCGAAGCCTGCGGCGGCGTCGAAGAGGTTGGTGGCGTTGACCCAGA
>JALOTD010000030.1 GCA_025458105.1 Tabrizicola sp. | reverse complement strand
GGGCGGCGCGGGCTGGGGCGGCATGGTCATCCCAAGGATCGGCATGGAGGTCGTCGTCGAATTCCTCGAAGGCGACCCAGACAAACCCCTCGTCACAGGGTGCGTCTATAACGCCAAACAGACCGTCCCGTACCCGCTTCCTGCCAACAAGACCGTCTCGACCTTCCGGACCCAGACCCATGAAGGGGCGGGCTTCAACGAGTTGCGCTTTGAAGACCAGGCCGGGCGTGAAGAGGTCTTCATGCATGCCCAGAAGGACCACAACACGGTTATCGAAAACGACGAGAGCCATACGATCCGCCGCGACCGGCGCAAGGATGTGACTCGCGATCAGGTGGAAACCATCGGGCGGAACAAGAGCATCGTCGTCGAGAACAACCACACCGAAGCGGTCAAGGGCAACAAGTCCGAGACGATCACCAAGGATTACAGTACAACCGTAACCGAGGGCAATCAAAGCGTCACGGTTGTCTCTGGAACCCACACCACGACTGTGAAGGGCGACAAGCTGACCACGGTGCAATCCGGCCAGGAAATGACCGTGATCGAAACGGGCGACCGCATCGTACAGGTTCTGTCGGCGGGGGAGTACCGGACCGTCAAGAACGACATCGTGACCGTTTCCACGGACGGCGCGGTCGGCATCACGGCGGCGACTGCGGTCGTGATCCAGGCCCCGAGCATCCTCTTGAAGGCCAATGACGCGAACTTCATCCACATCGGCCAGGGCGTCATCGTGGTCGAAGGGGGCCAGACGCTGATCAACCCACGCGAAGCCCCTCCGGGCTGACCTTGACGTTCAAGACACAGGACCAATTGCATGCCCAAATGCGTGACTGAAGACTTTACCCTGACTGTTCCGTCCGACTGGGCAGACCGCAGCATGATCACCTGGGTGGCACCGCACAGTGCGGCGCGCAAGGTTGCGCCGAACGTGCTGTGTTCGCAGGACATGATGAAGGCGGATGAAGACCTTGACGGGTTTGTGAACCGCCAGCTGAAAGAGCTGATGACCAAGGTCCAGGACTTTGACCTGGTCAGCCGTCAGTCGGTGGCCTTTGGCGGCAGGCCCGCCGTGTTGCTGGATTTTCGCATGAAGCCGCAGGGAGTGATGCTGCAGCAGCGGCAGGTCTTCTTCCAGTCGCCCGCCAACCCCCGAGTGGTGCGCACAGTCGTGGTCACCGCGGCCCGCAGCGACTTTCCCGCGCTTGAGAAGACGTTCGAGTCAATCCTGCAATCCGTGTCCTGGAACAGCTGAGAGCTTCGATGCCCGCCGCCCTTGCTGCCGCCCATGTAGGTCACCAGATCGAGCATTCCTCGGCGCTGTTCGGGTTCATCGCCGGTGCCGTGGTTGGTCTGGCCATCGGTGTCGCAGTGGTGGCGACAGTTGCAACAGGCGGCGCGGCGTTGGCCGTCATCGCGGCGGTGGGGGGCGCAGTTGCCGCGACAGGCGGCATGGCCCTGGCGGGCAAGTACATCGGCGAAGCCATCAAGAGCCCCAGCGGACCGATCAACGCAGGCTCCCCCAACGTGTTTTACGGTCCGGGCAGAATCCCTGCTGCCCGGGCGATCCAGGATACCGTCGCCTGCAAGAACCATGGCCTCAAGCGGATTGCCACGGGCAGCGACAGCGTCTTCATCAACACCTTTCCGGCGGTACGGCGCACTGACAAGACAGAATGCGACGGAACCATTGGCTCGGACATTGATCACCTGTTCATCGGTGCCGAGACGGCCCAGTACCTGGAGATTGAAAGCGAAGTCCCCGAATGGCTGGTCGAACTGGCCCAGGGCATGGTCATCGTCGGCACTGCCGTTGCCCTGGTTTTCGGGGCCGCCGCCGCCGTAGTCGCCGGGGGCGTTTGTGGGCTGATCAACTTTGCCGGGACCGTCGCGCTGGGATATGCGGGTGCGCAGGTGGGTTCGGCCGTTGGCGGAGTGATCGGTCAGGCGCTCGGCGGCGAACTTGGCAAACGCATCGGTGAGGTAGGCGGCGGTCTTCTTGGGGGTGTGGCTGGTGCGCGGCTGGGCAACCGGATGACCACTGGCCACCCGGTCGACGTGGCGACCGGAGAGTTGTTTACCTCAGAAGTCGATTTCCGCATTCCGGGATTGATTCCGGTGATCTGGGAAAGGTTCTGGATCTCCTCTTCGACCCAGACGGGCGGCGATCTGGGCGCGAAATGGCACCATCCCTTCGATTTTGCCCTTGCGCGAGGCACCGATTTCACCCTTCTGCGCATGCAACATGGCCGCCTGATCCATTTGCCGCAGCTTGACCCGGGCGAGACCTTCTATCATCGCGCAGAAAAGCTGACGGTCCGGCGCGGTGAGGCCGGGCAGTATGCGGTGCGGGACGCCGATGATCTGATCTATCGCTTGGCGCCAACGCCGGAAGACCCCAGCCAGTGCAGGTTGCACTCGATTTCCGATTTCAACGGCAATGCTTTGACGTTGGACTATGACGCAGCAGGGTTAAGCCGGATCACTACCTGCGAGGGGATTGAGCTTTTGGTGGCGCGGGATCACCGGGGGCGCATGTCCTCGATCTCGCGCCAAGGCGGGACTGATGCCCAGTCTCTGGTCCGCTACGACTATAGGGATGATCAGCTTGTTGCCGCCATTGATGCTGCGGGTGCGCCGTTTCGATATGACTATGAGAACGGACTCATCGTCCGGGAAACTCGACGCAGTGGATTGTCCTTCCACTTTCAATGGGATGACCTTGCCCTGGGGACAGCAGCCCGCTGCGAGATGACTTGGGGCGACGGAGACATTTACTATCGCAAGATCAGCTACTTGCGCGGCGAGAACCTGACCCTTGTCAGCGACCTGAAAGGTCGGACGACGACCTACAGGTCCAACGGGATCGGGCTGGTGACCGAGGTCACTTCGCCCCTTGGCAATGTCGTGAAGACGTCCTGGAACGTCTTCGGCGAGGTTACCGCGCAAATTGATGCCGAGGGCAAGGCCGACCGCTTCTCACATGACCCATTCGGTCGGCTGGTCGAGGCGGTAGCCGCCGATGGCGGCAAGACGGGGTTTGTCTATGCCAGTGAAGACCCATCCAGCCCGGCTTTCCACAGTATTGCCCGCACGACCGACGCCCTGGGGGCCACGCAGCAGTACCTATATGACGCCGCCGCCAATCTGGCGGCGATCACCGATGCCGCGGGCCATACGGTCAGTTTCCTGCGCAACGAACGCGGTCTGGTTCTGGCCGTACGTGACGCGCTTGGGACCATCGCGCGCTATCGCTGGTCGTCCGAGGCCCGCCTGCTGGAGGAACGGACCTCTAAGGGCGGGCAGCGGGTGTTCGACTATGACGGGTTCGGTCGCATCGTCAGCGAAATGGTCGAGGGGGCAGGGACCACGCGCTTTGCCTATGATGCCTGCGACCGGATCGTCCGTGTCGATCATCCCGACGGCGGTCGCACACGTATGGCATATGATGTCGAAGGCAATCTGACGCAGTTCTCAGATCCCGTGGGCCGCGAAACCGGATGGCAGTACGGGACCCTGCCGTTTCCCGTCAGTCGGACCAATCCGGATGGGTCAAGGTTCGCCTATGCCTATGATTCAGAACTGAATCTCATCCGGCTGCGCAACGAGGTCGGCGAAAGCTACGAACTGACCTACGACGATGACAACCGCCTGGAAACCGAGACCGGCTTTGACGGTCGCAAGCAGCAGTACGGCTATTCCCCCGCCGGTTTCGTTAGCTTCGCCCGGGATGGCCACCGCGAACATCACTTCAAGCGCGATGCGGTTGGTCGCCTGTTGCGTCGCGACAGTTCGGACGCCGATTGGGCCAGCTATGGCTATGACCTGCTGGGTCAGATGACCTCGGCGGTAAACCCGGTCCGGAAGGTTGGCTTTGTCTGGGATGAACGCGGGCTTCTTGTCAGCGAAGCGCAAGACGATCTGACCATCACCCACGCCTACAGCCCGCGCCGGGAGCGGACGGCAACGGTGTTGCCCGATGGTCGCCATGTCACGTTCCGCTATGATCAGAATGGCGATTTCGACGGGCTTGGCTTTCTTGACCGCACTGTGTTTGCGATCCGCCGCGACCGGTTGGGTCGCGAGACGGAGCGCACCACCCAAGGGATTGCGCAACGCACCGATTACGATCCGCAAGGCCGCATCCTGTCGCAAACCGCAACTCGGCGTGGTGGTCGGAATCCGGTTTTTGCCCGCTCCTACAGCCATGACGCCTCGGGGCTCATCACAGCCATCGGTGACACGGCACGCGGACTGCGCCGCTATCAATATGATGCACGCGAACAACTGCGTGCGGTCACTGGTGACGCGCCGGAAGTCTTTGCCTTCGATCCGGCCGGTAACATCCTGTCTGGTGTCGCGCGGCCAGAGGACGCCTCTGTCCGGGGCGGGCGGCTCTTGATGCAGGGTGACAACCACTACAGCTATGACGATGCCGGCAACCGCATCCGGGCCGAGCGCGGCTGGGGCGGCATCATCGTCACCGACTATGCCTATGACGCGCAGAACCAGCTGATCTCGGTGACCGAAACCTCGCCCACGCGCCGCAAGGCCACGCGCTTTGCCTATGACGCGCTGGGGCGGCGGGTGTCGAAAACCTATGTCGAGAACCGCCACACCCCGCGCGCGGCCAACGCGATCCCTGCGCCCGAGGAAGAGACGGCACCGCCCCTGCGCGCCGAGCTGACGGTCTTTCTCTGGAATGGCGACGTCCTTCTGTCGGAAGGCTCTGCCCCGACCGGCCAGACGCCCGACCCGCTTGCCACCGTCTATATCTATGAACCCGACAGCTTCCGCCCCGCCGCCCAGATCCGGCGCTTTTCACCTGGGGAGGAGGGTCAGGTCTATCTTTACTGGCTTGACCACCTCGGCACGCCGCAGGAACTGACGAACGAGGCCGGAGAGCTTGTCTGGCAAGTCGCACTGAAGGCCTGGGGCGGCATCGACCGGGTGATGGTCGAGGCGGTGGGCAACAACCTGCGGTTCCAGGGCCAGTACCACGACGCGGAAACCGGCCTGCACTACAACCGCTTCCGCCACTACGACCCGGGGACCGGGGCCTTCATCAACCAGGACCCCATCGGGTTGTTGGGGGGCGAAGTCAGGGCCGCATACGCTCCGAATCCAATGGTGTGGGTTGACCCACTAGGGCTAACCACATGCTCATACACGGGAACCCCACAAAGAACGCGTGGAAAGAATGGCGCTACCCACGCAGCAGCAGGCCGGCGAGACGCAGCTACCCTTCAAAGGCAAGGATTTACTCAGGGCGCCTATAATCAGAATATCAATACGTCGATGAAGCAATTCGGGTTGAATCCGGCTACAGGTCAGGCAGGGCGGCTAAGACCAGATGCAATTGGGTACAACCCAAAAACCAACACGATACGGATTGTTGAGAACCCTTCACCAAGCCAAACTTCAGCGAGCCAGCTTGCAAAGGCAAACCAAATGGGGGCAGCTATTCAGAGAGCTAACCCTGGAATAAAAATTGATAAGCCAATTATCAGAAGGTAGCCCCGCAGGTGACAAAAAAAGTTGAATATGTTGCCTATATGGCTAGCTTTCCCGAGAATAGCACGCTTGTTTCGATGATTTCCAAGCTGCAGACATTGATGCCTGGCGCTGTTGATCGATATGAGATTGTTAGCTGGGGGGGCAAGGAACGTCGGGGGAAGTTCGAAAAAGCGGCACTTCTGGAAAAGCTTGAATCACTACCAGAAAATGACGTGAGTTTTCTGTCAGTTCACACAAGGATGCAAGCTGAGGACGCCAATGTTCCGAAGCGGATGATTAAAATTGCACGCTGCTTTCTTGAAGATAGCACGGTCACTGGAGTTTACATCTACGTTCCACTTTCTGAAGTTGATGACGTCGTGGAGTTTTGTAGTCTTTGCCACGAAGCGATCTCTTTGCATGTAGATCCTTCCTACGCGTTTGGAGTGCTCACTCCTCTTTTGAACGCAGATTTCGATTATGGTCCAGCCCAGGCAAGATATGTTGATCGCAAGAGCAACGGGTACTGGATCGTAGACGATCTGAATGATCGCCTTATGCGATCTGCTGAAACATTGAATCCAGTTCTTGAAGGCCATGCCGTTCGTTCGGTGTATCCGATAAACTTCATTTCTGTACGGCTGGTTCAAGTGATTCAGCATATATTGACTGAAAGGAACCTTGCGAATAGTGGAAGTTTTCTCGAGGTGTCGCGTGAAACCATGCTCTGGACTATTCCAGACGCTGTGCAACAGAAGGCTGTTTTCAAAGTATTGAGCGAGAATGGAATGACATTGGAAGCCGATTGGTTTGAATGGGAGACGTACAAGCCGCGATTTGCCACAACGGATGATATGGACATGCTCTGAGCAAGAGCCTTGTGGTCAGCAACTTGGCGCGTTTGGCCTTTCGTGGTGCCTTTCTCGGACCCTTGAAAAGGAATTGATGTGCACCGCCGCCTGAACAATTGGAGTGAGCGGCGCGGTATGAGTTTACCGTCCAGTACGTTCAACCACTGATAGGGCCGCCCGGTGAATGTCTTCTTCACAGGCGTTGCGCAAGGATCGCTCGGCGACAAGGCGAACCGGGTCTATTATCCGATGGAAGGCGTTCTGAAAGAGAAGCTTGGCAACTATGGCGACGGGCTCAGCCAGTGGTTCCTGCTTTTCGTAATCCTCGGCCCCGGAGTGCCCGGCCATGATGCACCGGTCGCTGGAGCTGATTGACGGCAAGAAGATACCGGCTTTTGACGTGGCGGCGCTGAAGTGGGATTTCGAGAAAGTCGTAGCCGATGAGGGCTGGGGAGTTGGGTTGACCCTGTAACGACGCCGGACGCAGCCCTTCTGGGGGCGGGCAAGGCGGGTGCCCCTGTCTGGCTGGATCGGAAGCCCGCTACGTCGGCAGGACGATCCGGACCAGAAGGCCGCCGTGCTGCGGCCCAGTCTCCAATGTGAGGCGACCGCCGTACGCAGTGATCAGGTCGTTCGCGATTGACAGGCCAAGCCCGGTTCCGGGCTTTGACGTATCCAGCCGTCGCCCGGACAGAAGGGCTGCGTCGCGATCCTCGGGCCGGATGCCGGGGCCGTCATCCTCGATCAGCAGCTCAACCCCGTCCGCCACGCGGCGCGCCGACAGTTGGACGCGCTCACGGCACCATTTCAGTGCGTTGTCCATCACGTTGCCCAGGACTTCCTCCAGATCCTGTGGATCCACCCGGATGATCAGATCCGGCTCGCAATCCGCAACGACCTGCTTGCTCTCCCGCTCAGCCAGTTTGCCAAGAAGGCGGGCAAACCGGGCAACCGTCGCGCTAAGATCGGTGCGCGAAAAAGTCGAGTCGCCAGTGTTCGACAGACGCAGCCGTGCCAATGACCGCGCCAGTTGCGCGTCCAGCCGGTCCAGCGCATCGTAGGCCTTGCTGGTGTCCTGGCCCATGTCGGCAAGCTGCGAAAGTTCGTTGCGCAGGATGGCGCTGGGGGTCTTCAGTGCATGGGCAAGGTCGGCGGCCTGTCTGCGAGAGCGCCCGACAATATCTCGGTTACGCTGCAGCAAGGTGTTGATGTCATTGACCAGAGGCGCCACCTCGTCGGGGTAATCGGCGCTGTTCAGGACTTCGGCGCGTTCCCAGCGATGGGCGACATCCTGGCGAAGCTTCTCCAGCGGGCGCAGGATGACGGCAGTCTGCACCAGCGTTCCGACCAACCCGACGGCGGCAACCAGGGCAAAGGCCAGGATCAGGCTCTGCCGCGTCTCGCGGCGGTCCGCAATCAGACCTTCCAGGCTTTCCGCGACGGCGACGTTCCATTCGGTCCCGTCTTCCAGCGTGATGACCTGCTGGGCCACCCGCAGCCGCTCACCATCTGCGCCATCCGAGTCATTTAAGACAAGAAGCGGAGTGTTCGAGGCAAGTGGCAGGGTTGCTTCGAACAGTGAAGCCGAGGTGTAGATATCACCTTGCGGTCCGATCACTTGCCAATAGCGACCAGACGTGACGGTGTTATAGGCCGGGTCCAGGATCAGGTCGCCCAACCGATCGGGTTGGTCGGCGACATTGCTGACGGCAACAACCAGTTGCGTATGCCGGTCGGACAACGTTTCGTCAAACCGCTCTTGCGCCTTCTGTCCAAGATAGGAATACAGCAGCACCGTCCCTATGGCCACCGCACCAAGCGCCGATATACCGCCGCCGACCCAGGCTCGCTTGCGCAGGGACAGGATCACGGTGGCTCGATGGAGTATCCGCGGCCGCGGCTTGTCTGGATCAGGTCTGCCCCAAGCTTGTTGCGCAGACGGTTGATGAAGACGGCAATTGTGTTCGAGTCGCGGTCGCCGTCGTATTTGTAAATATGCTCTGACAATTCGGTCCGTGAAACCAGGCGACCGACATTGTGCACAAGATAGGATAGAACTGCGACTTCCTGTGCAGTCAGGTCCACTGGAACGCCGGAAACGGTCACCCGGCCCGTCCGGGTATCAAACACCACATCCTTGCGTTCGAACAAGGGATTTGTGCGCCCAGACTTGCGCCGCAAGGTCGCGCGAACCCGGGCCGCCAGCTCGGGTAGGTGAAAGGGCTTGGTCATGTAGTCGTCCGCCCCGGCATCCAGCCCATCCACCCGGTCGGACCACCCGTCACGCGCGGTCAGGATCAACACCGGGGTGTCGATGCCGTTGCCGCGCCATTCTTTCAGGATCGAAGTGCCGTCCCGGATCGGCAGTCCGATGTCGAGAATGATCATGTCATAAGGTTCGGTCGACCCCAGGAAACAGGCCTCTTCGCCGTCATGAGCGACGTCTACAATCCGACCTTCGGCGGACAGGACTTTGGTGATCTGATCACAAAGGACCGGGTCGTCTTCGGCAAGTAGGATACGCATGTCAGGCTCAGAATTATCTGAGTCGGGCAGCCATTGCGACAGAAATCATCCCTTGCCACCGTTTCCGCCACCACCACCGCCGCCACCGTTGCCGCCGCCGCCACCACCGTTGCCGCCGCCACCGTTGCCGCCGCCGTTGCCGCCACCGTTCCCGTTGCCACCACCGTTCCCGTTGCCGCCACCGTTCCCGTTACCGCCGGCGTTTCCGTTCTCGCCGGCAGTCTGGCTCTTGCCCTTGGTGGACTTGCCGTCGGATGACCCGGCCGCTTCACGAACCTGCTTTCCGACGGACGAACTTGACTTTACCTGCTGGCCCGTCTGAGCGTCGATGATAATGCTGATCAAGGTTCCGTCCGACCGTTTCAGAACAATGCGGTAGTAGACCCCATCTACATCAAAGGCGCGTGCCTCGATCGGCTCGGCTCCGGTCGATTCGGCAACCGAGGCAACAACGGCTTTCAGGCTGAGCGTGTCGCCGGCGCGGACGATGCTGCGCAGTTCTGACGCGCTGATTTCACGGACTGTCGCCCCCGCCGGTGATACCGCAAGGACCAGCAAGACCGAAGCAAGGAGGGAGCTGGCACGATTCATGGGGGCACCCTATCAAGCGCCGGGTGAACCCAAGATGAATGATCGGTTCCCGCCTGATTAACCCTACTTGCGCTTTAGTGGCACGGCACCCGGCAGACGGGAGTGCCCTGTCGTCTTGCTCTCTCTGCCGTCAATTCCAACCCATGCCCGCAGCCATCTCCGGGCGCGATGCAATGAGGATGACCATGAAACACACGACCGCTAAACTTTTGCGTGCCTGTACGCTCTCGATGGCGCTCGCCGGGTCTGCAGCACTGGTCCTTTCGGTTGCGCTGCCGCTGCCTGTCTTTGCTGACAATGGCAAGGGTAATGGCGGTGGAAACGGTAACGGCGGTGGAAACGGCAACGGAGGTGGAAACGGCGGCGGAGGTGGAAACGGCGGCGGCAAGGGCAACGGGGGCGGCAACGGAAACAGTGCCAAGGCCGACAAGGCTGGCGGCGCCGGAACGACCAAGGCTGAAGCTGCCACGCCTACGAAACCCAAGAAGGCAAAGAAGAAGTCAGTCGCCGACGACCTTGGGCTAAGCCCGTCCGATCTTGGCGCACTGAATGCGGCACATGCCTCGCCCAACGCTCTGGCAAAGGCTTCGCCCAACTCTCGCGTAGGAAAGATTGCAGCGTACAAGGCAGCAGTCCTGGAAGGTGAAGAGCAGGCGGCCGAACTGGAAGAGAAGAAGGCGGAACTCGAGGGCATGGATCCCCCAGATCGCCCGATCGAGGATATCCAGGCCGATGCCGATGCTGCGAAGTCCGAAGTTGAGGCTGCCGAGGCCACCGTCACGCAACTCGAGGCCGACCTGGCCGCAGCGGGTGGTGATGACGATGCAATCGAGGCCGAACTGGAAGAGGCTCGTGCCGATCTGGCCGAAGCCAAGGCAGCACAAGCCGAAGTTGATGCCGAGTTGGCGGCCGCAGAGGACTATGCGCAGCTGAGCGAGGAAGTGGCAGAGCTGGAAGAAGCGGTGGAAAACCAGCCGGAACTTGAGCGGTCACTGCTGGAAGAGGCCGCGAACAAGCCGGTAACGGATGAAGTCGAGGCCGCCGTCAAGAAGCTTCTGGGTCTCTGAGGCGGACAAACGCAATAGGGCGGCGGGTGATCCGCCGCCCTCTTGCTTTTGGGCCAGGTCGCTTTCCTGCCAAAAGAAAAGCCACCCTTTCGGGTGGCGTTTTCGTCCCTGCTTCTGGCTGCCGTCAGGCTGCGACGGCGGCCGCCACCATCGAGTCAAGCGCCACGACCAAGTCTTCAACTGGCTGAAACCGGAACTCTTTTCCAGACCCTTTGCGGCCCGTCGTAGCAAGCGCGCGTGGGGCAGCAGAGTCGCGCGCCATGAATTCTGACGTCAGATTGAGCCGACCGTAATCATTATCAATTCGCTGCATCCATCTGTCCCCGTCAGGCCGATGCATTTGGCGCTCGGCGCGATTCCCTGATCTTGAATGTGTACGAACTAAGTTGAACGCCTGCGAAAGCCGACGTTTATCTTGCGTTCATGTTCATCATCGCGACACGGGTTGCACGGGTGCTGTGATGTCCGGGAAAGCGGACATTGTCCTTTCGGCGCGGTCGATGACGCATAGGCGCCAAGCCGGCTGCAATCTTCCCTTGCCAGAGAGGTGCTTTTTGCCCCGCACCATGGACCTTCGGCCTGACTAGGGCGTGTGCCCCGGCATGGGTTTGAGCCACCATCGCTGTTCAACTTTATTTGCATCGGCGATCCTGATACTAAACGATCGTGCCGGAACATGTGATGCCATGACAAACCAGATTCTCGTCGTCGACCCCCTGGAGCGCCAGGACATCTTGCGCAGTCTTGCAAGCGAGGTCCGGGCTAGGATTCTAGAGCATCTGACACGTCGCGGACCGCGCAACGTCAACCAGATCTCGGAAGATCTAGACCTGCCGCAGTCGACAGTATCGTCGAACATCCAGATCCTGGTCGATGTCGGCTTGGTCCAGACCAGGTCGGAAAAGGGCCGGAAGGGAAGCCAGAAAATCTGCCATTCGACCTTTACCGAGCTTTTGATCGCCTTCAAGGATCCTCCGTCTGCTCAACTTGTGGACGCGATCGAGGTGGCGATGCCCATTGGGCTTTACACGCGCTGCGAAGTTTCGGCGCCGTGCGGTCTCTGCTCGCCCGAAGGCGTGATCGGGCTTCTCGACGTGCCTGACACTTTCCTTGATCCAGACCGGATGCGCGCTGGATTGCTTTGGTTTACCAGGGGCTTCGTCGAATATCAGTTCCCGAACAACGCGAAACTTGCGGGGACGGTCGTCCAGTCGCTGGAACTGGTGGTTGAGCTCTCGTCCGAAGTCCCGGGGACCTCGAAGAACTGGCCCTCGGACATCACCGTTGCGATCAACGGGCACGAGATAGGCACCTGGACCGCGCCCGGCGACTATGGCGACAAGCGCGGCAAGTTCACGCCCGACTGGTGGAAGCTGGCCGGATCGCAATATGGCGACCTCAAGCGGTGGGAAGTCACGCCCTCGGGCACCTTCCTTGACGGCCAGCGAATTTCCGACTGCGCGCTTGGCGATCTTGCACTGAACGACCACCGCTCGATTCGGGTCCGCATTGGCGTCAAGGACGACGCCCGCCATCCCGGCGGCCTGAACATCTTTGGCCGCGGCTTCGGGAACGAGGACAAGGACATCACGCTGAGACTTCTGCGCGGCTGACACCTTTTCGCTTGACCGACACCCCTTACCCCGCCAACTATACCGGAAAAACCGGTATAGACCGCAAGCGCGGATCTTAATCGGCGACTCGGGAGGAGACACATGAAAGCCAAGGTCACGGCGCACAGCGCCTATACGGTCGCGGACATCGACAAGCGGTTGTACGGGTCCTTTCTGGAACATCTTGGACGTGCGGTCTACACCGGCATCTATGAGCCCGGCCATCCCACCGCCGATGCCGAGGGCATGCGCCGCGACGTGATCGACCTTGTCGGACGTGATCGACCTCGTCCGCGCCATCGACACGCCCATCTGCCGCTATCCGGGGGGCAACTTCGTCTCGGCCTACAACTGGGAAGACGGGATCGGCCCCAAGGACCAGCGCCCAAAGCGTCTGGGCATCCACGAATTCGCCGACTGGGCCGAAAAGGCCGGGACCGACATGATGCTGGCGGTCAACCTCGGCTCACGCGGCCTGGATGAGGCGCGGGCCTTTGTCGAATACGTGAACCACAAGGGCGGGACCTACTGGTCGGACCTGCGCGCGAAGAACGGGCGCAAGGAGCCGTGGAACTGCCGCCTCTGGTGCCTGGGCAACGAAATGGACGGTCCCTGGCAGGTCGGCCACAAGACCGCCGGGGAATACGGGCATCTGGCGAACGAGACTGCCAAGGCGCTGCGCGGCCTCGACCCGACGCTGGAGCTGGTGGTCTGCGGCTCGTCACACTCCAACATGCCGACCTACCCGCAGTGGGAGGCGACGGTGCTGGAGGAAACCTACGACCAGGTCGACCACATCAGCCTGCACATGTATTTCGAGAACTACGAGAAGAATTCCAACGAATTCCTCGCATTGCCGCAGAAGCTGGACACCTATATCGGGACGGTCGCGGGGATCATCGACTATGTGAAGGCGAAGAAGCGGTCGAAACGGCAGGTGACGATCTCCTTCGACGAATGGAACGTCTGGTATCACGAGCGCAAGGCCGATGCCGAGCGGATGCGGACCTGGGACTGGCCCGAGGCGCCCGTCCTGCTGGAAGACCAGTACAACTTTGAAGACGTCCTGCAGGTCGGCTGCATCCTGAACACCTTCATCCGTCGCGCCGATGTGGTGAAGATCGCCTGCATCGCGCAGCTGGTGAACGTCATCGCCCCGATCATGACCGAACCGGGCGGCCCGGCCTGGCGGCAGACGATCTACTGGCCCTTCCTCTTCGCCTCGAAGAACGGTCGCGGCACCGCGATGCAGCTCGCGGTCGAGGTCCCGACCTACGACGCCGATGCCGCCGCCGGGGTGCCCTGGCTGGACATCGCCGGGGTGCGGAACGACGACGCGGGCACGCTGACCTTCTTCGCGATCAACCGGAACGGGGCCGAGCCGATGGAGGTTGACCTCGCGCTCGACGGCTTCACCGCGAAGACGGTCGAGCACACGCTGATCAAGCATGCGGACCTGGAAGCACGGAATTCCAAGACCAACCCCGACAACGTCGCTCCGCAGAACGGCAACGGGGCCAAGCTCATGGGCAAGGGCCTGCACCTGACCTTGCCGCCGCATTCCTACTCGATGATCCGGGTGGGGCTTTAAGTATCCGACTTTCGGATACGTATCAGGTTTATGTTGATCGAATCGGGAAAGCGGATACGCTTTTCCGCGGAGGACACGGCGAACCACGCCGGGAAAAGGGAGGATAAGATGACCATAAGTGGAATGCTGAAGGCCGCCATCGTCGCCACCATCGGCTTTGCCGGGGTCGCAAAGGCGGAAGAGACTGTCGTCTGGTGGGATTTCCTGGGCGGCGGCGACGGCGTGCGGATGAAGAAGATGATCGAGGACTTCAACGCCGCCCACGCCGGCGCGATCAAGATCGACGCCACCACGCTGGAATGGGGCACACCCTTCTATGCCAAGGTCCAGACCTCGGCCGCCGTGGGCGAGGCGCCTGACATCATGACCTATCACGCGAGCCGCATCCCGCTGGCCGTGGAACAGGGCGTGATGCAGGAAATCACCGCCGATGACTGGGCGGCGATGGGCCTGTCTTCGGCCGATTTCGCGGCAGCGACTTGGGATGCGGTGACGATCGACGGCAAGCAGTACGCCGTCCCGCTGGATACCCACCCGATCGTCCTTTACTACAACAAGGACCTTCTGGAAAAGGCCGGGATGCTGGATGAAAACGGCAAGCCCAAGGGTCTGGACAGCCGCGAAGGCTTTACGGCCACGCTGCAGGCCCTGAAGGACAGTGGGGTCAAGTTCCCGCTGGGTTCGGTCACTGCCGACGGCAACTTCATGTTCCGCACGATCTATTCGCTCATGGGCCAGCAAAGCGGCGAACTGATGACGGATGGTGAGTTCCTGGCCGGCGACAATGGCGATAAGCTGGCCAATGCCCTTGGCGTCCTGGCGGAATGGACCAAGGCGGGTCTGCAATCGACCTACACCGACTATCCGGCAACTGTCGCACTCTTCACCAGCGGCGAGGCGGCGATGATGATCAACGGCGTCTGGGAGGTCCCCACGATGACCGACCTCAACGCGCAAGGTAAACTCTTCAACTGGGGCGCGGTCGAGCTGCCGGTGATCTTCGACAAGCCTGCGACCTACGCCGACAGCCATGCCTTCGCGATCCCCGCGAACCAGGGCAAGGAAATGACCCCCGAAAAGCGCGCCGCTGTGCTTGAGGTGATGTCCTGGATGTCGAAGAACTCGCTCTTCTGGGCCACCGCCGGCCATATCCCGGCCAACGGCGCGGTCGTCGCCTCGGCGGAATACAAGGCGATGGAGCCGAACGCGACCTACTCGACCCTGACGGCGAACATGATCTTCGACCCGAAATCTCCGCTTGCCGGTGTCGCCGGGCCGATCTTCGACGTCATGTCGACCTACTTCGTGCCGACGCTCAACGGCGAGATGGACCCGGCCGAAGCCGTCGAGTCGATCAAGGAAGAGCTGAACGCCCTGTAATCCTGAAACCGCTGCGGGCCGCCTGAACACCGGGCGGCCCGACCTTTTCGGGGACCTGGACCATGCTGACCAATCGCCGCAAGGATGCCCTTGTCGCCGCCGTCCTGGTGGCGCCGTTCCTTACGATCTACCTCCTGGTCTTTGTCTGGCCCACGGTCCAGATGTTCGAAATCTCGTTCACCGACGCGCGGCTGATCGGGTCAGGCGACTGGGTGGGCCTTGACAACTATGCCCGGCTCGACAGCGACCCCCGCTTCCGCACCGCCGCCTGGAACACCGCCTATTTCGTGCTGCTGACGGTGCTGCCCGGCACTCTGATCGCGCTACTCATCGCACTTGGGGTCTCCCGGCTGAAGGGCCGGCTGCAGGCCGCCATCCTTGCCCTCTTCTTCCTGCCCTACATCCTGCCCGTATCCGTGGTCTACCTGATCTGGGACTGGCTTTTGAACTTCCAGTTCGGGATCACGATGCACATCCTCGACATCCTGGGGATCGAGCGCGTGCCGATCATGAAGACCCGCGAATGGTTCATGCCTGCGGTCGCTGTCGTGACGATCTGGTGGACTGCGGGCTTCTCGATCCTTCTCTTCCTCGCAGGCCTTCGCGCCATCCCGGCCGAGATCTACGAGGCCGCCGCTCTCGACAACGCCAGCCGCTGGACGACCTTCCGCCGGATCACCTGGCCGCTGCTGTGGCCGGTTACCACGCTGGTCTTCACCATCCAGCTGATCGCGCAGCTGAAGATCTTCGACCAGGTCTATCTCTTCTCGCAGGGCGGCAGGCCCAACGACAACATGGTCCTCGTCTACTACGTCTTCCAGCGCGCCTTCCAGCAGGACCAGGGTGGGCGGGCGGCCGCCGTGGCCGTGACACTCTTCGTCCTCGTGGTCGTCGTCTCGGTCCTGCAATTCCAGCTTCTGCGCCTGGCGGGGGGCCGCAGATGACCGCAGTCGGCATGCAGCGTGCAAACTTCTGGGGCGGGGTCATCACCGTCCTCACCCTTGTCTGTGCGATCCTTTGGGCCTTCCCTTTGTATTGGGGCGTCATCTCGTCCCTGAAGCCCGAGGATGAGGTCGTCCGTCCCTACATCGAGCTTTGGCCCGAGAACCTGACCTTCAGCCACTACTACACTGCGGTTTTCGACACCCAGATCATGACCTGGTACCTGAACTCCATCGCCGTGGCGCTGGGGGTGACGGTCATCACCATCGTGACCTCGATGCTTTGCGGCTACGCGCTGTCGCAGCTGAAGTTCCCGGGCCGCAAGGCACTCTGGTGGCTGATCCTGGCCAGCTTCATGGTTCCGACCCAGGCGCTCATCATCAACCACTTCGTCCTGATCTCGCAGCTGGGGCTCATCAACACCTGGGCCGGGATCATGCTGCCGCAGCTGATCCACCCGGTCATCATCATCGTCTACAAGCAGTTCTTCGATCAGGTCCCGAAAGACTTCCGCGAGGCCGCCGTGATGGACAACGCGGGTGAGTTCCGGATCCTGTTCAAGGTCTACTTGCCGATGAACTGGGGGGTCACGACGGCCCTGTCGATTGTCACCTTCATCTGGACCTGGAACGCCTTCCTGTGGCCCTTCCTGTCGGTCACGAAGACCGAGATGATGACCGTCCCCGTCGGCATCACCCAGGTCAACGATGCCTTCGGGGTCTACTACGCCCGCCAGCTTGCCGCCGCGGTCCTGGCCGGTCTGCCGGTGGCGCTGGCCTACCTTCTCTTCCAGCGCAAGGTGACCGAGGCGATCACGCTCTCCGCCGGGATCAAGGGATAATCGGCCGCTCGTCGAGCGATCAAAAAGAGACGCCTTCCGCCTTCATCACAGGCTGAAACCGGGCCCCGATTTCTTCGACGAAATCGGACCGGAGCCTTCAAAGGCTCCGGTGCGGAGTTTTCGAAAACTCCGCGCTCAGACCGAAACCGCGCGGCCCTGCCCGTCGAAGAGATGCAGCTCCGCCGTGTCGAAGGCGAGGCCGATCCCATCCCCCGCCTTGACCTGCGACTTGCCACTGTCCTGCGCGATAATCTGCGTGCCGTCCGACAGCCGGGCATACACCAGCGTCCGGTCACCCAGCCGCTCCACCACCGTCGCCGTGGCCTTGGTCGTTCCGACCTGCGACACTGTCAGCGCCTCGGGTCGGATACCCAGTTCCCACGGGCCATCACCCTTCGGTGCAAAGGGTAGGGGCACGACCGCACCATTCCCCAGCCGCGCCGCCGCCCGGTCGCCCTGGCCCGTTAGCGTCACCGGCAAAAGGTTCATCGCCGGGGATCCGATGAAGCTGGCCACAAAGCGTGAGGCAGGGCGCGAGTAGACCTCCATCGGGGTGCCGACTTGTTCGATCCTGCAGTCGTTCAGGATCACGATCCGGTCGGCCAGCGTCATCGCCTCGGTCTGGTCATGGGTCACGTAGATCATCGTCGATCCCAGCCGCTGGTGCAGTTCCGCAAGTTCCACCCGCGTCCGGACCCGCAACGCTGCGTCAAGGTTGGAGAGCGGCTCGTCAAAGAGAAACGCCTTCGGTTCCTTCACGATCGCCCGCCCGATGGCCACGCGCTGCCGCTGCCCGCCCGACAGTTCTGCCGGGCGCCGCGCCAGCAGCTTGTCCATTTCCAGCATCCGTGCGGCTTCCGCCACTCGGGCCTTGATCTTGTCTTGGGCCAGCCCGACGTTCCTCAGTCCGAAGGCCATGTTTTCTTCGACAGTCATGTGCGGATAAAGCGCATAGTTCTGAAAGACCATCGCCAGATTGCGGCTTCCCGGGGCCAGCCCTTCCGCCCGGATACCGTCGATAACAAGCATCCCTGAATCGATGCTTTCCAGGCCGGCAATCATGCGCAGAAGGGTCGATTTGCCCGAACCGGAGGGACCAAGAAAAACCACGAACTCACCCGAGTTGATCTCGAGATTCAGATCCCGGATAACCTCGACCGAGCCGAACCGCTTGCATACCCCCTCAAGACTGATCGTAGCCATTTCCGCCTCCGCCTCCGATTGCATCATAGTTTCGGGTTATTACCCGATGTCAAGGCGCAGTTCTAAGCAACTCTGGCATGGCGAACATTCACGGCGTTTGATGGCCAAAACTCGCGGGGAAACGTCGTGCCGGGGCGGGCCCGGCTCAGCTGTCGCCAATGTGCGACCCGCGCTTCCGGCAAAGGTTCGCTTCCAGTTTGGCGAACGGAGTGTGGTCGACGTCGCATTCGGGCGTGACTCTGGCAGAGACGGCGACTTGAAAGACTGTGGAAACCGAACGGCTGGCCGAGGCAAAGAGATGGCCCACAGCCGAATCCATGCACTTGCGTCCGCCCGAAGCTGCCGACTGGCCTGACGACGGGTCACGGATCGATGCGGCATTCGTTACCGACTCTTCGTCAAGCTGTCACCGAAGTCGAACAGTTGTGTTGCCCGGTCGGGGCAGCCTTCGCGCGATACCAACACAGGATTCACTCGATGACTTCCCTTCCGATCCTTGGCGCTGCTCTGTGCCGCAAAAGCCTTGCTTCCCATGTCAACTGGCTGCGCGAGGCTCCGCGCGACCTCGAACTGCAGCACTTCGTAGATGCCGAGGTTTTGGACAGCGACTGGTCTGGTCTTGCTTCAGAGGTGAACAGGCTTCTTGATGGCCACCAAGGGCGACGCGGGATCCATGGGCCGTTCTGGGGCTTCACAATCGCGTCCTACGACCCGGATGTGCGCCGCGTCGTGGCGCGCCGTATGGACCAGGCGCTGGATGTCTGCGCCGCGATCAACGGCACCCACATCGTGATCCATTCACCTTTCACCACCTGGGGTTACAATCACCGCGGCCTCTATCCCGCCGACACCGAGCGTATGCTGTCTGCAGCTCGCGATACACTTGTCGCGGCACTGACCAGGGCCAGCGACATGGGCGTGACTCTCGTTCTTGAAAACATCGAGGACATCGAGCCCAGTGACCGCGTCATGCTTTGCGAGGCGCTTGACTGGCAGGCGCTGGAGCTTTCGGTCGATACCGGCCACGCGCATTACGCACATGTCTCGACCGGCGCGCCGCCGGTGGATTTCTTCATTCGCGCCGCTGGGTCGCGTTTGGGCCATGTGCATCTGCAGGACGCTGACGGGTTTGCCGACCGGCACTGGCAGATCGGGCATGGCACAATCCTGTGGCCCTCGGTCTTCGATGCGATCGCCAAGAGCGGGGCAAACCCTCGTCTGATCCTGGAGCTGCGCGACAAGGCTGGTGTGATCCCTTCGGCGCTCTATCTGAATTCACTGGGGCTGGCGGAATGAAGTTCGTGGTCCTGTCCGACCTGCACCTCGGTCCTCCGGGGCAGCCTGTCAACGGCCTGGATACCGGGGCGCGGACGTCCGAAGCCCTTGAGACGATCCGACGCGACCATGCCGATGCGGCTTTTGTCCTATTGGCCGGAGATTTGGCCGATCAGGGCGAGGTTGCGGCTTACCATCACCTGCGCAACCTCCTTGTCCAGATGCCGATGCCGGTTCACCTAACGCTGGGCAACCATGACGACCGCGCAGCTTTCCTGGCCGTGTTCGGCACGGAACTTGACGACCCGCAGGGCCGTGTGTCGCTGGTGCTGGATGCGGACGGGTATCGGGTCATCCTGCTTGACACCACCGAGCCCGGTCTGGTCGGCGGGCGACTGTGTCGGGGCCGCCTGGACTGGCTGGCCGCGCGACTGGACGAGGCCGAAGACCGCCCCGTCATCATCGTGCAGCACCATCACGCGAACCCGCTGTCGCTGCCGGTGGACGAGATCATCCTCGAGAATACCGAAGACTATCAGGCAACGCTTCAGCGCCACCCTGACATTCGGCAGGTCATAGCCGGGCATGTCCACCTGCCGAGTGCTGCGCTCTGGCGAGGCATTCCCATGACCACTCTTGCCGGGTCGCATTATTCGGTAAGTCCGCATGTCCCGGGCGTGCCGGGCCGCCAGCGCCAGCTGGAGGGTCCTGCCCAAATGCTCGTGGTACTTACCCATCCCGACGGCGTGACCGTGCACTTTCAGGATCACTCCGACCGGCATCTGACACTTGCCCCGGGCCTGTTTCACTAAGATCCAGGCACGCTGAGTTCTGCTTTGCTGTAACCCCTTCGCGAGAGGGGAGGGGTTACGTAGTCTTGAAGTAAGTTATTGTAATAGAATAATTTAATATAGGAAGCCGTCGTCAATCTGTCATCGAATCCCCGCATAAGTCGCGCGTTGCATCATCGCAGCCCACCAATACGGAGATAGGGAAGATGACCCAGAAGCTTGCGACCGCCGCGCTGGCCCTTTTGGCCACTGCCGGATCGGCCTCCGCCGAAAAGATCAAGTTCGAATACTGGTATGGCCTGACTGGCGATCTTGGCGCCGTGGTGGCCGAGACCTGCAACCGCTTCAACGCCGCTCAGGATCAATACGAGGCCGTCTGCGTCGGCCAGGACGGCTATGAAAAGGCCGTGCAGAACACCATCGCCGCTTTCCGCGCGGGCAAGCACCCGACGCTGCTGCAAAGCTTCGACGCGGGCACTGCCGACCTGATGCTGTCGGGCGAGTTCTATCCGGTCACGAAGCTGATGGCCGACACCGGTGTGGCGGTCGACTGGGCCGACTATTTCCCCGGTATCGCCAACTATTATTCGTCGAAGTCGGGCGAGTTCTTCTCGATGCCGTGGAACTCGTCGACTCCGGTCTACTACTTCAACAAGGATCACTTCTCCAAGGCGGGCATCACCGAGGCGCCGGTGACCTGGGAAGGCATGGAAGAGGCGTTCAAGGCGTTGAAGGCTTCGGGCCAGGCGTGCTCGCTGGCTTATGCGCCGTCGTCCTGGATTGACCTTGAGCAGTTCTCAATGGCGCACAATATCCCGGTCGCTTCCAACAACAACGGCTATGACGGGCTCGACACCGAGCTTCTGTTCAACACCACGCTGCACGTCCAGCACATGGAGAACATCCAGCGTTGGATGACCGAGGGCTACGCCATGCTGCGCACCCAGGCGGCCGGCAAGACGGCGCGCGACAGCTTCGTCGAAGGCGAATGCTCGGTCTTCTTCTCGTCGATCGCGGATCACAACACGATCCACAAGCTGAAGCCAGCCTTTGGCTGGGACGTGCAAATCATCCCGACCTACGAAGGGGTCGAACGTCACAACACTGTTGTCGGCGGCGCGTCGCTCTGGGTGTTGTCGGGCAAGACCGAGGACGAATACAAGGCGGCGGCGGCCTATCTAGCCTTCCTTGCGACCAAGGAAGAGCAGCAGTTCCTGCTGGAAAACACGGGCTATATCCCGGTGACGAAATCAACCTATGAGGCTCTGCTGGCAGAAGGCTTCTACGCCAAAGAACCCTTCATCAATCGCGACATCGCGATGAAGTCGCTGACCTACACGGAACCGACCGAGCTGACCCGCGGCATCCGTCTGGGCGGCATGATCCAGATCCGCGCGGAATGGACCGCCGAGGTCGAAGCGGCGTTGGCAGGCCAGAAAACGATGAAAGAGGCGCTGGATACCGCTGTTGCCCGGGGCAATGAACAGCTGGCGCGCTTTGCCCAGACATACGCGGGCAAGTCCTTCCCGTAACAGACAATTCTTCTACGAGAAATCGGGCGCGGCCGCGACCGCCGCGCCCGGTCCATTCTGCCGGAGGGACCCATGCGCCGCGCCCATTTCAAGTTCAGCTGGATCGTGCCCCTGCTTCTGGCACCTCAGCTTCTGGTGATCTTCACCTTCTTCTACTGGCCGTCGGCACAGGCCCTCTACTGGGCCTTCACGCTGGAACAGCCCTGGGGCGGTGGCAACACCTGGGTCGGTTTCGAGAACTTCCGCAAAGTGCTGTCGGACCCCTACTATTGGGGTTCGGTGCGGGTCTCGGTGATCTACGCGCTGGCGACGACGGTGTTGGCGATGGGGATGGCGCTGACGCTGGCGCTTTTCGTCGACCGCCAGCTTGCGGGCTACAGGGTCTGGCGCGTGGGGATCATCTGGCCCTATGCGGTCGCCGCCCCCGCCGTTGGCCTTGCCTTCCAGTTCGTCTTCAACCCCGGCGCGGGCATCTTCAGCTTCATCAACACGCTGGCCCCCGGCTGGTGGGACCTGTCGAAATACCCCTGGCAAGCCGTCACGGCAATCGTCATCGCCGGCGCGTGGAAGCAGGTGGCTTACAGCTTCATCTTCTTCCTCGCCGCCCTGCAATCCATCCCCCGCAGCCTGACCGAGGCCGCCGCGATGGACGGTGCGCGCCCCTTGCGCCGGATGCTGGACCTGCAACTGCCGCTCCTCACCCCGACCTTCTTCTTCCTTCTGGTCATCAACATCACCGACAGCTTCACCGACAGCTTCGGGATCGTCGACACCCTGACCGGCGGCGGGCCATTCCGGGCCACCGACCTCATGGTCTACAAGATCTATTCCGACGGCTTTCGGGGCTTTGACTACTCCGGTGCCGCCGCCCAATCCATCATCCTGATGTGCCTCGTCATGGCGCTGACCTTCATCCAGTTCCGCTACATCGAGCGGCGCGTGCACTACACGTAAGGGGCCATCATGATCGAACGCACCCCCGTCCTGAACATCGCCACGCACGTGATCCTGGCCTTCGGCCTCGTGCTGATCCTGGTCCCGATCTGGCTGGCCTTCGTCGCCGCAACGCACGATCTGCAGGCCGTCAACTCTGCCCCGGTCGAATTCTGGCCGGGCGACCAGCTGATCCCGAACCTGACCGAGGCCTGGGCGCAGTCGGACTTCGGGCAGAAGTTCGTCAATTCGTTCATCGTCGCCATCGGCGTCGTGGTGGGCAAGATCACGTTGGCCTGCATCACCGCCTTCGCACTGGTCTTCTTCCAGTTCCGCGGTCGCGTGGTGATCTTCTGGGCGATCTTCATTACCCTGATGCTGCCCCTCGAAGTGCGGATCGTCCCGACCTATGCGGTGGCCGCCAACGCCCTGTCGCCCTTCCAGACGATCATGGACTGGACCGGGATCTCGTGGCTGCTGAACACATTGTCCGGGGTCGAGGTAAGCCTGGAATGGAATCTCCTCAACTCATACACCGGGCTGATCCTTCCGCTCGTCGCCACGGCCACGGGTACGTTCCTATATCGCCAGTTCTTCCTGACGATCCCCGATGAACTGGTCGAGGCCGCGCGGATGGACGGGGCGGGGCCCCTACGGTTTCTGTGGGACATCCTGATCCCGCTCTCCAAGACCAACATCGCGGCCTTGGCCACGATCATGTTCGTCTATGCCTGGAACCAGTATCTCTGGCCGCTGCTCGTGGTCACGGATCGTGCGAACTATGGGATGGTCGTCGTCCAGCTTTCAGACCTCGTCCCCGACCAACTGACCACCGGCGGCGGCACACCCACTTGGCACCTCGCCATGGCGGCGACACTGGTCGTGATGCTGCCCCCCATTCTGATCGTCATCCTCATGCAGCGCTGGTTCGTGCGCGGCCTGATCAATACCGACAAGTGAGGTCCCTATGGCCGAAATCACCATCCGCAACGTCACCAAGACCTACGGCAAGACCACGATCATGGCGGGGGTCACCCTCGACATTCACAACGGCGAGTTCGTGGTGATCCTTGGCCCCTCGGGCTGCGGCAAGTCCACGCTTCTGCGCCTGATCGCGGGGCTGGAAGAGATCACAGGCGGAGAGATCGCCATCGCGGGAACCGTGGTCAACCAGCTTGAACCGCGCGAACGTGGCTGCGCCATGGTGTTCCAGAACTACGCGCTTTACCCGCACATGACGGTGGCCGAGAACATCGGCTATGCACTGAAGGTCGCGGGTATGCCCAAGGCTGAACGCACGGCGCGGGTGCTTGAGACGGCGAAGTCGGTGGGCCTCGCGGACTACCTCGACCGCAAGCCGGGCCAGCTCTCCGGTGGACAGCGCCAGCGTGTCGCCATGGCCCGCGCCATCATTCGCGCGCCCAAAGTGTTTCTGTTTGACGAGCCCTTGTCGAACCTTGACGCCAAACTCAGGGTTCAGATGCGCCACGAAATCCGCCGCATCCATAACCAGATCAAGGCCACCTCCATTTTCGTCACCCATGACCAGCACGAAGGCATGACCCTGGCCGACCGACTGGTGGTGATGAACAAGGGAACGATCGAACAGGTCGGCTCTCCGGCCGAAATCTATGACCGTCCCGCTTCGCTCTATGTGGCGGGCTTCATCGGCAGTCCAGCGATGAACTTCCTGCCGGGCCAATACAGTGCCGCCAGGCGGGCTGTGATCCTTGAAAGCGGTGCCGTCATCGGACTGCCCTTAGACATAGAGGCCGCGGACGGTCAGCTATTGCAGCTTGGCATCCGCCCAGAGCATGTTTCGCTTCGCGCTCCCGGCCACGGGATGTTCGACGCCCGGCTCGAGATGGTGGAAGATCTCGGTTCTAACCGGCTGTGGACTCTGCAGGTCGAGGACGTTCCCTTCAGTCTGATGACGGACTCGCGCTTGCATCCGTCCGAAGGCGCTGTCACCGGCCTCTCCTTGGATATGCGTCACGCCCACTTTTTTGATGGCGCTAGCGGCAAGCGGATCGAGCTGAAGGCCGCTGCCGTCGGTGCGCATCCCGTTCCCGCGCAATAGCCTGCTTGCCCCGTGCCCTCCGACCTTCGCGGTCTATGGCCTGGCCGTCGCCTCAGGACCGAGCGCATGGTCCAGGCCGTGGCTGACTGTTTGCCGAACGCTGATGCTTCGATTTGCGGTCCAAAGCTGGCGCTTGACCGGGCTTGCCCCCGTTGTCCCTGCGCAACATCCGGGTCCACCCTTTCGTCAACGCCGCGGCAACAGGCCAGAACGTCTTCTGGCCTCTTGCCTGAACATCCTCCAGGACCGAAGTCAGGTTCCCCAGACCGATACAAAGACTGAGACGACCTATGATTTCGCGGCAGCTGCCGCCTTTGCGGAAAAGGCGGTTTCTGCAGCTACGCCCGCATTGCGTGCAACCCTGTACGGGCCGCTGGCTCGCCCAGTTATGCGCCCTCTGAGAGGCCGCAAAGGGCGCCCCGATCACGACCCCTCTGTCTGGCAACAGCGCAGATTGCACGGTCATTGCCTTAAACAGTTCTGGTCATCTTCCTGCGGTCGGAACGTCACGCCATGGGCCTTCCGGGTTCGTCGCTGCGCGTTAGTCTCACGCAATCAGCACTTCGATACCACGGCTGCGGAAGGCGGTTGCGTCCGCTTCGGTAATGCCGCTGTCGGTCACGAACGCATGGATCAATTCAAGCGACCCTAGACGCGTGAAACTGGACTTGTTGATCTTGGTCGAGTCGGCCACGAGGTACACCCGGCTGGCCGCCCGGATCATCGCCTCCTTCAGTTGAAGGTCAGCAAAGGACGGATAGGTGAGCCCCGCATCCAACGCCACCCCGGCGGTGGCGAGGAACAGCTTTCCAGCGAAGATATTGCGAAAATACTCGACTGACTTGTCCCCTGACAGAGACAGGGTTGGTGCCTTGAACTGCCCACCGGGCATGTGCACGGCATTCCCCGGCACCGCGCCAAGGATCATCGCGATGTTCAGGGCATTGGTGATTACCGTCAGATTGCGTCGGTTTACCAACCGCAGCGCGATTTCGGTCGTCGTGGTCCCGGCGTCGAGGATGATCGTCTCGCCGTCCTTCACCAGCTCCGCCGCCAGCGCGCCGATCCGCCGCTTTTCGTTCATATGCTCCTGATGGTGGAGCGTCATGCTGCCGACCAGGGTCGGGACAGTGTTCAGGAAGGCCCCGCCATGTTCCCGCGTGATCTGACCTTCGGTTTCCAATCGTTCGAGGTCCTGCCGGATCGTGGCCTCGGACACCTGGAAGGCGACCGCGAGTTCGCGCACGCGGGCACTACCTTCCTCTTGAATCCAATCCAGAATCCGCCGCCTGCGCGGTTCGGACAACAGCCCCGTCACTTGTTCCTGACGCGACGCCTCAGCTTTCGGTTTCAGCAAGGGATATCCCCGAAGTGAAGTTTACCGAGCGCTAACGTAACGGATCGAAACAGAAAAACCAACCGGCTCAGCGGCTCGCAGCCGCCTCTTGGGCCAGAGCGACGCTGGCCTGCAACCGGCTTTGCGCCTGATCGATCACCACCGCCAGCACGATGACGACGCCCTTGATCACTGTCTGCCAGAAACTCGAGACGCCCATCATGATGAGGCCGTCCGACAGGATGCCAATGACGAAGGCGCCGATGATGGTGCCGAAGATGCGGCCCCGTCCGCCGGACATCGAGGTCCCGCCCAGGACGGCCGCGGCGATGGCGTTCAGCTCGAAGGTCTCGCCCGTAGCGGGGTGGGCGGCCTGGAGCTGGCTCGCGATGATGATCCCGACAAGGGCCGCGCAGAAGCCCGAGAAGGCATAGACGAAAAGCTTGACCCGGTTGACCTTGACGCCGGACAGCGCCGCTCCGCGTTCGTTGCCGCCGACAGCGTAGATGTGACGGCCAAGCGGCGTCCGGCGCGAGATGTAATGGGCGCCCAAGGCAACTGCGATCATCAGCCAGACCATGACCGGAAGGCCGAAAAGCGTTCCGGTCCCGATCAGCGGGAAACTGGCCGTGCCCATCTCTTCTGACCCGCCGAGGTTTGGAAAGGTCCGTCCGCCCGAAGACAACAGCGCCGCCCCCCGCGCGATGTACAGGGTGCCCAGCGTGGCGATGAAGGGCGCGACATTCAGGCGGGTTATCAGCAACCCGTTGATGAGGCCCACACCGATGCCGACGGCCAGCGTGATCCCGACGATCTCGATCGTGTTGAACCAGACCGTATAGCCAAGGCCGGTATCGACCCCGTTCAGCACCAGCCAGCCCGCGACCATCGCGCAAAGCCCGACGATGGAACCCACGGACAGGTCGATCCCGCCGGTGATGATGACGAAGGTCATCCCGATCGCCAGAAGCGCATTCAGCGCGACGTGTTTCGACACGATCACCGCGTTCGCGGCGGTCAGGAAATTCGGCGCCATCACGCTGAAATAGGCGAGCACCAGGATCAGCGCGACGAAGGTGCGCAGGCGCAGGACCAGAAGCAGCCAGTTCTGCTGGGTCGGGGCAACGAGGGCAGTCATGCGGCTTCGTCCTTCTTGTAGCTCGGCGTCGCGGCGGCGATCACCGTGGCGGCGTCGGTGCCTGTCGGGAATTCCCCAGTGATCCGCCCGTTCGCCAAGACAAGGATGCGGTCCGACAGGGCCAGCACCTCGTCGAGGTCAGAGGTCACAAAGAGGATGCCAAGGCCTTGCGTGGCAAGCTCCCGCATCGTGCGGAACACCTCGGCCTTGGCGCCGATATCGATCCCGCGGGAGGGTTCGTCCATGAGAAGGATCTTCGGCGAGGTCATCAGCGCCTTGCCGATTACTACTTTCTGCTGGTTCCCCCCCGAAAGGCTGGAGACCGGGTTTTCCGGGCTGGCGATCTTGATCGTCAGCCGCTTCACGAAATCCAGTGCTTTTGCAGCCTCGGCCCTGAGGTCAAGGTGCATCAACCGGGTGAAGAGGCCAAGCGAGGACAGGGTCAGATTTTCGCGGATGGCCATGATCTGCACGAGGCCGTCGCGCTTGCGGTCCTCGGGGATCAGCGCGATGCCGCGCGCGATGCGGCCCGCTACGTCGCGTTCGGTCAGGGGCTCACCTTCGACGAACATCCTGCCACCCGAGGCCGGATGCTGCGCCATCACGCATTCCAGAAACTCCGTCCGGCCTGCCCCCATCAACCCGTAAAGCCCGACGATCTCGCCCTTGCGGACCGAAAGGCTGACGTGATCGACCGCATAGCCGCCCCCGGCGCGGGGGAGTGTGATATCCTGTGCCCGGAACACCTCGTCCCCGAAGACGGCGGCATGGGTGCGGGGAAACTCCCTGGTCTTCTCGCCGATCATGGCGCGCACGATCCAGGGGATGTCCACCCCCGCCATGGGGCGCGAGCCGGTGATCTCGCCATCGCGCAGGACAGTGATCCAGTCGCCCACGCGCATCAGCTCGTCCAGCCGGTGGCTGATGTAGACGATGCCGACGCCTTGCGATTTCAGTTCAGCGATGACGCGGAACAGGACCTCGACCTCGGCCGTCGAAAGGGCGCTGGTCGGCTCATCGAGGATCAGGATGCGGGCATCCTGGCTTAGCGCCTTCGCGATCTCGACGATCTGCTGCTGCCCGACGCGCAGGTGGTCAAGCGGCGTGTCCGGCGCGATGTCCTGTTCCAGCCGCGCCATCAATGCCCGCGTTACCCGGGCCTGAGAGGCGGTGTCGATGTCGATCCCGCCACGGACGGGTTCGTGCCCGATGAAGATGTTCTCGGCCACTGTCAGGTTCGGGAAAAGGTTCAGCTCCTGGAAGACGATCCCGATCCCGGCCTTCACCGCATCGGCTTTGGTGCGGAACTGGACCTCCCGTCCGGCCATCTCGATCCGGCCCTCGGTCAGGGTCTCGACCCCGGCGATGACCTTCATCAAGGTGGACTTGCCAGCGCCGTTTTCGCCCACGAGGACGTTCACTGCACCCATCCGCAAGTCGAAGTCGACGCCCCTGAGCGCCCGCGTACCGGGGTAGACCTTGACGCCGCCGCGGATCGACAGGCCGATCTCTCCGGTCATGGCGCGGCCGATAGGGTGACGGCGGTCACCAGCCAGGGGTCGGTGGCGGCTTTCAGGTCGACCGTGCCGCTGAACGTGACAGTCTTGCCGACCAGATCACCCTCGGGCACCTGCAATGCCGCCGAAGCACGGTCGTTCAGCGCACGCGCAAGCTTGGCAAACTCGATCTGGTCGCGGAAATCACCGAAGCGGTAGAAGGGGGCCACGTCGCGCAAGCTTGTGCCCTTGATGACGGGACCAAGCTGCAGCGTCAGGTCCGCCGCACCATCGCCGTCCACATCGACCATCGCCTTCCGCGCACGGGAGGTGAGGTTGGCCTCCACCACTTTCCCCTCGCCCTTTACCGCAAAGTTCCAGGCCGTACCTTCGCCCGAGCCCTTGTTGCCATGCGCGGCCCCTGCGGCGTCGAGCCCCTCGGCGAGAACCTTGCGGAGAGTGATCGCGGGAAGCGCCCTGTCGATGAGGGGCAGGAGCTCGGCCTGATAGGTCTTGTCCAGAAGCGCCGCGATCCGCGCGTCGTCGCCGGCTTCACCGTCCGGGATCACGGCCGTGCCTTCGCCTTCGGGGGCGTTCTTGATGATCTTGCAGCCAGGAAAGGCCAGCGCGGCCGCAAGGCCCAGGATGACGAAAGCGGATTTCATGGCGGTCTTCCAATGGAATTCCCGGCGCGCGACAGGGAGCGCACGCGCCGGGTCGTCGGCCAGCCCGGATCAGGCGGTCAGCGCAAAGGTTTCCAGTTTCCCGGCATTGTCCTTGTTGACCAGAACGCAATCCATCAGCTGCTTTTCCTCCAGTCCGGTCGAGCCGGTCGCCAGATATTTGTCGGCCTGCTCGACCGCCATCTGCGCCTGGGCATAGGCGGGCTGCAGGACAGTGGCCTTGATCCCGTCCTTCAGGATCGAATCTCGCACGTCGTTCGACCCGTCGAAGCCCACGACGATCACATCGGTCCGCCCCGCCGCTTCCAGCGCGGCCCAGGCGCCCATCGCCATCGTGTCGTTGCCCGAGATCACGCCCTTGATCGACGGATCGGCCTGCAGCATCGATTCCATCACCGTATAGGCTTCGGTCTGCGACCAGTTGGCGGTCTGCCGCGCAACCGACTTCAGGTCCGGATACTGCGAGATCACGTCGGCATAGCCCTTCGACCGGATGCCCGCGTTGGTGTCGGATTCCTTGCCCACCAGCTCGGCATAGTCGCCCGCCTCGCCCATCAGGCGCACGAATTCCTCGGCACCCAGTTGCGCGCCTTGGTAGTTGTTCGACACGATCTGACTGACGGCGACTCCGGTCGCAGTGATCTCGCGGTCGATCAGGAAGGACGGGATCCCGGCATCCTTGGCCTTCTGGACAGCGGCCACGCTGGCGTCGGCCCCCGCGTTGTCCAGGATGATCGCCTTCACGCCCGCGGCAATGACGGTGTCGAAAAGCTCGTTCTGCTTGTTGGCGTCGTCGTCATGCACCAGCACCATCACGTCGTAGCCAAGCTCGGCGGCCTTCGCGGCAGCGCCGTCGGCTTCGGCCTTGAAGAACGGGTTGTCATGGCTGGGGGTGATGATGGCGATGGTGCCCTTGCCCTGGGCCAGCGACAGCGTCGGCAGGATGCCCGTAACGGCAGCAGTCAGGCTGCCCACAAAGAGGCGGCGGTTCAGAATCATGATGTCCTCCCATTCAAACGATATCGAGTGGATTCGATTCGCTGCGATCTATGTCTCCTTTCCCTGTTTATCAGTGTCAAATGCTTTCTATTTCTTTCGATCTTTGCGCTTGCAGCATCCGGATTCCTGCGAGAACGTCAGTGCAGTCGATCTCGGGCGGCATCTTCGCTTGCGCATCAGGGCGAATCTCGATAGAAGCGCAGAAATCGAAAGTAATCGAAACCGCTTGCGTCCTGAGGGGGGGACGCAGTCTGGGGAGGGGAGCCATGTCCACCATCTTTCGCCGCAAGATCACCTTGAGCGTCGTCATCGGCAGCCGCGCCTTCTTCAGCCCCGCTCCTTGCAAGGCCGCCCGCGATGATGTGCTGGCGCAGCTTGCGAAGCTGAACATCGACGCGGTGATCCTGCCGTTCGAGGCCACCGCCAACGGTGCCGTACAAAGCATCGCCGATGCCGACCTCTACGCCGCCCATTTCCGTGCGAATGCGGACCGGATCGACGGCCTGGTAATCTGCCTGCCCAACTTCGGCGACGAGATCGCGGTGGCGGAACTCGTCAACCGCGCCAGGCTGAATGTGCCGATCCTTTTGCAGGCGTCGAACGACGAGGTCTCGAAGGTATCCGTCTCTGAACGTCGGGATGCCTTCTGCGGCAAGATCAGCGTGACGAACAACTTCTGGCAATATGGCGTCGCGTTCACGGAAACCACCAGCCACACCTGCGACACCTGGGGCGAGGAATTCGCCCGCGACCTCGACCGGTTTGCCCGGGTCTGTCGGACGGTACGGGGACTCCGGGGTGCTCGCCTCGGCTCCATCGGTGCCCGCACAGGTGCGTTCCAGACCATGCGCTACAGCGAGAAGCTGCTGCAGGCCGCTGGTGTCACCGTCGTCACCGTCGACCTGTCCGAGATGATGGGGGCCGCCAGCGCGATCAAGTCCGATGACCCGGCGCTCTTGACCACGCTAGAGAAGGTGAAGGGCTACGGGAAGATTCCGGCCCATATCCAGCCCGCGCAGATTGAAAAACAGGCGCGCTGGACGCTCGCCGTCAACCGCTGGATCGCCGAGAACGGCTGCGACGCGTCGGCCATCCAGTGCTGGCGGTCTCTGCAGGACAACTTCGGCTGCGCCACCTGCCTGACAATGTCGATGATGGGCGAGGATCTGATGCCCTCGGCCTGCGAGGTCGACATCATGGGGGCGCTGTCGATGTATGCCCTTGCACTGGCCTCGGGCGCGCCACCGGCGATCCTCGACTGGAACAACAACTACGCCTACGAGGAAGACCTCTGCATCTGCACCCATTGCGGCAACTACCCCAAGTCCTTCATCGGCGACACGCCCGAGGTGGGCGAACTGGACGTGCTGGGCGAAACCATCGGCCGATCGAAATGCTTTGGCGCGGTCAAGGGCAAGGTGAAGCCAGGCCCGATGACCTACTTCCGCCTGTCCACCGACGACCGCCGCGGCACCGTGAAATGCTACCTGGGCGAGGGCGAGTTCACCGAGCATCCTTTCGCGATGGACGGCGGCATCGCCACTACCCGCGTCGCGGGCCTACGGAAACTCCTCCGTTTCGTGACGCAGAACGGCTTCGAACACCACGTCGCCATGGTCCGCGGCCACCACGCGGACGTTGTGAACGAGGCCGTCACCCGCTACCTCGGCTGGCCGATCTACCACCACGGCGGCGAGCCCGAACCTCAACTTACCATCCCGAACCGGTTCTGAGACTATGCTGACGAACGACAAGGTCCCGCTGATCCGGGAAAAGGCTCTCTGGATGCGGCGGACGGCCTTCACCATGGTCCACCGCGCGCAGCTGGGCCATCCCGGGGGCGACTTCTCGGCGATGGACATTCTGGCCACGCTGTATTTCGGAGTGTTGAATTTCGACCCGAAACGCCCGGACTGGCCGGACCGCGACAGATTTGTGATGTCCAAGGGCCACGCCACCGGCGCGCTTTACTCGGCGCTCTGCGCTGCGGGTTACTTCCCCACGGATTGGCTTGCGACCTACATGCAGCCGAAATCGCTTCTGAACGGTCACCCGAACCGAAACTACCTGCCGGGGGTGGAGACGAACACTGGCCCCCTTGGCCATGGTTTCCCCGTCGCCACCGGCATAGCCATCGCGGGCCAGCTGTCGGGCGCAAGCTACCGGACCTTCGTCCTGACCGGCGACGGCGAACAGCAAGAGGGCTCGAACTGGGAGGCGGCGATGGTCGCGGGCCACCGCAAGCTTGCGAACCTCACTCTGATTATCGACCGCAACCGCCTGCAACAAGGCGCGGGGACGGAAGAGACGTCGGGCCTCGACCCGCTTGACGAAAAGTACCGCGCCTTCGGGTGGGAGGTGTTCGAGGTCGACGGCCATGATCCCGCCGCGTTGCTTGCGCTCCTCTCCGCAGCACCCGGCAAGAAACCGCGCTGCGTGATCGCCAACACAGTGAAGGGCAAAGGCGTCAGTTTCATGGAGAACGTCGCCGCCTGGCACCATGGCGTGCCGAACGACGCAGAATACGCCCAAGCTATGCAGGAGCTTCAGTGATGGCAACCGCCACCCCCACGGCCGCCGGATTCCAGGATTGCCGCAACGCCTGGGTAAAGACGTTGGAAGACCTTGCCGAGGCCGACCCCCGCATCGTCGCCGTGGTCAATGACTCGGTCGGGTCCTCCAAGCTGGGAAGCTTTCAGAAGAAGTTCCCCGATCGCCTGATCAACGTGGGCATCGCCGAACAGGTAATGGTCGGGGTCGGGGCAGGGCTGGCGAACGGGGGGCGCATCCCCTTCGTCTCGGCGGCCTCGTGCTTCATCACCGGTCGCGCGCTGGAACAGGTCAAGGCCGACATCGCCTACGCGGGCTTCAACGTGAAGCTCGTCGGCCAGTCCTCGGGCATCGCCTATGGCGAGCTCGGCGCGACACACCATTCTATCGAGGATTTCGCCTGGCTCAGGCCTCTGACCAACCTGACAGTCATCGTCCCCGCCGACGCCTGGGAGACGGCGGAAGCGGTGAAATGGGCCGCGGCCCACGAAGGCCCGGTCTACCTGCGGCTGTCGCGGATGCCGGTCCCCGATCTCGAAATCCCGAACCGCAGCTTCCGACCCGGTCGGGCCGAGGTTGTCTGCCCCGGCGACGACCTGACGATCATCGCCTGCGGCACCACGGTCCACCTTGCGGCCGCCGCCGCAGATAACTTGAAAGCCGAAGGCGTCGCCGCACGCGTCCTGAATTTCTCCACACTCAACCCCTTGGACGAAGACGCCCTCCACGCCGCCGCCGAAACCGGCGCCATCGTCACGGTCGAGGAAGCCTCTGTCCGCGGCGGTCTTGGCGGCGCGGTGGCCGAGTTCACCGCAGCCAACAGGCCCGTCCCGGTGGAACGTCTCGGCTTCCCCGGCTTCTTGCCCACCGGGTCCACCGAATGGCTCTTCCAAGAATACGGCCTCTCTCCCGAGGGCATCGCCGCCGCCGCCCAACGCGCCCTTGCCCGCAAAGAGTGATCCGAATGCGCGTCCTTGCCATCGACCAAGGCACCACGAACACCAAGGCGCTCTTGATCGAACAGAGCGGCGCCATCCTTGCCCGCGCCTCCGCGCCCCTCACCACCAGCTACCCGCGCCCCGGCTGGGCTGAGCAATCGGCCGCCGACATCTGGACCTCGGTGCAAGAGGTCATCGCCCGGGCCGCTGCCGAGGCCGGTCCCCCGGATGCCATCGCCATCACCAACCAACGCGAGACCCTGGTCCTTTGGGACAGCGCCACCAGCCAGCCGATCTGCGCCGCACCAATCTGGCAATGCCGCCGCACCGCCGAAGACTGCGCCGCCCTGATCGCCGGGGGCCATGACCAGCAGGTGATCGAGGCCACTGGCCTTGGACTCAACCCGCTTTTCCCGGCCTCGAAACTCGCCTGGCTTCTGCGCAACGTCCCCGTCGCCCGTGACCTGCATGCAGAAGGCCGCCTCCGTGCAGGGACAGTGGATGCCTGGCTTCTTTGGAACCTCACCGGCGGCAAGGCCTTTGCCACCGACCATTCCAACGCCAGCCGCACCCAGCTCTTTGACACCCGCAGCCTGACCTTCAGCGCCGATCTCGGCAGGATCTTCGGCGCGCCCGTGGACTGCCTGCCCAACCCGATGCCATCGGATAGCCTCTTCGGCACGACGGCACAGGGCGCAACGGCACTGCCCGCGGGTATCCCGATCCGCGCGATGATGGGCGACAGCCACGCGGCACTTTACGGCCACGGCATCCGCGCACCCGGCGCCGTGAAGGCCACTTACGGCACCGGCTCCAGCCTGATGACCCTGACGCCCAACCGCACCGCCTCAAACCACGGCCTCTCCGGCACCATTGCCTGGACCGACCGGACCGGTACCGCCTATGCGCTCGAAGGCAACATCACCGTCTCGGCCCAGGCTGCCGCCTTTATGGCCCGGCTCTTCGGCCTGCCCGACGCCGCCGCCCTGTCCGACCTGGCCCAGACCGTGCCGGATGCGGGCGGCGTGACCTTCGTCCCCGCCCTTGCGGGCCTTGGCGCGCCGCATTGGAACGACGGCGCGCGCGGCACGATTGCCGGCATGACCCACGCCACCACTCCTGCCCATCTTGCCCGTGCCACCTTTGAGGCCATCGCCCACCAGATTGCCGACGTCCTCGCCGCGATGGAGGCTGACATCGGCCAGCCCCTGTCCGCACTCAGGGCCGACGGCGGGGCCTCGGGCAATGGCTTCCTGATGCAGCTTCAGGCCGACCTGATCGGCCACCCGGTGCAGGCGTCGCAGGTCGAAGAGGTCGGCGCCCTCGGAGTGGCGGCGATGGTGATCTGCGCATCCGTCGGCACAATGCAACCCTCGACCGCGGGCGCGGACCTCTTTGTGCCGCACATGACTGCTGCGGACCGCGACCATGCGCGCCAGAATTGGCGGGCCGCGATCAGCCAGGCAAGCAACGGGCCTGACCGGGTGCAATAGAGCCGCCCGGGTGCAGTCCGACGATTGTGAAGCCGTCTCCGATACCCCAACCCTGCATTCGGATCAGACAGCGAGAAGGCCACGCCCCCCCCCGGCGAAACCGGTTGCTCTGGACTTGCTCTGTTTTTGTAGAGAGCGTTCAGCTCACTTCCCGGACCTTTCGCTCGAAGGGTATGGGGCTCTGGAAGCCGAGCGATAAATGCCACCTGGCGGGGTATGAGTGGCCGTCGATCTATCTGGCGACGGCATTTTCGGCTTTTTGGCTGGTCAGCCATGCGACCGGCCATGCATGCTCGCTGTCCGTCCTGCGCTTGAAGCGCCGCTTCTGCCGCGCGATCAGATGGTTCTCGCTCATCAGGCATGCCGCCAGATCTCATGGCCCGCATCGACAAGGTCAGAGGTCGCGTGCGCGGACGGCCCTAGGGTCAAGGCGCATTGCTCCGCTTTGGGCCTCCGTGCCAGCGTTGTTCAAGCTCCCGAACTGACGGGGGTGATGATGCGCAATCCGTTCTGGCGGA
>JALOTD010000029.1 GCA_025458105.1 Tabrizicola sp. | reverse complement strand
CGGACTGCCAGAGCACTTTACTGCGCGGTCTTGATCGCGCTCCACGCCCGGTCATAGGCACGCAGCGCGGGTCCGAGGTCGGTGAAGATCTGCAAGCGCGCCATCGTCTCAGCCGAGACATTGATGTTCGGATTGGACTTGATGAACTCGGGCGTCAGGGCGTTCGCAGGCATGTTCGGCGTGCCGTTGAACTGCTGAGCAACGTTCAGCGCCGCGATGTCCGGGCGGAGGTAGAATTCCAGAAACTTCTGTGCCGCTTCCTTGTTCGGCGCGTCCTTCAGCACGCAGATGTTCTCTTGGTACATCGTCGCGCCCTCCGCTGGGATGACGTACTTGATGTCAGGCGTTTCGGTGAAGAAGACATTGCCTCCGACGAAGAAATGCGCTGCTGCCAGATCGCCCGAAGACAGAAGGGCCATGGATTCGTAGGTGAACGCGGTGACTTTCGAGCGTTGGCCGATCACCCAGTCCGCAGCCGCCTGGATTTCGGCCGGGTCGGTCGAGTTGACCGAAGCTCCGGTCATGATCAGGCCCGTGCCAAGCACTTCGCGCATGTCGTCCAGCAGCGCGATCTTGCCTCCGGACTTTTCCGGGATGGCAAAGAAGTCGGCCCAGCCAGTGATTGGGCCGGTCACCTTTTCGTTGTAGAAGATCCCCACGGTGCCCCAGGCATAGGGAAGACAATAGGAACTGTCCGGATCCTCGACCGAGCGCAGGAAGCCCGGGTCGATGTTGGCGAAATCGGGGTGCTGGTTGATGTTGGTTTCGTGCAGGAGGTCGAGCTTGACCATGATGTCCTGCATCCAGACCGACGGGAACACGATGTCATATCCCGTGGCACCGGCCTGGATCTTGGCCAGCATCTCTTCGTTCGAGCTGAACGTGTCGAGTGTCACCTCGATCCCCGTCTCGGCCGTGAAGGCGGTCAGAACCTCGGGGTTGATGTAGTCGCCCCAGTTGTAGAGGGCGAGGGTCTCGGACAAGCTGGCCGTCGCGATGAACGACAGTGGAAGGGCAAGGAGGCTGGCTTTCATGATGTATCCCTGGTGTGACAGCTAAAGGCGATTCTTGCGTCGCGAATGACAGAACGCTAACACTGCGGTGAAATGTTGCAACGGATATCATCATGACGCCGTCAGAATCGACCGACCTTTCGCCGTTGAAGCTTCGTTTGCAGGCAATCGACGGGGATTTGACGCGATCCGAGGCAATGCTTGCACAGTGGCTTACCCTGAACGAAGCGGTGATCGGGCTAGAGACGGGCGCCTCGATCGCTGCGAAAACCCGGGTGAGCGAGATCACGGTAAGCCGGTTTCTTCGCCGTCTGGGCTACAAGGGCCTGTCGGCGCTGAAGGCCGAACTGCAATCCTCTGCCGCAGCTTCATTGCCGACCGTCTCCAGCATCCGGCTGCTGGACGGAGAGACCGGCGACCTGATCCGCCGCGATGCCGAAGCAGTCCTGGCGCTGTCTGACCAAGTCGCACGGCCGGAATGGGTGCAGGCGATCGCGGCCATCCAACAGGCGTCGCATGTCTATGTTACCGGGTTCCAGACCGTCCGCGGGGTGGCCGAGGACTTTGCTCGCCGCCTGGCCATCGTGCGGTCGGCTGTGCAGTTCCTGTCGCCGCATGACGGTGGGCTGGCGGAATGGATTGCTGCGCCACCCGGGGCCTTGATGTTTCTGGTCGACACCATTCCCTATGCACGGGAAGCCGAGCCGGTTGTAGCGCAGGCATCGCGGTCAGGCATGGTGGTCGTTGTCGCGACGGACGAGTTGAATACCTGGGCGGCGGCACATACACCCTTTGTCTTTCACGTCGCGGCCAAATCGGGAGCCTTCGTGGAAAGTACCGGGCCGCTCGCATCCTTGCTGAACCTGGTTACCCATGCTGTCGCCGCGCTGGACCCGGAACGCGCAAAGGCCCGGCTGAATGTTTGGCCGGGGCTGATCCGTGACCTTCAATTGTTCTGAACTGGTTCTTCGTCGAACCGGAGGTCAGTCCGACGTGACGTGCGGGGCTGCGGCCGCAGTAGAATCACGAACGATCAAGCGTCCCATGAACTCTTCGGACTTCATCGCGTCGGTTCCGGCGGTAATCTGCTTGAATGCGGTTTCGGCCATCTCCCGGACCGGCTGCAGAACAGTCGTCAACCGCGGAACAACAAGGCTTGCAAGCGTGATGTCGTCAAAGCCTACGACCGATAGGTCGGTGGGGACCACGACTCCCAGGTCGCGCGCCGTACGAATTGCGCCAATGGCTTGCTGGTCGCTGGCCGCGGCGATTGCTGTGACGCGATACTTGGGGGGGCAGTTCAGCAAGGCTCTTGCCAGCTTCTCGCCCGACTCGAAATCGAAATCCCCTATGAAGACTTCGACCTCAAGCGGCTGCCCCGCTGACCGAAGCGACGCGGCGCGCGCAAGAAAACCTTCACGCCGTTCACGCGCGTTGTCGGTTGACTCGGGACCGGCGAAGTAAGCGATCCGTTGGTGACCCAGAGCAACCAGATGATCCAGCGCCAGCGCCGCACTTTCCCGCTGGTTCACCGTGATCGAGGCAAATCCTTCTGCGCGCCGGTCAATGGCAAGCACCCGGGTGCGCTCAGGTACAACCACATCCGGGCGGCCTTTGGTCGGCACAAAGATGACCCCAAGCGGCTTGTGTTCCATGATCGCCATGAACTGGCGCGCTTCCCGGTCCTGGTCGTTGTGCGATGACGACAGGATCAGGGCATATCCGGCATCGGCCGCCAAACGTTCGAGGTCATTGGCCATCTGTGCAAAGAAGGGGTTCGTGATGTCGGGGATAAGCAGCCCGACGACATTCACCCGATTGGATCGAAGCGCGCGCGCTGCCTGGTTCGGTCGGTAGTTCAATTCCTCAATGGCAGCCCGGACCCGCAACAGAAGCCCATGCTTGACCGTCTGATTGCCCGCCAGAACCCGCGAGACTGTGCCGACAGAAACCCCCGCGAGTGCCGCGACATCGCGAATTGTTGCATGCCCATCGACCGTCATGGCGTGACCGTATCACCGTTCATCCAGATAGCAAGCTAGAGGCCGCCCATCCCTCCTTGAGCTAGCCGCGCTTGGACCCCAGCAGCTGAAGTACCTCGGATCGGGTCGGCATGGCAGCAGCAGCGCCTGCTCGTGTCACGCTGATCGATGCCACCGCGCAACCGAATTGCACAGCCTCGAGGGGAGATTTGCCTTCGGCAATCGCAACGCTGAACCCACCGTTAAACGCATCCCCCGCGCCAGTCGTCTCGACCACTGGCCCGGCGTTGAACGCAGGGACATGGACCCATTCCTTGCGGCTTTGGTACAACACGCCACGTTCGCCCAGAGTGATCACCACTGCGCCAACCCCTTTGGCCATCAGCTTGTCAGCGGCGCGTCTGGCGTCCTCAAGGGTGACAACGGCTATGCCGGTCAGCGCTTCGGCCTCACTTTCGTTCGGTGTCACGAAATCACATAGGGCAAGCATGTCATCCGGCAATGCCGCCGCCGGAGCCGGGTTAAGGATGGTGACTACACCGCCGGCGCGTGCGACTTCAAGGAAGCGGCCTGCGGCAGCCATCGGCTGTTCAAGCTGGGTGACGGCGACTTTCGCGCCGGCGATCAGGTCGGCACGGGCGTCGATGTCGGCTGGCGTGATCTGTTCGGCAGCGCCTGGACAAATGATGATGGCGTTGTTGCCCGACGTCGCGTCGACGTAGATATTGGCCGCCCCGGTATAGCTAGTGGGATCAACCGTAATTGCGGGGGTCACTCCGGCAGCACCCCAGAGATCGTGCGCCATTGCGGCGAAGGCGTCCTCTCCCAGTCTTGAGATGAAATGAACATCGCCGCCCGCCATGGCAGCTGCAACCGCCTGGTTTGACCCCTTTCCACCAGACCGAAGCGCGAAAGACTGGCCCAGAACAGTCTCGCCCAGCCGTGGTTGCCGCTCGGCGCGGAAGGTGGCGTCGGCGACATAGACGCCCAAAACAACGATGCGAGACAAAGGAAGGTCCTCTTCTTTCAGCAATGACAGAACGGATGACTTGGGACGGGCGGCGCCTATAGCGCAATGACGCCTTTGCGGAACATGAAGCAGCCGTAGAACCGCCGCTCACCCGTCTGGATGACCGCATAGGCCCGACGCGCTAGATCGTAGAAGGCGAACCGCTCGACTGGGACCATTGGGCGCGGACGGCGCTCGGCACGGGCGATTTCGTCGGCAACCTCGGCCTGGACGGCCGGGATCTGTGCGGGATCGCCGACCACCTCCATCCGCATGGCGAAGTCCTCAACGAAGGTGTCCAGCGGCATTACGGACAGAATGGCCTGCGCGGCCTGTGCCGATGTCAGATTTTCCATGCGGAGGACACGCGCGGTGACCGTACTGCGGGAGACGCTGTAAGAGGGAAAGTTGAGATCGGCCAGTACTAGGACGTCCCCATGACCCATTGCCCGCAGGACGCATAAGACGTCGGCGTTCAATCTGTGATCGATTCCCTTCAGCACCTTGGCTTCCTCTCTTCTTCCCAAGAACAGGACTTTCCCAGTCCATCAAACACACCTTCGACGCCGCATGGGACGCCCTGAACCACGACTGGTTAGCAGCCAAAACGGCGAGTTGCACGCAGTTTTTGTATCGATTCATTTTTTTGAACCCTTTCATCTTGACAATGAATCGTTTCATTCTCAGGGTCACGCAGCCGCACGCCGACGGTGAAGGCGGCATCACTAGGGAGGTATCCATGAAGACCATAAAGCTGGCCGCTGCGGCGGTCGCCCTGTTCGCTGCTTCGTTCGCACCCGTTCATGCGGACACTGACCGACCGGTCGTCGGCCTTGTCATGAAGTCGCTGGCTAACGAATTCTTCCAGAACATGATGACCGGCGCAGAAGAGCACGCGGCAAAGCGCGGTGACTTTGATCTGATTGCGGTCGGGATGAAGAACGAGACCGACTTTGAAAGCCAGATCAACGCCGTCGACAACTTCATCACTCAGGGGGTCGACGCGATCGTGATCGCGCCTGCGGACAGCAAGGCGATGGTCGCGCCTCTGAAGAAGGCAATGGAGGCCGGAATCGTCGTCGTCAACTTCGATGTGGCGCTGGACGAGGAAGCGAAGAAAGCCGCAGGGGTCGAACTGGCCTTTGTCGGCCCCGACAACCGGGGCGGCGCGAAACTGGCTGGCGATGCGCTTGGCAAGGCACTTGGCAAGGGCGGCAAGGTCGTCATCATCGAGGGCAACCCCGGCGCGGACAACGCGGCACAGCGCAAGGCCGGTTTCGAGGACTCGATTGCAGAATATGGCCTTGAGCTTCTGGACAGCCGCACCGCGCATTGGGAAACCGAAGAAGCGAACACCGTCTTCTCGAACATGCTGACCGCCAATCCCGACATCCAGGGCGTGATGGCGGCCAACGACTCGATGGCCATCGGCGTCGTTCGTGCGCTGGAGGCGGCAGGCCGCACCGACATCCTGGTTGTCGGCTTCGACAACATCCCTGCGGCGCAGGACCTGGTTGCCCAAGGCAAGCTCTTGGCGACGGTCGACCAGTACGGCTCGATGATGGCTGCGAATGCCATCGACAAGGCAATCGAGGTCGTGAAGGGCGGGCCCGCCCTGGAAGGCTGGGTCAAGACCCCGGTCGATCTGGTGACGGCGAAGTAATGCCAACTGCGCTGCTGGGTCCCTGCCTGGCAGCGCACCTTCAGAGAAATGACGAATGTCCGGAAACATGAACTCTGGCGCTGCAGACCGCGCGGCCGACATGCCGCTGCTTGCGGTTGACGGTGTCCGCAAGTCCTTCGGCGGCATCCGCGCGCTTGACGGTGTCTCGCTTTCGGTCCGGCGCGGGGAAATTCACGCCCTTGTCGGCGAAAACGGCGCGGGGAAATCAACCCTGATCAAGATCCTGACCGGGGCAATCGCGCGCGACGCGGGGGAGATCCAGCTGAACGGCAGCCCCTATGTTCCAAGCTCGCCCGCCGCGGCAAAGGCAGCCGGGATCCAGTGCGTTTATCAGGAGCTTAACATGCTGCCTGACCTAAGCATCGCTGAGAACATCGCAATCGAGCGGATGCCGCGAAACCGCCTTGGCCTGGTCGATCATTCCCGGATGAATGCCGAAGCCGCCAGCGCCCTTGCCACGGTCGGTCTCACCGACATCGACCCCACCTTGCCCGTCCGCCAGCTTGGCATCGCCCAGATGCAGCTGATCGAAATCGCGCGGGCCTTGTCGGCCAAAAGCGATGTCCTGATCCTGGATGAGCCGACGGCAACGCTGACCGACCGCGAGGTTCAACGGCTTGCGGGAATCCTGTCGGGCCTTCGTGCTGATGGCTTGTCCATCCTGTTCGTCTCCCATCACCTGGAAGAAGTTTTCCGCATCTGTGACCGTGTCACGGTCTTCCGCAACGGGCAGACAGTCAGTTCTGCACGGACGGCGGAAACCACCCCCGATCTGGTCGTGCGCCAAATGGTCGGTCGCACGCTCCAGGCCGCGACGGCAGCGCCCAAGCCGACTGCTCCCCAGCTGCCCGAGGCGTTGGCCGTCGCGGACCTAAGGACCAAAGCCAATCCACAAACAACCGGCGTCTCGTTCACCTTGCGCGAGGGCGAAATTCTGGGGCTGGCCGGTCTGGTGGGCTCTGGCCGGACCGAGGTTCTGCGCGCCCTTTTCGGGGCCGATCCCAGCAAAAGCGGCATCATCAGGATCGCTGGGGCGGAGGCGGCGATCAAAAGCCCGGCCGATGCGATCCGGCTGGGGATGGCCTTTGTGACCGAAGACCGGAAGGGCGAGGGGCTGATCCTGCCGATGTCGATCAGCTCGAACCTCAGCACGGTCAATCTTACTACCATCGCCCGCGCCGGGCTTCTGAACCTTGGCCAGGAAACCGTTCAGGCCGAGGCCATGCGCAAAAGCCTGCAGATCAAGCTTGGCCACATTTCGCACCCGGTCTCGTCGCTGTCCGGGGGCAATCAGCAGAAGGTCGTCCTGGGCAAATGGCTGCAGATCCGGCCGCGTATCTTGCTCTTGGACGAGCCAACACGTGGCGTCGATGTCGGTGCCAAAGAGGAAATCTACGGCATCCTGCGCGGGCTTGCCGAAAACGGCACGGCCATCCTGGTCGTGTCGTCAGAGCTGCCAGAGCTGATGGGTCTGTGCGACCGCATCATGGTCATGTCGAACCACCAAATCACCGGCCAGCTGGAAAGGACGGCGTTCTCGGAAGAGGCGCTGCTCAGGCTGGCTTACGGTCAGGACGAGAAACGCAAGGTCACCGAAAATGACGACTAATCTGGCTACCAGGGCCGCACGCCCCAACGCCCAAGCCTTGATCAGAAAGCTGGGGGTGGGCATCGCGCTCCTTCTGATGATGCTGATCTTCTCGCTGGCGTCAGAGCACTTCCTGACCCAGGGCAATCTCACGAACGTGCTGACGCAAGTCACGATCAACCTGATCCTGGCGACAGGGATGACTTTCGTGATCCTGATCGGCGGCATCGACCTGTCGGTCGGGTCCGTCCTTGCGCTGACGGCTGTCATCGCGGGAACGGTCATCACCGCACCGGGTCTGTCACCTGGGATGGCGATCCTGTTTGCCATCGGCGCCGCCATCGTGGTGGGGCTTGTTTGCGGTGTCCTTAACGGGGCCATCTCTGCCCTTTGGGGGCTCCCCTCATTCATCATCACGCTGGGGATGCTGAACGTCGCGCGCGGCACCGCGCTTGAGTTCACCGACGCCAAGGCGATCTACAATTTCCCCGAAGCCTTCAGCTATGTGGGCTCCATCCTGGTCTTCGGGGTGCCGATCCTGTTTCTGGTCGCCGTTGCCCTGGTCGCCGTCGCCTGGTTCGTGCTGTCGCATACCGTCTTTGGTCGCATGATCTATGCGATCGGGAACAATGAAGAAGCCGTGCGTCTGGCCGGGCATCCTGTGGCGCTGTACAAGATCGGCGCCTTTGCCGTCTGCGGCATCTGCGCGGGCCTGGCGGCGGTGATCTACATGGCGCGCCTCGGCATTGCTTCTCCTATCGCCGGGGTCGCCTTCGAACTGGACGCGATTGCAGCCGTCATCATCGGCGGGACGTCCCTTTCCGGCGGCAAGGGGTCGGTGATCGGTACGCTTTTCGGTGCGCTGATCATCGGGGTCCTGGCCAATGGCCTGATCCTTCTGGGCCTCAGCGACTTCGAAGGGTGCGCTGCGATTCCGGTCGCAGCGCATTTTCCATTCAGCCCAGGCGTTGGCCGCTGTCGGCGTCAAAGACGTGGACGCTTCCGACCTCGGGCACAAGCGAGAGGGTGTTGCCGGGGCGAAAGCCGACACGCTCGCGAAAGACGGCGACCACGTCACGCTTGCCGGCGCGGACCACGACATGGGTTTCCGACCCGGTCGGTTCCACAACCGCGACAACCCCGGAAATGCCGCCCTCGCCAACACGCAGGTGTTCGGGACGGATGCCGTAGGTGATGCGTTGGCCGTCCTGAAAGTCAAAGGCCTCGGGCACCGGCAGGCGCGCGCCGCAGACCTCTGTCGTCCCGCCCTGAACTCGGCCTTCCAGAAGGTTCATCGAGGGGCTGCCGATGAAGCCCGCGACAAAGGTATTTGCGGGCCGGTCGTACAATTCCAGCGGGGCGCCAACCTGCTCGGTCCGCCCGGCCTGCATCACCACGATCCTGTCCGCCATCGTCATGGCCTCGATCTGGTCATGGGTGACATAGACCGTCGTCGTCTTTGTCCGCCATCGGCGCCCACTGAACAGTTTGGCATGATTGCGTAGCGGAGGGTTTGCGGCTCATCTTTACCCCACATGTAGTTGAAGATGACGAAGAGACCCGTGACGACGAAGGCGCCTGCCGAGCAGGTGGTGAAGGACATTCGGCGCGCGACGCGCAAGCTTCATTCTTCTGAGGAGAAGATCCTGATCGTGCTGTCTGGCCTACGAGGCGAAGACAGCATTGCCGAGTTGTGCCGCAAGGAGGGCATTGCCCAGAGCCAGTATTGCAGCTGGTCGCAGGAGTTCCTGGAGGCTGGCAAGAAGCGGTTGGCGGGCGACACCGCCCGCCAGGCCAATTCTGGCGAGGTGAAAGACCTGCGCTCCGAGGCTGTGGCGCTGAAGGAACTGGTGGCGGATCTGACGCTGGAAAACCGCCTGCTCAAAAAGCATGAGCGGTGCTGGGGGCCACCACGAATGAGATACCCAGCGGCTGAAAAGCTCGAAATCATCCGGCTGGTTGGGCAGTCGCATCTGTCTGTCAGGCGCACCTTGGCCAAGATCGGCATTCCTCCCGCCACGTTCTACCGTTGGTATGACCGCTTCGTCGAACACGGGCCCGAAGGGTTGGAGGACAGGCCATCTTCCCCTTCCCGGGTCTGGAACAGGATCCCCGAAACGGTGCGGGATCGGATCGTGAACCTGGCGCTCGAGGAGCCCGAACTGTCGCCACGCGAGTTGGCGGTCCGGTTCACTGATACGGAAAGGTATTTTGTGTCAGAGGCTTCGGTCTATCGCCTGCTCAAGTTTCAGGATCTCATCACCGGCCCCGCTTACATCGTCATCAAGGCTGCGGATGAGTTTAAGGACAAGACTACGGCGCCCAATCAGATGTGGCAGACCGATTTTACCTATCTCAAGGTCATCGGCTGGGGCTGGCTTTTCCTCTCCACGATCCTCGATGACTACTCGCGATACGTGGTCGGCTGGAAGCTCTGCGGCACCATGCGGGCCGAGGATGTCACCAATACGCTTGGCATCGCCCTGGCCGCGTCGGGTTGCGACAGCGCGAAGGTTCTGCACAAACCGCGACCTCTCAGCGATAACGACTCGTCCTACATCGCCGAAGATCTGGCCAAATGCCTCGAGGACAAAGGCATGACGCCTGCCCGCAGTGCGCCCATGCATCCCCAGACCCAGGGCAAGATCGAGCGCTGACACCAGACCCTCAAGAACCGCATCTTGCTCGAAAACTACGTCCTCAAAGGCCAACTTGAAGCAGCCATCGCCGCCTTCAGCGACCACTACAACAACCATCGCTACTACGAGAGCATCGACAACCCGACCCCAGCCGATGTCTACTTCGGGCGCGGCGGAACCATCCTGACTGAGCGGAGGCGCATCAAACAGTAGACCATCCAAAACCGCCGCTTGAACCACCAGCGTCAAGCCGCATAAGCTTAAACCATTGAGCCCAAGCTCTCCGCTCCAAAGTCAGGCCACCTGTTCCAAATCTTTCGACGACGGACAGTTCGTGAGTTGGGCACGTAGTAAGGAAGTTTACTGCAAGCCAAACTCCGCCATCAGGCGCCGTCGCATCTCCACAAAGCGCGGGTCGCTTCGATCCCTCGGCCTCGTCAGATTCACCACAATCAAGCGGGGTGTGGCACCCTTCTGCCTTGGAAGCACAAGAACCCTGTCGGCAAGATAGATCGCTTCCTCAAGGTCATGGGTGACAAGGATCGTCGTCACCTTCTCTTCGCGCCAGATGCGGGCCAATTCTTCCTGCATGGTCAGCTTGGTCATGGCGTCCAGCGCGCCAAGCGGTTCGTCCAAGAGCAGGATTTCCGGCTGTACGGTCAGCGCCCGGGCGATGCCGACGCGCTGCGCCATGCCGCCTGAAAGCTGCCGGGGGAAGGCGCTTTCGAACTCGGCCAATCCGACAAGACGAATGTAGTGACGGGCGCGGGTTTCGGCTTCGGCTCGGGATGTGCCGCGCACCTCCAGACCGAAGGCCACGTTGCCAAGCACCGTCAGCCAGGGCAGCAGCCGCGGTTCCTGGAAGATGATCGCGCGTTCGGTGCCGACGCCCTGCACGGGGTGGCCGTCGATCAGGACCTCGCCCCTGTCGGGGCTTTCAAGGCCCGCCAGCACCCGCAGAAGCGTGGTCTTGCCGCAGCCCGAGGGGCCGACGATGGCCAGGGCCTCGCCGCCCTGCACGTCAAGATGCAGGTCGCGAAGGACGTTCAAACGCTGGCCGTTCAGCGTGAAGGATTTGGAGAGGTCACGCACGGTGACCTCTCCACGGCGGGTTGTCTCAACCACGCTCATTGTCCTGCCTTCAGTTGGTGGCCGGGCTGTCGCCCGTCACATAAAGGATGTCCTTTGCAACCAGCTTGCCCTTCTCGACAGTGCCCTGACGCTCCAGCACATCGATCCAGAACTGGATGTCGCGTTCCACCGGCAGCCCGCCTTCGCGCACGCCGTAGCCGGCGAAGAACTGCGCGACCTCGGCATTTTCGCCACGCTCGGCCAGGACGCGGGCGAAGATCGCTTTGGTCTCCTCGGGGTTCTCGCGGGCATAGTCCAGCGCCTTGACAGAACCTTCGACGAAGGCCTTGGCTTCCTTGGGGTGAGCTTCGATCCAGTCGCGGCGCAGGACGACGAAGCCGCCCGCGATCTCGCCGATGATGTCGGTGTCGTCGAACACCGCCCGCAGGCCCCCGTTCTGCAGCGCCGCCCCGGTGAAGGTGGTCTGCCAGTAGCCGAAGGCCGAGATGTCCACCTGACCCGACCGCAGCACCTGCTCCAGCTGTGGGCCCGGCACGACGATCAGGTTGGCGCTGTCTTCGGGCAGGCCCTTCTGGTGCAGCGCCTCGCGCACGACATAGTCAAGGTGCGCGCCCAGCGTGTTCACCGCGATGGTCTTGCCGACGATGTCCTCGACGGATTTGATCGGGCTGTCCTCCAGCACGTAGAAGATCGACTGCGCCTCGTCGTTGATGCCGTTCGACGGGTAGGCGGCGACGAAGTCGTTCCCGGCGGCGATGGAGTTCAGGACGGCGGCGGTGGCGGCAGAGCCGAGTTCCACGCTGCCCCCGGCCAGCGCCACCAGCGAGGCGGGGCCGCCTTGGGCATAGCCCACGTTTTCCAGCGTGATGCCGGTGCCGTCGAAGTAGCCGAGTTCCTCGGCCAGTTCATGGGCCGACAGGCCGCCCTGGCTGGCGAGGTAGCGAATGGTCACATCGGCGAAGGCTGGGGTGACCGAAAGGCCAAGTGCGGTGGTCAGCGCGAGGGTGCGAAGGTGTTTCATGGTCGTTTCCTTTGGTTGTGTGGAGTCAGTGGGAGAGGTCGGCCCAGCGGCACAGGCGCCGCTGAAGCGTGACGAGAAGGGCGTTGGCGGTCAGGCCAAGCGCGGCCAGAAGAAGGATCGCGGCAAACATCTGCGGGATCTGGAAATTGTACTGGGCGTTCATCACCTGGAACCCCAGGCCCCGGTTCGCCCCGATCATCTCGGCCGCGACGAGGAGGAGAAGCGCGGTGGTGGCCGACAGCCTGAGGCCCACGAAGATCGATGGGACCGAGGCGGGCTGGACGACGCGGCGGAAGATCGTCGCGCGGCTGGCCCCGAAGGTCGCGGCCATCTCGATCAGCTTGCGGTCGACCTCCTTCACCCCGCCGATAGTGGCCAGCAGGATCGGGAACAGGGTGGCCCAGAAGATCACGAAGACCTTGGAGGCCTCACCGAGGCCGAGGAGGAGGATGAACACCGGATAAAGCGCCAGTGCCGAGGTCTGGCGGAAGAACTGCAGGATCGGGTCCAGCGCCTGTTCGACCGCGCGAATCTGGCCCATGAACAGGCCCAGCGGGATGCCAAGGCCTACGGCAGCCGCAAAGGCCAGGCCAGAGCGTTGGAGGCTGATCGCGATGTCATCCAGAAACGCGCCGCCGACAACACCCGCCCATGTGGCGGCCAGAATCTTGTCCAGCGGCGGAAAGACGGTGGGGTTGATCCAGCCCAGCGAGGAGCCGACCTGCCAGAAGGCGAGGAACCCGAACAGCAAGCCATAGCGGCGCAGCGCGCGCCCCGCCCCTGCCACCCCCCGGCGCAGCAGGGCTGCACCGGAGGGGGCTTCGACAGAGACCGTTGGGGAGGAGCCGAGGCTCTGGAAGGTCATGGCATCACTCCGCAGCGTGCGCAGCGCGCCGCGACAGCGCACAGCGGGTTTCGGGGAAGGGCAGGCCAAGGTTTTCCCGCAGGGTCCGGCCTTCGTATTCGGTCCGGAACAGGCCGCGCCGCTGCAGTTCCGGGATCACCAGATCGACGAAGTCGGTCAGGCCGGTGGGCAACCAGGGCGGCAGGATGTTGAAGCCGTCCGCGCCCTCGTTCTGGAACCAGTCCTCCAGCACATCGACGATCTGCGCAGGCGTCCCGACGATGGTGAAATGCCCCCGAGCGCTGGCAACGTGCTGGTACAGCTGGCGGATGGTGAAGCCGTTCTCATCCGCGATCTGGCGGATCAGCGCTTGACGCGACTTCATCCCTTCGGTCGGCTCGACCGGCGGAAGCGGGCCGTCAAGGTCCACCCCCGTCAGATCCAGCGTGCCCCCCGTGAGGCCCTTGATCAGGGCGATGCCGTCTTCCTCCAGGATCAGACTGGTCAGGCGGTCATATTTCTCGCGCGCCTCGGCTTCGGTCCGGCCGACGAAGGGGGATACGCCGGGCATGATCAGGATGTGGTCCGGGTTGCGGCCCAGACCGCGCGCGCGGGCCTTGATGTCGCGGTAGAATTCCTGCGCGGTGTCGAGGCGCTGGTGCGCGGTGAAGATCACCTCGGCCGTTGCGGCCGCCAGACCCCGCCCGTCGTCCGACTGCCCGGCCTGCACGATCACCGGATGCCCCTGGGGCGACCGGCTGACGTTGAGCGGCCCCGTGACCTTGAAGTGCTCTCCCTTGTGGTCAGTGTAGTGCACCTTCTCCGGGTCGAAGAAACGGCCGGACTCTTTGTCACGCAGGAAGGCGTCGTCCTCGAAACTGTCCCAGAGCTTCTTCACCACCTCCACATGCTCGGCGGCGCGCCGATAGCGGAAGGCGTGCGGGTGCTGCTGGTCCAGGTTGAAGTTGTGCGCGGCGGATTCGGTGGCGGTCGTCACCACGTTCCACCCGGCGCGGCCGTCCGAGATCAGGTCCAAGGAGGCGAACTTGCGGGCGAGGTTGTACGGCTCCTCATAGGTCGTGGAGGCGGTGGCGATGAAGCCGAGGTTCCTGGTCAGGGGCGCCAGGGCCGAGAACAGCGTGACGGGCTCAAAACCGGCCACCTTGGCATTGCCACCCTCGATCCCGCCGCCGAAGGCGATGGCCAGGCCGTCGGCCAGGAAATAGGCGTCGAAAAGACCACGCTCCGCCTCTTGCGCCAGCTTCAGGTGGAAGTCGAAGCTTGTTGCCCCATCGGCGGGGCTGTCGGGGTGGCGCCAGGCGGCGATGTGCTGGCCACCACCAGGAAGGAAGGCGCCCAGTCTGATTTTCTGGGGGCGGATCTTGCGGGTCGTGGGCATGGTTCGGGTCCTTTCGGGCAAGCCGGGATTGGTCCCGCCGAAGGGCGGGCTGGTGAGATCAGGGAAGGGGGTCGGTTCAGGCGGCGGTGGAAGTGGGCCGGTGCAGCAGATCTTTCGGGAACTGGCTGACAGCGCGATCAATGCGGGTCAGCAAGGCAGGGGATGCCGGAACCCCATCGCTGAATTCGGCGCCCGAGGCATAGACGCCCGTTGGCAGCGTCACCGCTTCGAAGAAGCCGAACAGGGGCCGAAGCTGATGCTCGATCACCAGCGCATGCTTGTCGCCACCGCCTGTTGCGGTCAGCAGCACGGGCTTTCCGGCCAGCGCGGCGGGATCGATCAGGTCGAACAGATGCTTGAAAAGGCCCGTGTAGCTGCCCTTGTAGACCGGGCTGCCCACCACCAGCGCATCCGCCGACAGGATCGAGGCGACGATGGCACGCGGCAGACCCTCAAGATCGTCCAGGGCCTGAGCCGTGACAAGGGCGGGCTGCAGATCGGTCAGGTCATAGGTCGCGGCCGTCGCCCCAAGGCGTGCCGCGGCCTTTGCGGTGACCAGATCGACCAACGCGCGGGTCTTCGACGGGCGGCTGAGGCTGCCGGCAAAGCCGACGATGCGAAGGGTCATAGCAGGCTCCAATAAACGATTCATCTTGTCGTGTAATGTGACAGCAGACCGCGCTGGGCGCCATTCCAAAGACGGGGGCCAAAAGGGCAGAAAACCCATGTCGCGATGGTGGTGTCGGGGATGTTCCTTCCCCGGTCGTTGCCCGGAATGAGACAAGCCCGGCCCCTTGCGGAGCGCGGGCCTGCGGGCGACAGGGCTGCAAAAGCCTTTCAGGCCGTGATGAAATCCTTCACGAATGCCGTAGCCGGACGGGCGCGGATGTCCTGGGGTTTGCCGATCTGTTCGATGCGGCCCATCGACATGACGACGACGAGGTCGGCAAGCTCCATCGCCTCTTCCTGGTCATGGGTGACGAAGACGGTGGTCAGGCCGGTGGTGTCGTGGATGTCACGCAGGCCCTGGCGCAGTTCCTTGCGGACCTTGGCGTCAAGCGCGCCGAAGGGTTCATCCAGCAGCAACATGCGCGGTTCGATGGCCAGCGCTCGGGCAAGGGCTACGCGCTGGCGCTGGCCGCCGGAAAGCTGGCTGGGATAGCGCGCGCCGATGTCCGGCAGCTGTATCAGGTCCAGAAGCTTTGTCACACGGCGGGCGATCTCGGCCTTGGTGGGGCGACTGGCGCGGGGGCGGGCGTTCAGGCCGTAGGCGATGTTGTCAAACACCGTCATGTGGCGGAAGAGCGCGTAGGACTGGAACACAAATCCTGCGCGGCGCTCCTGCACCGAAAGGCCTGTCGCGTCCTGCCCGTCGAACAGGACGCGGCCGGAGGTCGGAAACTCCAACCCACCAAGGATGCGCAGGAGGGTAGTCTTGCCCGAGCCGGATGGGCCAAGAAGCGCCACCAGAGCGCCAGACGGCAAGGACAGTGACACCGGATGCAGGGCCGCCGTGGTGCCGAAGCTTTTCGAGATTTCGTCGATTTCGATGTGCATGGGCTGTTTCTCAAAGGTTTTGCGCGCCTGCGCGCGCGGGTTCCTAATGGCGGTGCGTTGCGGCAAGCTGGTCAGCATGACGGATTTCCAGGGCTGTTTTCAGGAGGAGCGTCACAAGGGCGAGGAGGGCCAGAACGGCGGCAAGGCTGAAGGCCGCGACCGAGAGGTATTCCTGGTAGAGCATCTCGATCGTGGTGGGCATCGTGGCCGTCTCGCCCCGGATCTTTCCCGAAACGACGGCGACAGCCCCGAACTCGCCCATCGCGCGGGCGTTGCAGAGGAGCACACCGTACAGGAGCGCCCAGCGGATGTTTGGCAGCGTGACTGTCCAGAAGGTGCGCCAGCCTGATGCGCCAAGGGTCAGCGCCGCCTCTTCCTCGGCCCGGCCCTGTTCGATCATCACCGGGATCAGTTCCCGCGCGACAAAGGGGAAGGTCACGAACATTGTGGCCAGAATGATGCCGGGCATGGCGAAGACGATGGGGTAACCCTGCGCCACCAGCCAGCCGCCGATGGCCGAGTTCGCGCCGAACATCAGCACGATGCAAAGCCCCGCGACGACCGGTGAGACCGAGAACGGCAGGTCGATCAGGGTGATCAGGAAAGCCTTTCCCCGGAAGTCGAACTTGGTGATGAACCAGGCCGCCGCGATGCCGAAGATCGCGTTCAGGGGCACCGAGATGGCGGCGATGGTCAGCGTCAGGCGGATCGCGTCGCGCGCATCTGGCGAGGCGAGGCTTTTCAGCGAGGCCGCCACGCCATCGGCCAGCGCCTCGACAAAGACCGCGATCAGGGGCGCGAAGACTAGGATCGCGAGGCCCGCGAAGGCGACAGTGATCAGGGCCCAGCGGGTGGCAGGCGATTCCTCGGTCGCGGCGCGGAAGCGGACCGGTTTGGCGAGGCTTGCGTCAGACATAGCCAATCCTCCGGCGGCTCCAGACCTGGATCAGGTTGATCGCCAGAAGCATGGCGAAGCTGATCAGCAGCATCGCGATGCCGATGGCGGCGGCCGCGTCATAGTTGAACTCTTCCAGCTGGATGATGATCAGAAGCGGCGCAATTTCCGTCACCAGCGGGATGTTCCCGGCGATGAAGATGACCGAGCCGTATTCGCCGACCGCCCGGGCCAGCGCCAGCGCAAAGCCCGTCAGCGCGGCGGGCAGAAGCATCGGCAGGATCACATGGCGCAGCGTGTGCAGGCGGGAGGCGCCCAGCGTGGCCGAAGCCTCCTCGACCTCGCGCTCGATCTCTTCGATCACCGGCTGGACGGTGCGGGCGACGAAGGGCAGGCCCACGAACACGAGCGCGATGAAGATGCCCCACTGGGTGTAGGCGATCTTCCAGCCGATCTCGGCCGCAAGCTGCCCGAAGAAGCCCCGCGGTGCGTAAAGCGCGGTCAGCGCGATGCCGGCCACCGCCGTGGGCAGGGCAAAGGGCAGGTCGACGGCGGCATCCAGCAAGCGGCGGCCCGGAAAGCGGTAGCGCACCAGGACCCAGGCCAGCAGCACGCCGAAGACCAGGTTCAGAAGCGCGGCAAACAGCGACAGCCGGAAGGACAGGAACAGCGCCGCCCAGACGCGTTCGCGGTTCACCGTCTCCCAGATCCCCGCCAAACCGTAGTTGGCGCCCTTCAGCAGAAGGGCGCCAATCGGCAGAAGGACCACGATGGACAGCATCGTGAGGGTGATCCCCATGCTCAGACCCAGTCCGGGCATGGGGGACCGGTGGATCACCGGTCCCTTCATCGCAAAGCTCATTTCGGGACGTAGATCTGGTCGAAGATGCCGCCGTCGGCGAAGTGTTCAGGCTGCACCTTGGCCCAGCCGCCCAGAGCTTCGATGGTCACCAGCTCCAGTTGCGGGAAGCGGGCAACATCTTCCGGCGCGGCCTTCGACGTGTCCCAGGCGCGGTAGAAGTTCTTGAAGGCGATGGCCTGGCCTTCGGGGCTGTAGAGGTAGTTCAGGTAAGCCTCGGCCAGCTTGCGCTGTTCGTCATTGGCGATGTTCGCATCCACGATGGCGACCGGAGGTTCGGCCAGCACGGAAAGCGAGGGGACCACGATGTCGAACTGATCCTCGCCCAGCTCCTTCAGCGCGAGGTAGGCCTCGTTCTCCCAGGCCAGCAGCACGTCGCCGATCCCGTTCTGCGCGAAGGTGGTGGTCGAGCCGCGCGCCGCCTGATCAAGGACGGGGACGTTCTTGTAGAGCGCGGCCACGAATTCCTTCGGGTCCTTACCGTTCTTTTCAGCCCAGGCCCAGGCGGCCAGATAGTTCCAGCGCGCCCCGCCGCTGGTCTTGGGGTTCGGCGTGATCACTTCCACGCCATCGGCGATCAGATCACCCCAGTCCTTCAGGCCCTTGGGGTTCCCCTCACGCACCAGGAAGACGATTGTGCTGGTATAGGGCGAGGAGTTGTTCGGGAACTTCGACTGCCAGTCTTCCGCCAGAAGCCCGGCCTTGGCCAGGCGGTCGATGTCGCCGGCCAGCGCCAGCGTCACCACCTGCGCCTTCAGCCCGTCGACGACGGCCCGCGACTGGCTGCCGGAACCGCCGTGGCTGACCTCAAGCGTCGGCGCCGCGTTCCCCTGGGCGACCCACCAGGTCGCGAAGGCCTCGTTGAACTCGCGGTACAGCTCGCGCGTTGGGTCGTAGCTGACGTTCAAAAGCGTTTCGGCCTGAACCGGGGCCGGTGCGGCGCCAAGCCCGAGGATCGCGAGAGCCACCCCGGCAAACAGATTGCGCAGCGTCTTCACCGGCCAGCCGGTCAGACGGCGGGTGCCGTCGGCGATGGTGACGCGGCCATCGGCATGGGCGTCAACGACAGGTCCCTGGGCGGTCACGGTCCCGGCAAGGGTGATGGTGGCAAGCATGTCTTTCTCCTTGGATGTCGGAAGAGGGCGGTAGGGCACAAGGCCCAGAATGGTCTGCGGCAGGTGCAGCGTCGTCATGCGGCACCCCCGATGCGCTCAACGCGGGCTTCCCAGACCTGGGCGTCACGGCCAGAGAGCAGCTCGGCCACCGCTTCGGCGGGGTTGCGGGTGAACAGAACCAGCGGGCTGCCATTGATGCGGTGGGTCTGGCCGGTGCGGCGGTCGACAAGGCGGACGGCACAGGCCTGCGACAGCGGGGCGGTCATGGCCGACATCGACAGTCCGGCCTGTCCGACTGGACGCGGGGAAAGTGCAGCAGTCATCATGGATCTCCGTCGCGGTCTGGCAGGGATCAGCCCCTGCCATGGCGTTAATAACGACAGAGATGGTCGAGTATTGCAAAGGAATATTCACGCCAAAGTTTGTCGTGTATAGAGAAGAATATTCTCTGCCCCGGTCGGCAAGGACCGCGCACGTGAATGGAAAGTCCGTTTGTCTAAAGCGGCTTAGGCGCCCGCTGCGGCGCCAAGGACCTGGTCAGACACCGCGCCCGACCGCAGCATGTCCTGCAAGGTCAGAGATTCGATCATGACCAGATAAGACCAGAACACCTCGGCAAAGACCTTGCGGATGCGGCAGGCTGCCTCGTCGGCGCAGTCCTCGCAGCGCTGGTAGGCGCGGCGGGACAGGCAGGGCAGGGGGGCAATCGGCCCGTCGATGGTGCGCAGAAGTTCCGAGATCGATATTTCGGTCGGCTTCTTGATCAGGATGTAGCCGCCCGACCTGCCCCGAATCGAGGCGATCACGCCGGCGTTCCTCACCTCCAGCAGGATGTGTTCCAGGAACCGCTTCGGCGTGTCCGACCGCTTGGCGATCTCTTCGATCGTCAAGGGTTCGGGCTGGCCCTTGGCCGCTTCGTCCGCAAGGACGAGCAGCGCTTTCAGGGCGTATTTCATCTTCTGCGTGATCATGGGCCAGAGTTACGCCCTGGAATGACGAGAATCAACGTCGAGATTACGGACGGCCAGCCTCGGACGCGTCCCGATGCAACAAAACATCAAGAAAACAAGGGCGGATGGTCGGCTGGGGCGGCCTGAATTTATACACGATAAAGACGGTAGACTTTGTTTTGTTTTGATGCATGCTGATCCCGAGGCCCACCAGCCGGGCCTGAAAGGCAGTTGAACCGTGACCGACCTGGACCTGATCGACCGCAAGATCGTGGCCGAACTGATGCGCGATGCGACCCTGCCCATCGCCCAGATCGCCGACAAGGCCGGCCTGTCGCAAACCCCGGCCTGGAAACGCATCCAGAAGCTTGAAGCCTCGGGCGTGCTGACGGGGCGGGTGGCCCTGGCCGATCCGACGAAGCTGGGCTTCGGCCTGACGGTCTTTGTGGGGATCGAAGCTCCTGACCATTCGCCCGACTGGCGCGCTGCCTTTGCCGATGCCGTGGACGGCATTCCAGAGATCATGGAGGTCTACCGCATGGCAGGCGAGCTGGACTACCTGCTCAGGGTGGCCGTCGCCGACATGCTGGCCTTCGACCGGCTTTACAAGCGCCTTACGGACGCGGTGCCGATCAAGAACGTGACCAGCCATTTCGCGATGGAGCGGATGAAGTTCACCACGGCCTATCCGGTGGACACACTGTCGCGCTGACGGTGATCCGGAGAACATGCTTCCCTTTCCCGCGCCTTCTTTGGAACCAAAATACACGACAATCTTGCTAGATTTTGCCAGAGAAGCCGAGTCGCAACCCCGCGGAGGTAACCGATGACCAAGACCCTGATCGTCCCCGGCCTCGATGGCTCGCCTGATCCGCACTGGCAGCATTGGTGGGCCTCAACGGACCCCAAGGCGCTGATGGTCGACCTTCCCGATCCTGTGCGCCCGGTTCCGGCGGTGTGGGAGATCGAACTCGCCTCGATGATCCTGCGTCACCCCGACAGTATCCTGGTCGGCCATTCGCTCGGCGCCGTGCTGATCGCGCGGCTGTTGGCGACCTGGCCGCATCTCAGGGTGCGCGGCGCCCTTCTGGTCGCCCCGGCCGAGACCAGGGGAAATGACCGTATCGGCCAATTCGGCGCGATTCCGGAACTGCGGATGGACATCCCGACGACTGTGGTCGCAAGCCGGAATGATCCCTGGATGAGCTTCGGCCGCGCCGCGCATCTGGCAAGGGCCTGGGGCAGCCACCTTGTCGATCTGGGAGCTGCGGGTCACATCAACGTGGCATCAGGCTTTGGCCCCTGGGCCAAGGGCAAGGCCCTGCGCGATGATCTGCTATTGGCAACGGCTGCACAGCCGGCTCGCCTTGCCCCAGTCCGGAGGGTGGCGCTGTGAAGATCTTCCTCCGCCAAGCCTATCGACGCCGTTCCGGCTATGGCGCGCTGCTGCTTTTCATTCTGACCTACTCCGCCACCATGGCCCTCGTGATCGCCCCGGACCACGTCAAGGAGGCGATCGATGCTCTCAGGACCTGGCCCTTCGGATGACCGCTTGGACGGAAAGCAGACGACGATGATGGACGGGCGTTTCGACCACCATTTCGCCGAGCTCTTTGCCGCCGCCCCCGCCGATGAAGGTGGCAAGGGCGGGCGACCTCCGCTGTTGCCATTGGCCATGGCCCGCCTAAGCAGCCTTGTCCCCGCGATTGCCGCGACGCTGCTGCGCGGGATCCGGGCGCGTGTAGGCGTAGTCGGGCTGAACCCCTTGCGTTTGCGGGCGAAGCGACTGCGGGGTTGTCGGCACTTGCCAAGGCGGTCGCCGCCCGATGCGCCGCGGTGACCTGAGTCAAACCTTGGGCAGAGGCGATCAGCTGTGCAACATCACCAAGGGAAGGCATGGTGTCCGAGCGACCGGTCGGCAAGTTGGCTACAGGTCGATCCCCTCAGGTAGTGATAGTGCGTCCTCGATGTCGACGCCGAGGTAGCGGACCGCGCTGTCCATCTTCCTATGGCCGAGCAGCAGTTGCACCGCCCGGAGGCTGCCCGTCTTCCTGTAGATCTGCGCCACCTTTGTGCGCCTCATCGAATGCGTGCCGTAGGCACTCGCCTCCAGGCCCAGTGACGTGACCCACCCCCGGACGATCCGCGCATACTGTCGGGTCGAAAGGTGCAGGCTCCCATGGATCCGGCTGGGCCACAGGAACTCAAGGCCGATCATCTCTGGGTCCCGGATCCATCGGTCCAGGGACTGGCGGGTGGTCTAGGTGATCTCGAAGCTGACCGGCTTGCCCGTCTTGCTCTGAATCATCGAGGCGCGTTCCCTTACACGACCTGCGGCGTGGACATCCCGCACCCGCAGGGCGACAAGGTCACACCCGCGCAACTTGCTTTCGACTGCCATGTTGAAGAGCGCGAGATCGCGGGCATTGCCTGCTATCTCGAGCCGGACCCAAATTGACCAGACGTGCCTTGGCATCAGTGGTCGCTTATGACCGACGATGCGGCCCTTGTTCCAAGCGACGCGGGCTGGAGGGAGAACGGGAAGAAGGTTAACGGCAATGTGGACACCTCCTGTCCACCGGGCCCACCCTTCTTCAGTCATGCCGACATCGACAGGATAACAAACTCAAGCTTTCGAGCCGATGCATCGGGCGGAAAGCTGCCCTTGCGTGGAGTGCAAGGTTGTTGCGGAAGCGGTCACTCGGCGGCGGAAATCCGTTTGGTGGGCTGAATGGCATACTGGTCAGTTTCGCCTATCGAGAAGGCCGGCTGCCCGCAGGTCTAGTTGGGGGAATGCTGCGTCGAGGACATTGCGGAAATTGAGAGCCATTTCTGGACTGCATGAGTCGATTTCCCCAGATACGATACGACGGGCGGAGCACGGCCCTTGCGTGAAGTTGACCGCATTCGCGGTTGCGGTCATCCGATCGAGGATTTGGAACTGAAGTCTGGATTAACGGGGGCAGAAACGCGGTACGAACAGAGTACTTTGGTCAGCACGCATGCAAGCCGGAGAGCTGGGGCGATACGGTCTCATGTGTCGCTGATGGCGCCGATCTTTGCTAGCACGGCCGCCGAGGTTGCGGCAATCGATGCGGTATGGGTGGCCGGAGCGGGCCAGCGATCCCCCGTAAGATGCGGAGACAGGCCGATGTTCAGCTTGACCGTGACGGCGAACTTGGCGGGATGGGCTGTCGCAAGGGTGACAAGATGGCGCTTTCCAGCATCGATGCCTGCGGCCGCCTCAAGGGCCAGCGCAGTGTGCGGGTCGGCGATGTATCCGGTCTGGTCAAACAGGGTTTTCATTCGGGCGAGTGTGGCGGGTTGCGATACACGGGCGAAGGAAAGGCTGTCGCGAAGGCCGCGCCGCATCTTCTCCGGCAGCGGCGCGCCGCCCAGCAGCCCGGCAACCGGTGCGGCCCCATCGTGATTGGCCCCAAGGTCGAACAGCATCCGCTCGAAGTTGGATGCAAGCTGGATGTCCATGGCGGGCGTATTCGTCCGCAACACGCCTCCTGGCGAAAGGACTCCCTCCTCGGCGACCCGGACCAGCGCGTCGTTGTCGTTCGTGGCCACCAGAACCCGCCCGACCGGAAAGCCCATGCGCCGCGCAATCAGCCCGGAATAGGCATTGCCGAAGTTGCCGGTCGGCACCGCGAAATCCACGGGCTCCCCCGCACGGCTTAGCCGAAGGGAGGCGTGGGCATAATAGACGGCCTGCGCCGCAATCCGGCCCCAGTTGACCGAATTGACCGCTGCCAGCCCGTACCTTTCGCGCAAGCTGGCATCGCCAAGGGCCTGCTTGACCAGTCGTTGGCAGTCATCGAACGACCCCTCGACCGCGACAACGTGGCGGGTTGGCCCAGCCAGCGCGTGCATCTGCGCCTCCTGAAAGGCCGAGACCCCGCCTTGTGGATAAAGGACCAGCGCGCGGACCCGATCCAGCCCCTCCAGTCCGGCCAGCGCCGCACCTCCGGTGTCACCTGACGTAGCACAGAGGACGAATGCCCGGCGGTCCGTCTCGGCCAGAAAGTGTCCCATCAGCGGACCAAGGATCTGCATCGCATGATCCTTGAAGGCCAGCGTCGGGCCATGAAACAGCTCCAGCACCCAGCGGCGAGGCGCAACCTCGACCAGGGGTGCCACAGCGGGGTGGCTGAACCAGGCATAGGCCCCGCGCAGGATGGCGCGGAGCCTGTCTGCCGCAATCGTGCCAGCGGCAAAAGGGGTTAGGACAGCGAGTGCGGTCTCAACGAAATCAGCTCCTCTCAGCCGGTTCAGGGTGGCCAGTTCAAGGCGTGGCAGGACGCGGGGCACATAAAGCCCACCGTCAGGGGCAAGCCCGTCAAGGATGACCTGCGGAAAGGTCGCAGGGAGTGCAGCTCCGCGCGTGCTGATGTAATCCATGGTGGCCCCTGTCTCAGCCTGTGCCCGTGATCGAGGCTGGGCGATTTGCCCAGTCCATGAACGCGCTGAAGTGGCGGTTGAAAGCCTCTGGCGCATTGAAGAAGGGCGCGTGCTTGCCGCCGGGAATGTCGTGGGGGGCGCCCGACCAGATGCGGCCATAGTCCAACCCCGCGATGTAGCCGTGGTCAAGGAACGGATCATCCGCGCCGTTCAGGATGGCCAGCGGCAGGGCGCCTTCGCGGATCATCCGCATCTGGCGCGGCCAGTCCACGACGCCAAGCTTGGTGATCATGTAGTAGCGGGTGCGGCCATCGGTGCGGTTGATGTTGGCGTGCAGGAAGGCGCTATCCTTCGACAAAGGGACCGTGGCCGACCCCGCGTAGGCACGCTCTTCTGCTGCCGTGAAGTACTGCTTGCCCGCCAGCACCAGGTGGCTCGAGGCATCATAGCCCCGCGCGAAATCCTCGGGCACGATGTTCAAGGGCGAGGTTCCGGTGATGCAGAGGCCAGCAAAGCGGGCGGGCGCGCGAGACGTCAGTTCCAGGCCGACATAGCCGCCTAGCGACCAGCCAAGGATGACCGGACGATCCACTCCGAGGGCCGCCAGCACATCCTCGGCCACATCGGCATAGGCGGGGACGTTGTAAGCGGTCTCGGGGTCGGCATTGCCCGACACGCCGTGCCCCGGCAGATCGAAAGCGATCAGACGGTGGCTGCCACGGAAGGCGGCGAACTGGCGGGCAAACGCCTCTTTGCAGGCGGAATTGCCGTGGATGCAGAGGATTGCCGGTCCTGCCCCGCCTGTATCGCTGACCGCGACGTGCCCATGGCGGGTGGGCAGCATCGCCTCAGTCGCGCCCATTAGCGCCTCACGCGCGGGGCGGCCCTGGCGGCGACGCCAGCCGGCGCGAATTCCCGCACGGGCGGTCGCAAAGGCCTCGCGCGCCTCTTGCACCACGCCCCAGAGCCCGCCGGGGTAAAGCACCATCACCGCAATGATCAGCAGAGCTGTCAGGATGTCGCGCCAGGGGCCAAGGTCGGCCATCGCCTCGGAGAGAAGGATGATCGCGAAGGCGGCGCAGACGGGCCCCCAGATCGTGCCAATGCCGCCGACGAGGAGGATCGACAGGACCAGCGTCAGCGAGCCCAAGCCAAAGATGTCGGGCGAAGCGACGCGGACGTATGAGGCATAGAACCCCCCCGCCAGCCCGGTGAACAGCCCGCTCGCCGCCAGTGTCAGTACGCGGGTCCGCCCTTCGGGCACACCGCGCGCAATGGCCGCGTATTTCGCATCCCGCAGCGCCATGATGGCCCGCCCAAGGCGAGACCGGATCACCCCGTGCAGGAAAGCGCAGGCCGCTACCGTCAGGCCAAGCGCCACATAGTAGTAACCGATCCGCCCGTCGCTGGTTAGCTTGTAGTCGCCGATGGCCAAGGGCGGCAGCGTGACGATGCCCGAGGTGCCGCCGGTGACCGACGACTGGCTAATAATGACCTGATAGACCAATTGCGAGAAGGCGATGGTGACGAGGATCACATAGATCCCGTCCAGCCGCAGCACCGGCAGCGCCACCAGTGCTGCCAGCGCCATCGTGACCGGCCCCGCGATCAGCACGGCGATCCAGGGGTTCAACCCGAAGGTCTTGGTGAGGATGGCATAGGTGTAGATCCCCACCGCAAAGAGCGCGACATGGGCAAAGTTGAACAGGCCGCCGTAGCCAAGGCTCAGATCCCAGCTTGCGGCCACGATGCCAAAGACAAAGGCCAGAATCATCAGGTGGCGCAGATAGCTTGCCTCGATCATCAGGGGCAGGACCAAGAGCATTGCCAGCACGACCAGCGCTGGAACGAAGCCCGAGGATTTGTGGAAGGGCGGGTCGTAGCGCATCAAAGCGTCCTTTGATGGTGGCCGAAAAGGCCCGAGGGCTTGACGTACAGGACCGCGATCATGATCGCGAACAGGACCGCCGGGGTCCAATAAAGCCCGACGAAGTAGTTCGAGAAGGATTCGACCAGCCCGACCAGAAGGGCCGCATAGATCGGGCTGGTGAACCGCGCGATGCCACCCAGGATCACCACGATGAGCGCCTTCATCAGCGGGTCGGCGCCCATCGTGGGCGTCATGAAGCGCAGGCCGCCGACGAAGATGCCCGCCAGCCCCGCCATCGCAGCCGAAAGACCGAAGGCCAGCGCATAAAGCCGCGGCACGTCAATGCCCATGAGTTCCGCCGCCTCGCGGTTCTGGCTGACGGCGCGCATCGCTCGGCCCGTGCGAGTTCGCCCGAGGAACCAGCCCAGGCCCGCAAGCGTGGCCGCCACCACGGCCACCAGCACCAGATCGCCCATGGGAATGCGGATCAGGCCAAGGTCGATCTCACCGGTACCCAGCCGCGCCAGCTGCTTGGACCGTGGCCCCCAGATCAGGTTGATCGCACTTTCGATGATCGCGGTGCCCGCAAGGGTGGTGATGACCGAAACGGTCACGATATCCGCCCGCCGCTCAAACGGGCGCACCAGCACCAGATGGAATAGGATGCCAAAGCCGAACAGCGCGACGGTTGCCACCACCACGCCCGCCGTCAGCCCCAGCCCCGCCCCCCCGGCATCCGCCAGTTGCCAGCCGATATAGGCCCCAAGGGCGATGAACGCGCCATGGGCAAAGTTGAAGATGCCAAGCGTGGTCCAGACCGCCGCCAACCCGGCCGCCATCAGCGCATAAAGCGCCCCAAGGACCAGCCCGCCCGAAGCGACTGCGAGAAAGGTGTCGAAACTGATCATGTGATGGCCGCCCCGAACAGCATGGACATGAGCGTGTCGTGATCCGGTATCTCGGCCTTGCCCAGAACCCGCGCGATCCGTCCGTGATCAAAAAGGTGCAGCCGGTCGATGAGCGCCGAAAGGAACGCCACGTCCTGGTCGATCACGATCAGCGGCACGCCCATGTCCTTGATCGCGCGGATCGACTGGCACAGTTCCAGCCGCAGCTTGGGCGACAGGCCCAGCGTGGGTTCATCCAGGATCAGAAGACGCGGCACCGCCAGAAGCCCCGCCGCTATCGACACCATCTGCCGCTCACCCCCGGACAGGAAGCGGATCTTGTGGCCGCGCCGTTCGGCCAGACGGGGGAACAGGCTGTGAATGGAGGTAAGCCCGAAGCGGTTGCCCTTTTCACGCCCCGCCGCCGCCATGGGAGCGATGGACAGGACCTCGTCCACAGTCATCTCGGGGAAGAGAAGGTTGCCCTGCGCCACATGGATCAGCCCGGCGCGGGCCACTGCCTTGGGGTCCATCCGCCGTCGCGTCACCGCGTCATAGTTGAAGTTGCGAAAGCGGCGGCTGCCGCGCGGGGCCTCGCGGTTGATGCGGCGCCCTTCGAAGATCACGTCACCTGACCAGGGCTCCAGCACACCGCTGATTGTCTTCATCAGCGTGGTCTTGCCATGCCCGTTAGGGCCGAAGAAGCCTACGGTTTCGCCCGGTTGCACCACCAGATCGACGTTCTGGAAAATCTGGATCGGGCTGTAGCCGCCCGATAGCTGGCGCAACTCCAGAAGCGCGGTCATGCCGCCACCCCCAGGTAGGCCTCGATGACCTGTGGATTGCGCACCACCTCAACCGGGTCGCCGAGGGCGATCACACGGCCCTGATCCAGCACCATCAGCCGGTCGGACACATGGGTCAGCAGTTCCAGCACATGTTCGATCAGCACGATGGCCAGACCCATCTCGCGCAAGTGCAGGATCAGGGCGCGCAGGCGGTCAATCTCGTCCGGGGTCAGGCTGGAGGCGGGTTCGTCCAGCAAGAGCACCTTGGGGTCCAGCGCCATGGCGCCTGCGATCATCACCAGCTTGCGCAGGAAGACCGGCAGGGCCGAGGCCTTCCAGTTGTGGAGCGTGGCCGGAAAACCGACGATATCCAGCGCCTGTTCCGCCAGAAGGACGTTGCCGCGCATCGACTTGCCGCGATTGGTCTGCTCGACGGCGACGATGACATTGTCCACCGCCGACAGCGTCTGGAACACCGTCTCGCGCTGGAAAGTGCGGGCAAGGCCCCGGGCAGCAAGCGCATGCGGCGGCAGGTCCTGCACCTGTTCGCCCGCCAGCAGGACTGTCCCGGCGTCGGGACCAAAGGGAATGCGAGTGATGGCGTTGAAAAGCGTGCTTTTGCCGCTGCCGTTCGGCCCCGCCACACCCAGAATCTCGCCTGCGCGGACGGCAAAGCTGACATCATCCACGGCCCGCAGCGCCCCGAAGGACTTGGTCATGCCTGACACGGCAAGGATGACGTCCTCGGATGGGGTACGGTTCACGGCAAGCTCCGGATAAGGGCCGCCGTCGCCGGGTGGCAGACGGCGGCAGAAGGAACACAGACGGGGAGCGGGACTGCGTTACTTCGTCATCCAGGGCGGCAGGAGGAAATCGCCCGTCGCGTATTTGCCCGGCTCGATCAGCACGCGCGCGCCACCTTCCTGCAACTGCCAGAACGACACCGGGATGTGGTCGTTGCTCTGCAGTGCCACATGAGTTGCCGGATCGAATTCCAGGTTCCCGGCCACTGTCGGGCGCTTGATCTGACCGATGGCCGCAGCCACGGCCTGACGGTCGGTCGGATCACCGACCGCGGCCAGCGCCTCGAAATACATGTTGGTCATCTCGTAAAGTCCGACCCCGTAGACACCGGATTCCATCCCGAACTTCGCCTCATAAGCGGCCATCAGCTCTTGCCCGCGCGGCCAGCCATCGCTGTTCAGGGGCGCGTTGATGAGGTTGTAGAGGACGCCAACCGACTTTTCGCCGGTCAGGGTAACAAACTCGGGAACCGAGGGGGCGTATTGCAGGAACACGAGGCTGTTGGTCGGCTCTTCCAGGAACTGGTTCAGGAACAGGGCCGAGTTGCCAGGCAGGTAATCTGTGTTGATGACCAGATCAGGGTTGGTTTCCCGCACCTTGGCCAGGATCGCGCGCCAGTCTCCCACCTCGCCGAAGGGCACCAGCTCGTCCACCACAATGGTCCAGCCACCTTCGGAGAACGACACCTTCATCCCTTCCGAGATGGTCTTGGAATAGGCGTTGTCGGAACTGATGATGGCGACGGTCTTGTCGCGCAGCGTGATCTCGCCCCGTTCCGCCAGCGCCTCGACCGCCGGGCGCACATCCGTTTCATAGCCCTTGAAGGACGCGGTGTAAGACCAGCAGCACCAGTACTTGTCGATGTCCTGCGTGGTGATGCCCTCAAAGGATGAGGACGGCCCAGCAGCGATATAGGGCATCCCCGCTTCGGCCATGAGGTCTACCTCGAACATCGACAAGCTTGCATAGCCGGTCAGGATCACCTCGACCCCCTCGATCCCGATCAGCCGTTCGGCGGCGCTGGAGACATTGGCCGCCGACTGGTCACGGACATCGGCCACCTCAAGCTCGAATGTATAGCCTGCGACGCCGCCTTTGGCGTTGGCCTCTTCGATGGCCCATTCCACGCCACGGACGAACTCTTCGCCATCGGCGGCCGCAGGGCCGGTCAAGGGCGCAAGAAGCCCGATCTTTACGGTTTCAGCCTGCGCGGCAAAGGTGCCGCCCAAGGCCGTCGTCAAGGCAAGTGCCGCCAGCAACCTGGTTTTCATGATGGTCTCCCCGATGTTGATTGTTCTTGGCCGAAAGGACAGCACGCAGCCGGGGCAACAGGGAACTAGCACATCTGATAGTTCGGCGCGCTTTGTTGAAGCGCGAAAGTGCGCTAGGCTCCTCAGCAGTCAAAAAAGACCGGAGGGGCAAATCTCGTTTCTGGCGCAGATACAGGAAAACCCGTTCAGCGCGGCTTCGGACATCGAGACCGCATGCGAGCTCTTGCGTCTTATCGCCGACAGGCACGGTTTCCCCTATTTCTCTTACCTTCAGTTGAACGGTCGGGGCACGGGGGACCGGATCGTGGCCAATTACCCGCAGGAATGGCGTCGCCGCTACGAAGCGAAGCTTTACATCCACTATGACCCGGTGGTGACGGTCGCCCGCCAGGCGCGCCTGCCGTTCTTCTGGAACAACGGCGGCTTCATCCAGCCCTATCGCAAGGCGCAGCAAAAGGTGTTTCACGAGGCGGGCAGCTACGGCATCAACACCGGCTACTCAATTCCGATTGCCGGGCGCAGCGGTGAATGCGGGCTGTTCTCCGTCGCCGCGCATCAGGAGCGGTTGTTGCTTGATGCGCTGGGGCCCTCGGGCCATCTGGTCTATCTGCTTGGCCTGCAACTGCACGACCATTTGCTGGGGCTTGTCACCCGGCCCTCGGCAGAGATCGCAGAAAACACTCTGACCGCGCGCGAGCTGGAGTGCCTGAAATGGGCGGCCGAGGGGTTGACGACCGAACAGATCGCCGACCGGGTGATGATTTCCGCGGCAACGGTCAACTATCACTTCAACAAGATCGTGACAAAACTAGACGCGGCAAACCGCCATCATGCGGCAATCAAGGCTGTGCGCCTGGGTCTGATCTGATCCCGTCAGTTTCTCAGCCATGCAAACGGCCGCTCGTGGCAGTTAAGCAAGTGCGACATACACTGAGAGGTGTTAACTGTCGAGAAACTGAACGGCCGCTCACAGGAATGCTGCGTTGGCGGCTGTCCGTCGGCAAAGGGCCGAAAGCGCCACAGCGGATTGTCCGTGTGCATATGGTCCTCTCTGGTGATGAGAAGACTACTGAGCGTTTAGCCGCATCGCCGGCCATCGCAGGGTGTTTCGCATCGTCGGCAAATCTCTTAGCAGACCAGCGCATGACCGCCTCGACCAGTCTTGAGCCAGAATTGCCCGCTTCCCTCCCAATCCCGAGAACCTGTCTCCCGCGAAGATCTCTACGAACGCGTTTGGTCGATACCGATCAATCACCTGGCCGCTGAGTATGGTGTCTCGGGCTCCTATTTGGCGCGTATATGCAAGACTCTGCGCGTGCCAAGGCCACCAGTCGGATACTGGCAGAAGAATTCCGTGGGGGAAGACCAGCCGCGGCCACCGCTACCCGAAGCGCGACCGGTTGATCAACTTAGCTGGTCCAGCGATGTCATATTGGCTAAGCATGTGTCGCTACCATGGCAGGCGGACCGCCAGCGATCACCCAAGGGCTACAGCCAAACTGAAGCCATCCATCCGTTGCTCAGGTCAAGGAGAAGCTTCTCGAGCTGGAGGCCCGAGTAGCCGCAAACGACGAAGCCTTGGACCGCCCGGCCCCGGCCCCGGTTCGCCTGAACCCGAACCTGTCCGAGCTCTACCGCCGCAAGGTGACGGAACTGGCCATCACCCTGGCTGTTCCTGCGATTGCCGGCCCTGCGCGGGAAGTCGTACGCGGGCTGATCGAGCGGATTCCGGTGAGTTGGGAAGACGGCCATGCTGTCGTTGTCTTCGACGGGGCGCTGACGGCGCTGATCGGGCTTGCTCAGAACGCCAAAGGCCCCGCGGACGCGGGGCCTTTTGGCGGTTCGGTTAGGGTGGTTGCGGGGGCAGGATTTGAACCTGCGGCCTTCAGGTTATGAGCC
>JALOTD010000125.1 GCA_025458105.1 Tabrizicola sp. | reverse complement strand
GTGCTGATCGGTGGCCCGGCTGGGCTTGCTGCATTGATCGGTGGCACGATGCTGATGCACCGGCGATTGACCGATCCGCGTATCCGGGCCACGTCAACCACCCTTGATATCCTGATCATGATCCTGATCTGGCTGCAGCTTGCCATCGGCCTGCTGACCATCACCCAATCGCTGCAACACATGGACGGGGCTGAAATGATCCGGTTCATGGAATGGTCGCAAAGCGTGGTCACCTGGAACGTGAACGCCTGGGTTACCGTGGTCGACGTGCACTGCAGCCAGCACCCCAGCGGAGTAGAAGCCATGAACATCGCCCTTTTCCCCGATGTCACCGTGAATGGTGAAACCATCCCGCAAACCGCCATCGCCGCCGAGGCGCAGAACCACGCGGCACCCAGGGACAAGCCCGGCATCGCCTGGCGCCGCGCGGCGCAGGCGCTGGCGATCCGCACCCTCCTTTTGCAGGAGGCGCGGGCGCGCGGGCTGCAGGCCGACCCGGAGGAACTGGCCCCCGGCCGGATCGAAACCGAGGAGGAGGCGCTGATCCGCGCTCTCCTGGATGCGGCGCTGACGATCACGCCCGTGACCGAGGAAGTGGTCCGCTCCGAATGGTCGCGGAACCCTGACAGGTTCCGGTCGCCCCCGCTTTGGGATGTGTCGCACATCCTGTGCGCCTGCGACCCGAGGGACGCCAAGGAAACCGCAATCGCCGAGGCCCGCGCCAAGGCCGTCATGGCGCGGCTGGATGGCGACGCAAAGGGCTTTGCTCTGGCCGCGCGCGAAAGCGATTGCGGGTCCAAGGCGCAAGGTGGCCAGTTGGGCCAGCTTGGCCCCGGAGATACCGTGCCCGAGTTCGAGGCGGCCTTTCGCGGCCTGTCCGACGGCCAGACGACACCCGCGCCCATCCTGTCCCGCCACGGCTGGCACATCATCCGGCTGAACGCGACCGCCCCAGGGCAGGTTCTGCCCTATGAAACCGTCCGCCCGAAGATCGCGCAGGCCCTGGAAAAGGCCGCCTGGTCAAGCGCGTCGCGGGACTTCATCGAAACGCTGGCGAAGACGGCGACCATCACGGGCGCCAGCCTTGCCCCGATCTAGGCCACGCGAAAGGGCGCACCATGCAGCGGGCAGAGCCATTGCGGCGCGGCGGCGGTGACGCGCCCACGCATCCCGGCCTTCTTGGTCGGCCTCTCGACTTCATCGGCGAAGACCATCTGCGCGAACGCCAGATCTGCGCGGTGATCGACGCGGTTGCGCAGGCCGAGCGTCTTGACCGGCAGGCCACCCTGACCGTGCTGCGCTTTCTGAACGAGGAACTGAACGTGCACCTGCGCGACGAGGCCGAGACCCTGTTCCCGCTTCTTGCACGGCGCTGCAAGCCCGAGGACTGCATCGAAAATGCCATCAGCCGGATCAGGGTCGATCAGGACGCCGCCTTGCGCCTCTTGCCCGAGGTGCGCGCAATCCTTGCCGGTTGCCTTGATGCCGGGTCCGATCTTTCCCCCGGGGGGCGTGCGATCCTGACCCGCCTTGCCGGGCATGTGCGCCGCCATCTGGTCGCCGAAAACGCAATCCTGCTGCCCATTGCCCGCGCCCGGCTGACGCGCGCCGATCTGGCGATGCTGGCCGCGCAGATGCGGGCAAGACGCGGGTTGCCCCTGAAGGCAGAGGCCGGACATGCTGAGTGACGTCCTCCAGCGCAACCGCGACTGGTCCGCCAGGCGGCAGGCGAAGGAGCCGGACTATTTCACCCGCCTTGCAGCTCAGCAGGCGCCTGAATTCTTCTGGATCGGATGTTCGGACAGCCGGGTTCCGGCCAACGTGGTGGCGGGCCTTGATCCGGGTGAGGTGTTTGTCCATCGCAACGTGGCCAACATCGTCCATTCATCGGACATGAACCTTCTGTCGGCGCTGGAATTCGCGGTCGAGGTGCTGGCCGTGCGCGAGATTATCGTCTGCGGTCATTACGGCTGTGGCGGTGTCAAGGCCGCAACGGAAGGTCTGCCGCAAGGCCTGACCGATCACTGGCTGGAGCCGATCCGGCGACTTGCGCGGGCCTATGCCGTCGATCTGGGGCGCGAGCCAGACATGGAAGGGCGGAGTGACCGTCTGGCGGAATTCAACGTGGTCGAGGGAGTCCGCCGCGTAGGTGAGACGCCGATCCTGCATCGGGCCTGGGCGCGCGGGGCGAACTGCCGGGTGCATGGGCTGATCTATGGGCTGAAGGACGGCCTATTGCGCGACCTTGATTGCAGCATCGGCCCCGGGCATTTCAATGAGGAGGGGGCGCAATGACGATCCTGCAGCCAGTAACGCGGTCCGGCTGTGGCTGCGAAGAACATGATGTCGCAAAGAAGTTGATCACCATCGATGCGGCGCTGGCCCTGATCGCAGATCGCACAGCGGCCGTCGATGGAGTGGAGGATGTTCCGCTTGACCGGGCACTTGGGCGCATTCTGGCAGGACCGGTCACGACTCGCTTCATGTCCCCGCCGTTCGACAACGCCGCCATGGATGGTTTTGCCTTTGCCTCTGCGGCTCTGCCGGGCGACGGACCGTGGACACTTGATGTTGTCACGCGGGTTCCCGCTGGGCAGATCTCGGAGGTGCCGCTTTTCGGCCTGCAGGCCGCGCGCATCTTTACCGGGGCGAAAATCCCCGAAGGTGCGGATGCCGTCGTGATGCAGGAAGATGTCAAACAGACCGGCAGTACCATCCGCATCGACCAGCGACCGAAGCCCGGCCTCAACATTCGCCGCGCGGGCAGCGAGATGGGAGCAGGCGTCACGATTCTGGATCAGGGTCGGCGTCTTGACGCGCGCGCGATTGCCGCCTGTGCTGCGGCCGGGGAGGGAACCATCCCTGCGCGCAGACGATTGCGCGTGGCGCTTCTGGTGACCGGGGATGAAATCCGCGCGGCCGGTGCGGGGCGTGCCGATGCTCAGATCTGGGACATCAACACCCCGATGCTGTCGGCCCTGCTGACGCAACCCCACCTTGATCTGGTCGCCGTCGAACAGGGTCTCGACAGCCGTGACGGGTTGTTCCTGCAACTGGCAGAGATGGCGGCCTGTGCCGACCTTGTCATCACAACCGGCGGCATATCGGTCGGCGAAGAGGACCACGTCAAACCGGCGCTGCTTTCCCTTGGCGGTCACATCCATTTCAGCGGCGTTGCCATCAAACCCGGCAAGCCGGTGTCCTTTGGCCGCGTCCGGGGCGCGTCCTGGCTGGGCCTGCCCGGCAATCCCTTGTCTGCCTTCGTGACCTGGCAGCTTTTCGGGACGGCGTTGGTCGCCAGGTTGACCTGCGAGGCAGGACAGGCTGCCCGGCGCCACGTCGTCACAGGCATGGAAATTTCACGAAAGCCCGGGCGGTGCGAGTTGCGCCCGGCGACCTGCACGGGCTTTGATGGCCACGGGCGCGAGGTCGTGACCTTTGATGCCGAATCCCATTCCGCCCATGTCTGCGCACTGCCCGACAGGGACGGTCTGATCTTTCTGCCCGCTGACTGCGATGTCCTGCCCGCAGGCGCGCTCGTCGAATTTCAACCCTTCTGCCGGACCTGAGGAGGCCCAGAATGAACCTCGCTTACACGATGGCACCAGGCCGGGGCGATACCGATCTTATCCTGTTCAAGCTGGCGACCGTACTGGCAGCACGCGGCCTTCGCTGCTGTGGCACGGTCCAGATAAATTCCGAGCGTGGCGATACGGGGCCCTGCGACATGGATGTTCGGGTTTTGCCCGATGGACCCATCCTGCGGATCAGCCAGGACCTCGGCCGCGCCTCGCACGGCTGCAGGCTTGACCCGGCGGCTTTGGAGACGGCGGTCGGTCTGGTATCGGCCAGCATGGGGCAGGGCTCAGACCTGCTGATAGTGAACAAGTTTGGCAAACACGAAGCTCAGGGCCGCGGTTTCCGAACGGTGATCGCAGAGGCTTTGTCCAAGGGCATTCCCGTCCTTGTCGGTGTGAATACGCTGAACCTGCCGGCATTTGAAGAATTCTCAGGGGGTCTTGGAAGACGCGTGCCTTGTGAGAGCGCCGCTCTGGCAGATTGGGTTGCAGCCCTTGGCCCTTCCTGTGTGCACGCGGCCTGAATAGCGGTGCCTTGAGGCTGCAGCGGAAGGTCCGATGGTGAAGGTCACGACCCGTTGCCGTGTGCGACCAGCCGAGCGGTGCGCCACGCCTTCTGGATCGCGCCGCGCGATAGGCCGGAATGAGCGTAATACTGGCGTTCGCGCTGGCTTTCCGTTGCGATTTCGATAGCCTCAAGATATTGGAATTAAAGGGATAAATCGGTCAGTTTCGGTTGATCATACTTGCCACAAGTGCGAGTCTCGGATCAGGGCACCACCCTGGACGGGAGATCCAGATCGTGACCATGGCCACCACCACCATACGCATCGACAATCGAGACGCTGCCGGAACACGTTGACCGCAGTCGCCCCAATTTCGTGGCCGAGGCCATCGAGGCAGCACTCCGCCAGGATGGGATCGAGGCCGACTGCTCGAACCTCTTCTCGCACATGAAGATCGACCTGCCGACCGCACAACTGGCCGCCACCAGCGCCGTGCTGGTCGATCTGAAGTTGAACTGAGGCTTTCCCATGAGCACCCGCGCGCAGATCGCCATCCACGCCGAGCCCGAGACATGGACCCCTGTCCATGTTCATTTCGACGGCTCACCGGCTCACCGGCTCACATGCTGCCCGCACTGGCATGCTGGAGGCCCGAGACATCCTCGCCGCCAAGGAAATCCGGCAGGTCACGCCCGAGGCGCTGAATTGCTTCAGCCCGCCGCGCGATCTCAGCATCCTGCCGCACCTGAAGCGGGAGCCCGTCCATCTCTACCTCTGGGCCGAAGGCCAGTGGGTGACAGCCGTGCCGCTGGAGGATGCAGACACATCCCATACTGCACGGCCCGGCGAGCAATCAGAACGCACTGATATTTATAGGAATTGCCTACACTACGCGACGCGGAAGAGCGATGATGATTACACGAGAACGATGCAACTCCCCCCGGAGAAATTCCATGACCACCCGCCGCACCGCCAACAATTCCAAAGCCCTCGACGCTTTCATGACCACCAAGTTCCAGATCGACGCGATGCTGGAGCGGCTGAAGGCCCTGAGCGACGACCATTTCGAGACCCACCCGGACGAGATCAACTGGGGCCACGTCGGCACCCTGAACCACTACGCCAGCCTGCTGCGCCAGATCACCGACGCCGCGTTCAAGGAGGGCGAACATGCCGCTTGATCCCGCCCTGCGCCACCAGATCGAACAGGACGCTCTCACCGCCGAGTGGCAGGCGGAACGCCTCGCCGCCTGCGACGATGCTATGGCCCTCTTGCGCGAGATCGCGGATCTGGACCGCGACGACGGTGGCGACGTGATCCTTGGGGTCGATGCCGACGGCCACAACGACCTGCTGTCGCGCATCGTCTCCTTCCTTGCCACGCACGACCAGTAGAGGAACGCGCCATGACAAAACTCACCCAAACCCAAACCATCATCCTCAACGCCGGAGCCCAGCGCACTGAAAACATCGCCCTACCGCTGCCAAAGGGGCTGGCGGGCGCAGCCGCGAAGATGGCCGTCAACCGGATGATCGCGCTCGGCTGGCTGCAGGAGGTCGACGCCAACCTTCGGCGCGGCGAGCCGCTCTGGCGCGAAACTGGTGACGGGCATGGCACCACGCTGGTGGTCACCGACGCGGGTTTGCTGGCCATCGGGATTGAGCCAGTGGCGGCGCAGCCCAAGACTGATCTCCACAACGATTGCTACGAGACGCCGAAGGCGCCCACCCAGCGCGCGGGAACGAAGCAGGCAATGCTGATCACGATGCTGCAGGCCCCCGACGGCGCGACGATGGACGAGATCGTCGCGGCGACGGGGTGGCAGGCCCACAGCGCCCGTGGTGCCATGTCCGGGGCGCTGGGCAAGAAGCTCGGGTTGGTCGTGACCTCGGCGAAGGAAAACGAGCGGGGGCGGGTGTACCGGATCGATCAGCCAGCACCCTGACGTGGCTTGATGGTCGGTCAGTTCAGCAGTCGATAGTGAACCTCGGTCGGTGTGCAGGCGGCGCCGTTGATCGGGATCATGTCCTGAGGGCAAGTTGACATGACCACGATGCAATCGAGGACCGCACGCAGTGTCACGTGATCCCCGGGCTTGCTGAGCGGCTCTCCCCACGTGATCCTGCCGTCAGGGCCAACCGGAATGTTCATCCAGAGGTTCAGGGGGGCCGGAGACTCCGGGATCCGCAGATCAAGCTGCCCCAGCGCGGCCCGCAGATTGTCGGTGCAATTGTCATGGTACTGCGTGCAGCCCAGTGCTGCATAGCGATGCACGTCGCAGGCCGCGATGACCGTGTCATGACGGCCCGGTGAGGTATCTTCTTCGAGGATCAGGATGGGCCGACGCCGGTTTGTCGTAAGCCTGTCACCCGAGGCGGGGAAGATCCCTTGAAGCGTGGCGTGCAGGTGTTCCATCGACATGAACTCGGACAGGTCATCGGCATTGAAGCACCAGGTATAGACAACCTGCTGACCGTGGGTGTTGATGATCTGGATCGCCTGGCCCTTGGCCAACCGTACTGCCCGACCCCGTCGAGCAGGGACAACGTGAAGGTCTGTCGTCATGGCCTGCTTCCTCTGCTGCCCGGGAGGTCGTGCGCCCGTCCTGCAGACGAAGATGTCATTGGTGGAGACGACGAGGTCAAGGCGGAAGACTTCGGCGCGTGTCCGGCACGCTGCTGGACCCAGATTGTCGTGCGGCTACCGCAGCCACGTGGCGTCTCCAAACGAGACACCACACGCCCGAGCACCCTGGCTTCCGCAGGGTGGCTTCCGGCTCAGGTGGCTTCCGCAAAAGAATCCAGCTTGGCCAAGTCGTGATTCCGCAAGCCATTGAAAATGCGCCTACTTTTCCAAGACCACGCGCCAAGTGGATTCCGCCTGGATTCCCCGGTGAAAGTGCCTGTCGCTAGCGAAATGCCGCGCTGCGCCCCCCCGCATACGTTCGGGGCCGAGGAGGAACCAGAGGAGGGGGGAGGTCAGACCAGTGGTAGGCTCAGAGGGGTAGCCAGCCCTTGGATCATCAGCTTTCGGCGACGGTCGCCGCTTGTTCCCGGATGCAACGGCGTCTAACGTCCATCTGATAGAAATTGCAGGGCTTTCAGGCTGTTTGACCATGCGTTTC
>JALOTD010000028.1 GCA_025458105.1 Tabrizicola sp. | reverse complement strand
CGAACCCACGGTAGGCGCAAACCTACAACGGTTTTCGAGACCGCCACGATCGACCACTCCGTCACCTCTCCGCGCTTCAGGGGTCGTCTATGTGGCGGGGTGGATAGCGGGGCCGTGCCGGATGCGCAAGGGGAAATCACTGAGGTGATCACGGCCTCTTGCAAGGGTTCGGCTTGGCAAGCCCGGCGGAAGGGCTTACGTGAGGATCAGGACCATCCGTCCGCGCCAGAACGGGATATCGCATGCCTCGTCTTCACATTGCGCTCGTCGCACTGCTTGCCCTGACTGGGCCGGTTGCGGCTCAGACGACCGAGACCGCGCCTCCGGTCGCGACCGGAGCCGAGGTTTCGGCGGAAATGGCCGCCGTGATTCAGGCGCTGCGGCTGGCCGATCTCTTTGCCGTCCTTCGGGACGAGGGTCTGGCTTATGGTACGACCCTCGAAACCGATATGTTCCCCGGTGGGGGAGGCGCGGCCTGGCCTGAAGCTGTCAGTCAGATCTATGACGTCCCGACCCTGCGGGCGCGCTTCGACGCGGTCCTGCAAGCCGAGTTGGGCAGCGATACAGAGATCCTTCGGGACTTGCTGGACTTCTACGAAAGTGATCTCGGCAAGCGGGTTGTCGGACTTGAGATCGACGCCCGCCGTGCCTTCATCGACGATGCGGCCGAGGACGCGGCCCGCGTGGCCGCTGACCGCCGTCGTGCCGAGAACGACCCGCGCCACGACCAGCTTGAACGCTTCATTGCCGCCGGTGACCTTCTGGAGATGAACGTGGCCGGCGCGCTTTCGGGGAACTTGGCCTTCCTGACCGGGATGAACGAGACGGGGCTCTATGACGAAGCTCTGCCGCAGGCCGACATTATGGCTGATGTCTGGGGTCAGGAGGAACAGATCCGCAGCGACACGACCTCTTGGTTGCATGCGTTCCTTGGCCTTGCCTATCAGCCCCTGACCGAAGCCGAACTGGACGCCTACATCGCTTTCATGGAAAGCCCTGCTGGTCAGCGGTTGAACGCCGCGCTGTTTCTGGCCTACGATCAGGTCTTCCGCCAGGTTTCGCAGGATCTTGGCCGCGCAGCAGGCCTCGCCATGCAGGGCCGCGACATCTGACGGGTCGCTTGACAGATGCCTGGGTTCGACGCATAAGCGCGCATCCCGGCGCCAGGTGACTCGCGCCGGGACTATGTTGCCACAGGGCGCGGAGCAAGAGAAGGAAAGACCCATGTTTGCGGTCCTCAAGACCGGCGGCAAGCAGTACAAGGTGCAGGCGGGTGACGTCCTGCGCGTCGAAAAGCTTGATGCTGTCGCTGGCGAAAAGATCCAGTTCAACGAGATCCTGATGGTCGGCACCACGATCGGTGCGCCGATGGTCAAGGGCGCGGCCGTCCAGGCAGAGGTCATCGACCAGATCAAGGGCGAAAAGACCATCCACTATGTCAAGCGCCGCCGGAAGCACTCCAGCCAGCGCACCAAAGGCCACCGCCAGCACCTGACGCTGGTGCGCGTGACCGAGGTGCTGGAAAAGGGCGCCGACAAGTCGGGCGTGAAAGCCGCCACGGGCACCGTTGCCGCCCGCCGCGCCGCGCATGAGGCTCCGGGTGCGGCCAAGGCCGAAAAGCCAGCCAAGGCTGCGAAAGCCGCCCCGGCGGCTGAAGTCGCCGAGAAACCGAAGCGCGCCGCCAAGGCCGCTGCAGCGCAGGAGTAACACCCCATGGCACACAAGAAAGCAGGCGGTTCGTCCCGCAACGGCCGCGACTCGGCCGGTCGTCGCCTTGGCGTGAAACTGTTCGGTGGGCAGCATGCCATTCCGGGCAACATCATCTGCCGTCAGCGCGGGACCCAGTGGTTCCCGGGCGAAGGCGTGGGCATGGGCACCGACCATACGATCTTCGCGACCGTTGAGGGCCGCGTGACCTTCAAGAAGGGTCTGAAGGGCCGCACTTTCATTTCTGTTCTCCCCGCCCAGGAGGCAGCCGAGTAAGCCGAACCTTTACAATCGGATTGTAGATGGGGGATCGGCCGAAGGGCCGGTCCCCTTTCTCGTTTCCGGGGGCCGGACCCTGATTGTGGCAAGGTGCCACGCCAAGACCCCGAAAGGGCCAAACATTCGGGCGATTGCACGGGTAACCGACAATCCCCACATGCGCTTCAAAGGAGGGAAGCCATGATCCTGGAAAAGATTGCCGCAGCCGCCACGCCGGTCGAGATTGCGACCGACCGGCTCACGCTGCGCCCGGTGCGCAGGTCCGACGCCGGGCTGTTCGCGCTTTATGCGGGCGACAAGCGGGTGGCCGAGGCGACACAGGGCATCTCCCATCCGCTCCCCCCCGGCGCGGCCGAGGCGTTCGTCGCCCGCGCCATGGCCGGAGCAGGGGAGGAGGACCACTGGGTCATGGACGGCTCCCGCTCTGGTCTGCCGGAAGTGCTGGGCGTCATCAGTCTCAAGAAGATGGACCGCGGCCAGTCCGAGGTCGCCTTCTGGGTCGCCCCCGCCTTCTGGAACCACGGCATCGCGTCCGAGGCCGTTCAGGCGCTGGTTGCCGCCAACCCGCAGAAGAACTGCACCCTGTTCGCCGAGGCGTTCCAGGACAACCCCGGGTCCGCGCGGGTCCTGACCAATGCAGGCTTCCAGTATCTGGGCGATGCCGAAAGCTTCTCGGTCGCGCGCGGCACCACGGTGCCCACCTGGACCTATATCCGCAAGCTGCACTGATGGTGTCGGACCGCATCGCGCAGGCGGTCGCGGCCCTTCCGTTGCGTTCCGGCCTGCGCGTGCTCGAGATCGGCTGTGGTCCCGGGGTCGCCGCGCGACAAGTCGCGCGGATCGTCGGGCCGACCGGCTTCGTCCTGGGCATTGACCGTTCGGCCGCCGCGATTGCGCAGGCCCTCCGGGGCAGCGCGGTTGAGATTGCGGCGGGAACGGTCGCCTTCCGCGCCAGTGCCGTCGAAAGCTTCGCCCTCCTTCCTGGCGAAGCCCCGTTCGACATTGCCTTCGCCCTGCGCGTCGGCGCGTTCGACGGTCGCCACCCGGCAGCCGGGGCAGTGGCGGTTCAGCGTCTTGCAGCCGCCCTTGTTCCGGGCGGCAAGCTCTATTTTGATACCGGCACGCCTCTGGCCGTCCTGCCCCTGCCTGGGCAGTAAGCCAATGTCGCGGCCTTGATCCGGCGCAACACTACCAAGGGTGGGCAATCTGCCCACATTAAGCTGCTTCAATGCCCAAAGCCGAACCGATGCTGACTGAAGAATGCACACGCTTCTGACCCCACGACTTGTCCTGCGCCCGCTTGCAGCAGCGGACGCCCCGGCGGTCATGGCCGGGGTCGGTGACCTTGCTGTCAGCCGATACTTAAGCGTCGTGCCACACCCTTATGGCCCAAAGGACTTTGCCGAGTTCCTGGCGCTGGCAAGGCCCGGTTTCCACTGGACGATCACGGACGAAAGCGCGGTTGCCGGGGTCATCAGCCTTGCCCCCGGCTTCGGCTTCTGGATCGCGCCCGACCGGCAGGGCAGGGGCTACGCGACGGAAGCCGCCCGCGCGGTCCTCGCCGCCCATTTCCACGATCCCCTGGCCGGTGCGATCGCTTCGGGCTTTTTTGCCGATAATGCCGCTTCGGCGCGGGTCCACCGCAAGCTCGGCTTTGCGGCAACGGGGGTCGAGGACAGCCTGTGCCGCGCCCTGGGGCAATCCCGCCCGCTGGTTCGCCAGCGCTTGACCCGCGAAGACTGGTTGGCCCACTTGCCCCCCTCGGTCTAAGATTTGTGTCGGCGGTCTGGTGCCGCACAATGGTCGCGTCTTTCAAGCAAAGGTCCGGATGGCCCGAAAACCCGCACAGACCCGCCTTCCCGCGCCATTTCTGCGGCGGATCACGCTGCTGCCCGACCAGATTACGGACCGTGCCAGCTATCCCTTCGACCTTCCTTGGCTCGTGGACGGCTTCGCGCTCGATTTCACCGCCCCCGTCACCATCATCATCGGCGAAAACGGCACCGGCAAATCCACCCTGGTCGAGGCCATCGCCGCCCTTGCCGGGTACGATGAGGCAGGAGGTGGAAAGGGCTATCGCCCGGTAGATCATTCCACCGCCCTTGCGGCCTCCGGCTCGCCCTTGGCCAGCGCCCTTCGCGCCGCGTGGCTGCCCAAGGTCACGAATGGCTGGTTCTTCCGCGCCGAATCCTTCTTCTCGGTCGCCCGCTATCTGGACGACGCCGCGCGGGAAGGGGGAGGTGCGCCGCCCGACTTCCTGTCATGAAGCCACGGCGAAGGTTTCTTCCGCTTCTTCGAGGAACGGATGGGCCGTCAAGGCGCCTACTTCATGGACGAACCCGAAAGCGCTCTCTCTCTCCGCGCCGTCAGGTTGATCTTCTGTGTTTCCTGCATGGCCTGCAGACTGCGCGGGACCGTCAGGTGATCATGGCGACGCATTCTCCAATCCTCATGGCGCTGCCGGGGGCGACGCTTCTTCAGGTCACCCGCCACGGCTTTGCCGAGGTCTCCCTGCGCGAAACCCCGCATTTCCGGCTTTATTCTGATTTCACCGCCGACCCCGACGGCTTTGTCGCCGAGGCATTGGCGGACCCGCGCTGAAGCCATGCGGATCACGGGTTAGCAGTCGGTAAACGTCCACAACCAAGCCATTGATTCAATTGCCCTTGCATGGGCTGTCCACGCGTGGACATCCACTGTGGACGTGCTCGCTTGAGCATCCGCCCCGCTTCCTGTATCCCCTCACTCTTGATCCATCCCCGAAAGCCCGCCCCATGAAGTTCCTCGACCTCGCCAAAGTCTACATCCGCTCCGGCGGCGGCGGGGCCGGCTGCGTGTCGTTCCGGCGCGAGAAATTCATCGAGTTCGGCGGCCCCGACGGCGGCGACGGCGGCCACGGCGGCTCGGTCTGGGCCGAGGCGGTGGAGGGGCTGAACACCCTGATCGACTACCGCTACCAGCAGCATTTCTTCGCCAAGTCCGGCCAGCCCGGCATGGGCAACCAGAAGACCGGCAAGTCGGGCGACGACATCGTCCTCAAGGTGCCGCTCGGGACCGAGATCCTGGACGAGGACGAGGAAACCGTCCTTGCCGACCTCACCGAACCCGGCCAGCGCGTCTGCCTTGCCGAAGGCGGCAACGGCGGCTGGGGCAACCTGCGCTTCAAATCCTCGACCAACCGCGCGCCCGCCCGGGCGAACCCGGGGCAAGAGGGCATCGAGCGCACCATCTGGCTGCGCCTGAAGCTGATCGCCGATGCGGGGCTTGTGGGCCTGCCAAACGCCGGGAAATCCACCTTCCTCGCCGCCGTGTCGAACGCACGGCCCAAGATCGCGGACTACCCCTTCACCACGCTCGTCCCGAACCTCGGCGTCGTCGGCATCGACGGGCATGAGTTCGTCATGGCCGACATCCCCGGCCTGATCGAGGGCGCTTCCGAAGGCCGGGGCCTTGGCATCCAGTTCCTGGCCCACGTCGAACGCTGCAAGGTCCTGCTGCATCTCGTCGACGGGACGTCCTCGACAATCACGAAGGATTTCAAGACCATCGTGACCGAACTTGAAGCATATTCTGAAGTGCTGGGCGACAAGCCTCGCATCATTGCGTTGAACAAGACCGACGCGATGGACGCCAAACAGATCAGCGACCGCCGCCGCGCCTTGGAAAAAGCCTCCGGGGGCCCGGTCCACGTCATTTCCGGCGTCTCCGGCAAGGGCCTGCCCGAGGTCCTGCGCGCGCTTTACGCCACCATCACGGCGGAGGCCCCCGCCGAGGAGTCGACGCCGTGGCAACCTTGACGCTTCACGCGCCCGACATCCGCGCCGCCAAGCGGCTGGTTGTGAAGATCGGTTCCGCCCTGCTGGTGGACCGCCGCACAGGGCTGAAACAGAACTGGCTCTCCGCTCTCGCCCTCGACGTGGCCGAGGCGAAGACGCGTGGCACCGACGTGGTCCTCGTCTCCTCCGGCTCCATCGCGCTGGGTCGCAAGGTTCTGAACCTCGGCGACGGCGTCCTGACCCTCGAACAATCCCAGGCCGCCGCCGCCGTTGGCCAGATCCGCCTCGCCCGCGCCTATGAGGAGGTGCTGGCACCCCACGGCATCACCACCGCGCAGGTGCTGGTAACGCTGGAAGACACCGAGGACCGCCGCCGCTACCTGAACTCGCGCGCGACGATGGAGACGCTGCTGGGTCTGGGCGTCGTGCCGATCGTGAACGAAAACGACACGGTCGCCACCGACGAGATCCGCTTCGGTGACAACGACCGTCTGGCCGCGCAGATCGCGGTGACGGTGGGGGCGGATCAGCTGATCCTCTTGTCCGACGTCGACGGCTTCTACACCGCCAACCCGAAGGAAGACCCGTCCGCGACCCGCTTCGACGTGGTGGACACGATCACCCCCGAGATCGAAGCCATGGCGGGCGATCCGATATCCGGCCTCTCCAAAGGGGGCATGAAGACCAAGCTCCTGGCCGCCAAGACCGCCGTCGCGGGCGGCTGCGCGATGGCGATCATGGAGGGCTCCACCCTGCGGCCGCTGAGGGCGCTGGCCGAAGGTGCGACGAGGACCTGGTTCGTCCCTTCCGCCGATCCGCATGTCGCGCGGAAACGCTGGATCAACGCGATGAAGCCGAGGGGCGAGTTGCTGCTCGACGCGGGCGCGGTTACCGCCTTGAAGGCGGGGAAAAGCCTTCTCCCGGCAGGGGTTACCAAAGTGACCGGAAGCTTCGGTCGCGGAGAGCCGGTGGCGATCCTGTCGCCCGAAGGCGTGGTTCTCGGCAAGGGCCTCGTGCGCTATACTTCCGCCGAGGCCCGCAAGATCGCCGGGCACCGTTCGGGCGAGATCGAGGCGATCCTCGGCTACCAGGGCCGCGCGGCGCTGGTGCATAGGGACGACATGGTAGTCTAGCGGGCCCAAATTCCTTAAGTAAGGAATTTGACAAAATTCTTACTCAAGAATTTTGGCCCCCGGACGAAAACGGGGCGAGACAATGGACGGCCAGTTCACCGACCTGATGACCGAGATCGGCCGCAAGGCGCGCGAGGCGGCGGCCGAACTCGCCTGCGCTTCCTCCGAACGCAAGGCCGCCGCGCTCATCGCCGCCGCCGATGCCGTCTGGCGGCGGAGGCAGGAAATCTTCGACGCCAACACCCTCGACCTCGACGCCGCCGACCAGCGCGGCATCACCCCCGCCATGCGCGACCGGCTGCGGCTGGACGACACCCGCCTGCGCGGGATCGTCGATGCGCTGCGCCAGATCGCGGAACAGAAGGACCCCGTAGGCCGCATCCTTGCGGAATGGGACCGCCCCAACGGCCTCCACATCCAGCGCGTCGCCACCCCCTTGGGCGTCGTCGGCGTCATCTACGAATCCCGCCCCAACGTGACCGCTGACGCGGGCGCCCTATGCCTCAAATCCGGCAACGCCGTCATCCTGCGCGGGGGCAGCGAAAGCTTTGAGACCTCGGAAGCCATCCATTCCTGCATGCTGGATGGCCTCAAATCCGCGAACCTGCCCCTGACTGCGATCCAGTTCATTCCGACCCGCGACCGCGAGATGGTGACGGCCATGCTGCAAGCCACACAATACATCGACGTCATCGTCCCCCGCGGCGGCAAGGGCCTTGTCGGTCTGGTCCAGCGCGAGGCGCGGGTGCCCGTCTTCGCCCATCTTGAGGGCATCTGCCACGTCTACGCCGACCGCGACGCGGACCTCGAAAAAGCCCGCCGCGTCGTCCTGAACGCCAAGACCCGCCGCACCGGCATCTGCGGCTCGGCCGAATGCCTGCTGATCGACTGGCAGTTCTACACCAAGCATGGCGGCGTCCTGATCGAGGACCTGCTGAAAGCCGGTGTCGAGGTCCGCACCGAAGGCGAGCTTTTGAAGATCCCTGGCACCAAGAAGGCGCAACCCGATGATTTCGGGCGTGAATTCCTGGACATGATCATCGCGGCCAAGCTGGTGGACGGGGTGGACGAAGCAATCGCCCATATCCGCAAATACGGCTCCAGCCACACCGAGGCGATCCTGACCGAGAACGACGCCACCGCCGAACGCTTCTTTCAGCGACTCGACAGCGCGATCCTGATGCGCAACGCCTCGACCCAGTTCGCCGATGGGGGCGAGTTCGGGATGGGCGCAGAAATCGGCATCGCCACCGGCAAGATGCACGCCCGCGGACCCGTGGGGGCTGAGCAACTGTGCAGCTTCAAGTATCTCGTGACCGGTGACGGGACAGTCAGAAGCTGAGGCTAATCGATCGGTCGGTAACCTCGGTCCGAAGGGTGACACCGCGCGTGGCCAGGTCGTCTGCTGCCAGAGCAAAGTGGACCATGCCTGCTACGATCTCGACGAAGGCACTGGCGTCGGTCAGACAGCGCCAAAGATCGGCGTCGTATTTCAGGCGTGTGGCTTCCGCCAGGACGGTCCAGCCACTTGGTCCTTCCGTAACGTCGATGCGGCCACCATAGGCAAGCGCCGTTTCCAGACACTGCAATAAAAGGAAGATCAGCCGAACGTCACGCCGTGACAAGTCGCCAGAGCTGGTCCAGGCGTAGCCAAGACGACCGGACCGACCGAGATCGGTCAGGATCGACAGGACCTCCGACCGCGCGATTCGTTGATCTTGTCCGGCCGCACCGTAGCTGATCCTGAAAAACCGGATTCGTGCGTTCGCGTTTGCCACGCTTTCTGCAATCAGACTTAGTTCTGGGCGGGCCGGGCCTCCGGCTTCCATCGCCATGAGCTCCACGCCGTTGCCAATCGCCCCGATCGGGCTGATAAGGTCGTGGCAGATGCGCGAGGCTACAAGGGCGGCCAGGTCGTGCTTTTGGGTCATTTCGGGTCCAATGCCATAAAGAGGATGCGATGCAAGTCCTGGAACCGGGCATGTTGGTGCGGCACCCGGACCAAGCGGATTGGGGCTTGGGTCAGGTGCAATCGGTCGTTGGATGGCGTGTAACGGTCAACTTTGAAAATGCCGGGAAGGTCGTGATCGACAGCACGCATGTCTCCTTGCAACGCGACTTTGGGGCCGTTCGACCATAGTGCGAGTTTAGGGGCCGAACTCAACCCGGAATTGCGAACGGCAAGGGCGCCCGGATGAAGTCATGCATTGTGGCGGCCCGGCAGGTTGCAATACGTCGGACCGGTGGCTAAGTCAGGATCGACCGACGCCAGGGCACTGCAAATGACTGCCGAACCAACCCCATACGCCTTGCGGCTTGCCGCCACGGCCGAGGATGTGACGGCCGCGCAGCGTTTGCGGTACGAGGTGTTTGTTGCCGAGCTTGGCGGTGACGGTCCGCTGGTCGATCATGTGAACAGGCTGGAGCGCGACACATTTGACGACCATTTCGACCACCTGATTCTGGTCGACCGCCGCCGCGATCCCGCTGGGCTAGACCATGTCATCGGGGCCTATCGAGTCCTGCCCGGTGACCGACGTGCGGTGGCCGGCCAATTCTATTCCGAAGGCGAATACGACCTTGCGCCGCTTCTTGCCTCCGGTCGCAGGCTTCTGGAACTGGGGCGGTCGTGCGTGCATGCCGACCATCGTGGCGGGTCAGCTATGTTCTATCTTTGGAACGGCCTTGCAGAATATGTGCTAGAGCGCGAGATCGAAGTGCTGTTCGGCGCGGCGAGTTTTCACGGGACAGATCTTGCGTCGCTGGCGCAGCCATTGTCCTATCTTTACCACCACCATCTTGCGCCGCTCGACATGCGAGTCCGGGCCCTGCCGCCGCACCGCCAAGACATGAACCTGATCCGACCCGACGCTCTGGACCGTCGCGCCGCCATGGCTGCGACGCCGGCCCTGATCAAGGCCTACTTGCGGCTTGGTGGGTTTGTGGGTGACGGGGCGTTTATCGACAGTGCCTTCAACACCACGGATGTCTGCCTGGTGATGGACACGGGGCAGATGTCGTCCAGGCACCGCGAATTCTATGTTCGCAAGGCAGGACAGGGATGAAAGGATGGGCCGAGGCCCCGTTGCCGCCGTTGCGCATTGGTCCGGCGGGCTGGCTGCGGGCTTTGTGGCGCGGGACCCTGGTCGGTAGCCTGACCTATGGCGGGCTGATCCTTCTGCTGCTGGTCCGTCTGGTGGAATGGCCGATCTTCGGGCAGGCGCGCCCAATCACCCCTTGGATCACGCAGGGCGTCTGTCGCGTCGCCCTTTGGCTGATCGGCTTGAAGCTGGTCGTCCATGGCCGCCCGATGACGGCGTCGGGCGCGACTGTTGCGAACCATTCCAGCTGGCTGGACATTTTCGCACTGAATGCCGTGCACCGCGTCTACTTCGTGGCAAAGTCCGAAGTCTCTGAATGGCCGGGCATCGGCTGGCTGGCCCGGGCCACCGGAACGATCTTTATCGCGCGCAAAGGGGTAGAGGCAAAGAAGCAGCAAGAGATGTTTGAGGCCCGCCTGCACGAGGGCCACCGTCTTCTGTTTTTCCCCGAGGGCACCTCGACCGACGCAATCCGGGTACTGCCATTCAAGAGCACGCTCTTCGCAGCATTCTTTGCGCCCGCCCTAGTGCGCAGCATGCATATTCAGCCTGTGACCGTGGTTTTCCATGCGCCAGAGGGTGAGGATCCGCGGTTCTATGGCTGGTGGGGGGATATGGATTTCGCCAGCCACCTGTTGAAAACCCTGGCTGCGCGCCGACCTGGACGGGTTGAGGTGACCTTTCACCCCGAAGTTCCGGTGGATGCCTTTGCCAACCGGAAGGATCTGGCCCAACACTGCGAGCGCGTGATCCGGACGGCGCATGTCCATGCTGTCGCGTAGGCCGGGGATTGCAGCCCACCCTCCGGTCTGGTGTCAGCCCAAGGGTGCGAGCAGCGTCTTCAATGCGGCCAGGGGATCTTCGGCGCCCCAGATCTCCTCGCCCACGGCGAAGAAATCGGTGACGGGGCCGAATCTTGCAATCAAATCAGCGGTCAACGCGCCTTCGGCTATGACCGGCACTTCGATCACCTCGGACCACCATTCGAACAGATCGAAGGGTGCCTGGCTGCCATCGCCCAAGGTGGTCGCTCCGACCGGGCCGAAGGCGACATAATCGGCCCCCGTTTCTCCGGCGGTCATACCATCGTGTTTCGACGCCCGGCAGAAAGCGCCGACAATGGCGTCCGCGCCCAGATCCTTTCGCGCCTTGCGGACGTTGCGCGACCCGTCGATCAGGTGGACCCCGTCTAGCCCCAGCCGTTCGGCGAGGATGAGATGGTTGTCGATTACGACGGCCACGTCGCGGGCATGGGCGACTTCGCGGGCGGCGTCGGCTGCCCGCATGAGAGTGTCCTCGTCGCGGGTTCCAAGCGAGAGCCGCAAGCAAGCGATGGGTGTCCCGTCCAAGACACGGCCGATGCGGCTGGCAAAGGTTTCGGGCTCGAAGGTCGGCGGAGTTATCAACGTGATTTGCGGGCGGTCGTCTGCGGCCATCTCGGGCTCCGAAAAAAGCGGTCCGGCCCGTCTATCAGCGTTTTTTCGGCTTGGCTACCATGGGTGGCAGAGCGCGCACCGTGCCAAGCGCCAGGGTGATGAGGGGGTGCCGCATGCGGGGATCGGTGCTGTCCTCCAAGGACAGTTCGACCATCGCCCTCATCGGGCGGTTGCCCATTGTCATCGCCCTCGTACCAGGCAGGCCAAGCGCAGCGGTTTGGCCGTGCTTGCCGACCCGGTACATGGTGCCGCCCTTATGCAGGCCGCAGATCATATGGCCGTTCGACAAGAAGCAAAGGCCGCCAAACATCGGTTTCTCGGTCACGGTCTCCTGGGCAAGATCGCTGCGAAGAGCCTGGGCGAGAGCGGGATCCAAGTCCATGGCGTTCTCCTTGTCAGGCGCCTTGGATCAGCCTATTTCGGCGCGAGGTTTCTGCAAAGGTGGCGTATGATCCCCCCCGTCTTCATCCTGGTTCGGCCCCAGATGGGCGAAAACATCGGCGCGGCGGCGCGGGCGATGCTGAACTTCGGCCTAGAGCGGATGCGGGTGGTTGGCCCGCGGGACGGTTGGCCGAACCCAAAGGCGGTGGCAATGGCCAGCGGCGCAGGGCGGGTGCTGGATCACGCCGGGCTGTTTGCCGACCTTCCCGCCTCGATTGCCGATTGCGACTTTGTTTTTGCCACCACCGCCCGGGGGCGGGAGCTGGTGAAGGAGGTCGTGACTCCGGAGCGGGCGATGGAGATGGCCCGTGCGCTCGGGGGTGCGGGAAAGCGGGTTGGTGTCCTGTTCGGGCCGGAACGCGCAGGCCTGGAAAACGAGGACATCGTCCGGGCGAACGCGATTGTGACGGTGCCGGTGAACCCGGATTTTCCCTCGCTGAACCTGGCGCAGTGCGTGCTGCTTCTGGGCTATGAATGGCGGCGGCAGGCGGGAGAGGTGGCGCCGTCCGTCATGGAGCTGGCCCGGACCGATTTTGCCAGTCGCGAGGAGGTGGACCGGCTGGCAGACCATTTCGAAGAACGGCTGGACGCGGCAGGGTTCTTCTTTCCCGCGACGAAAGTGGAGGGGATGAAGGCGAACTTGCGGAACATGTGGGGGCGGCTGGGGCTGACCCGGGCCGAGGTGCAGACCTTCCACGGGATGCTGCGGCAGATCGCCTGGAAGCTGAAGAAAGAAAGCGACTGAGGCGAGTTGTCCACGGGTGGACAGAATTCGGATGCAAGTGATTTCAACGGGTTGTCTGTGGACGTTTACCTTTCGCTTACGACGCATGAGCCGTTGACAGACCGATGCCCGCTTCCGACTATCCAGTATGGCAGCGCAGGATTGCGATCGCATAACCTTGATCCGGACGGCGACTTTGGCTGATGCCGAAGCGGCGGTCCGCACCTTGCGCCGGTCCATCACCGAGCTTTGCGTCGCCGACCATCAGAACGAGGCCGGAAAGCTTGAACCCTGGTTGCGGAACAAGACGGTGGCCGACTGGGCGAACTGGCTTGAACGAGACGATGCGGTCGTGTTTGTGGCGGAACGCGACGGTGAGGTGGTCGGTGTTGGGGCGACTGCATTGCGCGGGGAGATCCTGCTGAACTATGTCCATCCCGACGCGCGGTTCGCTGGCGTCAGCAAGGCAATGCTGGCCGCACTGGAAGCCGTGTTGCGCGGTCAAGGGGTCGCTCGGTCCCGCCTGAAGAGCACGGTCACCGCCCGCGCCTTTTATGAAGGCCGCGGCTACATTCCGGACGCAAGCGGCGAATGTCTTGGCAAGGATCTGTAAGTCCCTGAGCGCGCGGACAATCCTGCGAACGGGCAGGCGCAGCACATCCTGCAGGAAAAAACCGGGACAGTGGGGGCGAAGACGTAGCTGCGATCACGCGTGGAAACCTCTCCACATGGCAAACGCGCGCCGCGTGTCATTTCGGGTTGTGGCACAATCTTGACCATTCGGATAGGCTTTGCCCAAAGAGCAATAAACTGGCGAGGCAGGTTATGGTGGTGACGCGGCGTGTGGCGGCCTTTGGGGCGTTTGCGGTTGTGGGGGGCTGTGTGGCGGGCGGTCGGTCAAGCGCGCCTGTCGGCGGCTATCGGGCGCCCGACCCGGCGCCTAGGGCCGTTCCGAATGCTGGGTGGGACGCGTGGGTCGACGGGTTCAAGGCGCGCGCAGCGTCGCGGGGGATTGGGCAAGGCACGATTGATGCGGCCTTCCGGGGGGCGGGGTTCCTGCCGGAAGTGATCGAGCGCGACCGCAACCAGACCGAGTTCAAGCGGACCCTTGAGGATTACCTGAACATTGCGGCCTCGGACGAGCGTGTGTCGATGGGACGTGCCAAGTATGCTCAATACGGCAGTACGTTGTCGGCCATTGAAAGCCGGTACGGCGTAGAGAGCCATGTCGTCGCGGCTGTCTGGGGTCTGGAAAGCTTTTTTGGCACGCGGCGGGGGAATGTGCCTGTGGTGTCAGCCTTGTCGACCTTGGCCTACGAGGGGCGTCGCGGTGAATTCTTCGAAAGCCAGCTGGTCGCGGCGTTGCGGATCTTGCAGGCGGGCGACATCTCGGTCGCGGCGATGACGGGCAGCTGGGCCGGAGCGATGGGGCATACGCAGTTCATCCCGACCAGCTATCTGGAATTCGCGGTGGACTTCACTGGCGACGGTCGGCGCGACATCTGGTCAGAGGACCCTTCGGATGCGCTTGCCTCGACGGCGGCGTATCTGCAGCGGTCGGGTTGGATGCGCGGTCTGCCCTGGGGGATGGAGGTGACGCTTCCGTCCGGGTTCAACGTGGGCCTTCTGGGGCGCGGAAAGGGCAAGTCTGCCAGCGAGTGGGAGGCGCTGGGCGTGCGCAAGGCGGGAGGCGGTGCGCTGGCCGGCGGGTCGATCATCGACGGTGGCGGGCCCCATTTCCTGTTGACGCAGAACTTTGCCACCATCCTGCGCTACAACAACGCACAGAACTATGCGATCGGTGTCGGGCACCTTTCGGACCGTATCCTGGGGCAGGGGCCCGTGCAGGCCAGCTTTGGCCCCGATGCGGCGGGGATGACCAAGGCTGACCGGCAGGAGTTACAGCGCCTCCTGACAGCTGCAGGGTTCGACACCGAAGGATCAGATGGCGTGATCGGCGCCAAGACCCGCGCTGCGATCAGTGCCTATCAGGCAAGCGTCGGATTGCCGGTGACGGGCGAGCCGAGCCTAGAGCTTTTGCGGCGCTTAAGATAGCGCGCGTGCCGTGCTTCCCACTCGACCCTAAGCGGCGACCGACCGGGCAGTCGGGGCGCCTTGCCGCAGGGCCTTGAAGGCGCTCTGAGGCAAGCCTAGTGTCCTGGCCGAAGCGGAAGGATAAGCCGATGGCAGGAAAACGCAGCATTTTCGAAGAGGTTGGCGAGGGGCAGGGTCCCGTTGTCGCCACAGGTGGGGGTGGCATCGACGCCCGCCCCAAGGGCGCGCGCGGGGCGATCCGTTTGTGGTTGGTGGCGTTGTTCCTTTTGGTGGTCGTAATGATCGGCGTGGGCGGTTTGACCCGCCTGACCGACAGTGGCTTGTCGATCACCGAATGGAACCTGGTGACGGGTGTCGTCCCCCCCTTGAGCGCCGATGTCTGGGCGGCGGAGTTTGCCAAGTATCAGGCGATCCCGGAATTCCAGTTGCAGAATGCGGCAATGACCCTCGAGGAGTTCAAGGTCATCTACTGGTGGGAGTGGGGCCACCGGTTCCTGGGTCGGTTCATCGGGCTGGTCTGGGCGCTGGGGTTCCTGTGGTTCTGGCTGCGTAAGGAGATTCCGGTCGGTTGGACCCAGCGGCTCTTGCTTCTGGGCGGCTTGGGGGGCGTGCAAGGTGCGGTGGGCTGGTGGATGGTCTCGTCGGGGTTGGTCGGTACGCGCGTCGACGTGGTGTCGTGGAAGCTTGCCACCCATTTGGGGCTGGCCTTCGTCATCCTTGGCGTTTTGACCTGGTATGTGTTGTTGCTTGCCCGGTCCGAGGCCGAGTTGATGACGGCGCGTCGGGGACGCGAGGCGAAGCTGTTTTCGCTGTCGACGGGGCTGATGCATTTCGCTTTCCTGCAAATCGTATTGGGCGCGCTGGTCGCAGGGATAGACGCCGGTCGCGCCTTTCCGACCTGGCCTTTGATGAACGGGCAGTTCTTCCCGGCCGAGGCGTTCTACGTGCCGGACGGGACTGGGGGAAGCTTGCCAGTCTGGTATGCCTTCCTTGAAAATCCTGGATTGGTACAGTTCATTCACCGGATGTCCGGGTATCTTCTCCTTGCTTTCGGCGTGGTTGTCTGGCTTCGCGGCCGCCGGTCGTCCTATCAGGCGACACAAGGGGCGTTTGATCAGGTTATGGCGATGATGGTGGTGCAGATGGGTCTTGGCATCGCGACGGTTCTGACCGTGGCGCATGTCCATGTCGCAATCACCCACCAGATCGGTGCTGTGATCCTTTGGGTGCTGATCCTGCGGGCGCGGCATCTTGCACAATACCCCGTTGCGGGGTCGATCCGGGAAGGCACGGCATGAGCGCGTTTGACGATCTGATGACGTTCCAGCGCCAGACCGAGGCTTTGGCTCAGGTGGCGGGCCGTCTGGGCTGGGATCAGGAGACAGTGATGCCTGAAGGCAGTGCCGGGCAGCGGGCCGAGGAGATCGGAGCGCTGGAGTCGGTGCTGCATGCGCGGCGGACGGATCCCCGGATTGCGGGGTGGCTGGAGGCGGCAGAGCCCCCCGACACAGTGGGCGCGGCGCAGCTGAGGCAGATCCGGCGGTCGTACGCTCGGACGAAGAAAGTACCCGCCAGTCTTGCGGAAGAGATCGCGACCACGATGTCGTTGGCGCAAGGCGTCTGGGCCGAGTGCCGGGCAAAAGAGGATGTGGCGGGGTTTCTGCCGACCCTGCGCAAGGTTGTGGACCTGAAACGCGCCGAGGGCGCGGCGCTTGCGGCGGGGGGTGACCCCTACGATGCGCTGGTGGATGACTATGAGCCAGGGATGACCGGGGCCGCCATTGCGGCGATGTTCGCTGCGATGCGGCCGAGGCTGGTCGCATTGCGCGAGAAGGTGCTCGGGGCGGAGGCGCCGCGGGGCGTTGTGGGCACCTTCGGGCGCGACGAGCAACTGGCGCTGAGCCGGGAACTTGCGACGGTCTTTGGCTATGACTGGAACCGGGGACGGGTCGATCTGGCGGTGCACCCATTCTCGTCAGGGTCGGGCCACGACGTCCGGATCACGACTCGGGTGAACGAGACGGACCCTTTCAACTGCTTCTACTCGACGATCCACGAAGTGGGCCATGCGGCTTATGAGCAGGGGATCGACCCGGACTATGCGCTGACGCCGATCGGGCAGGGTGCATCTATGGGGGTGCATGAGAGCCAGAGCCGCTCTTACGAGAACCAACTGGGGCGGAGCCGGGCGTTTACGGGGTGGCTGTTCGGGCGGATGCGGGAGGTCTTCGGTGAGTTCGGGATCGCGGATGCCGAAGGGTTCTACAAGGCGGTAAACCGGGTCCATCCGGGATACATCCGGACCGAGGCCGACGAGGTGCACTACAACCTGCATGTGATGATGCGGTTCGATCTGGAGCGGGCCCTGATCAAGGGCGAGCTGCAGGTGGAGGATCTGGAAGCCGCGTGGAATGACCGGTTCCGTGCGGATTTCGGGGTGGCGGTGGACCGACCCTCGAACGGGATGCTGCAGGACGTGCACTGGTCCTGCGGATTGTTCGGGTACTTCCCGACCTATACCCTCGGGAACGTCTATGCAGGCTGCCTGGTGAAGGCGCTGCGGGCGGAGATTCCGAGGCTGGACGAGATGATGGCCCAGGGGGATGTATCGGCGGCGACGGGATGGTTGCGCGACAGGTTGCAACGGCATGGGGGTCTTTATGAACCCCGCGACGTGGTGCGGCGGGCTTGCGGGTTCGAGCCCTCGGAGGGGCCGCTCTTGGACTATCTGGAGGCCAAGTTCGGCGCAATCTACGGTGTCTGACGGTGACTGTCCACGCGTGGACACTTTTGCTGAATATAAATTTTTCAATAGGTTGGGCGTGGGCATTAGGGAATTGGTAAGGGTTCCCCGCCCCACGCTGCGCAGTGTCGGCCTTTCGACCACGAATAGCCAACAGTGCAAAAGGAGAGAACTGGCGCAAGGACCGTCAGCTTAGGCCTGGAAGAAGTCGGCGGGCGGTTTCATTTCGGGCAGGGCGCGCATCCTGGCAAGCCAGTCCGCCATGACCGGTGTCGAGTCTACGCCTGCGGCGTCCAGCCACTGCGTATAGCCCCAGATCGCGCAATCGCCGATGCCCGGCCGGTCACCGTGGAAAAAGGGACTTGCGCCAAGCAGCACGGCAAATCGGCTGCAGTCGACGTCGTAGCGCATGCGCAGCCAGTCCAATGCGCCGGGCGGGAAGCCCTGACCGTTCACCCGCCGCGCCTCTTTCAACTGGGGCAGGCACATGCCGATACGGTTTGCCTCCCACATCAAGAGCTCGCGGCCCCGGCGCAGGCCGTCTGCGCTTTCTCCTCCAAGGCACCTGAAGCGGGTGGCCAGTTCCAAAAGGATCGCTCCGGACTGCACATAGGCGTCACTGTCGATCATCAGAAGCGGCACTTCGGCAAAGGGGCTTGCGGCCAGAAAATCGGCTGGCCGGGTGGCGGGATCGGCCCAGATATCGATCCAGCGGGTCCGATGCGGGAGTTCTGCCAGCGACAGGGCGAGGGCGATCTTGCAAGCGTGGCCCGAGTCGGGGTGGCCGTAAAGCAGAAGCTCGGTCATGTGCGGGGCCTTTCAATCTGCGCGACGGCGGCCAAAGGGGCCGCATTTCAAACGGCGGACTAGGGTCGGGCCTGCTCCCTTTGACAGGACATCTAGACAGTCTTGGCTGCACCGCGCCAGACAGAACTCGCAACGTGCCGACGGACAGGAGTGGCGAGCACGGCGCGGCTCCCTGTCAAGCTTTCTGCCAAGCGTTTTGACCCCGTGCAGATCAGGCGACCAAAAGGTGTGGATCCGACTGGACCGGCGGAACCAGGTGACCACAGGACTTGCCAAGCTTCTGCGGGGGTTGTGGCGCTGGGCCGACTGATGCACTCAGGAACCCAGGCTGGAGAGCGGCATGGCGGCAGAAGCGGATAAAGGTGGAGCGGCGGTCTGGTTGCTCGCGGTTGGGCAGACCGTGATCTATGCCGGGTCCTACTATTCGTTTCCCGCGCTGCTGCCCGATCTTGAGACCGCGACGGGCTGGTCCAAGGCAACGCTTGCCTTGGGGCCGACGCTTGCCTTTCTGATCATGGCCAGTCTCACGGTCGTTACCGGGCGGCTGGTGGACCGGGGACTGGGCGGCGAGATGCTGGTCTGGGGGCCAGTGCTTGCAGCGCTGGGGGTGGCAGGGCTGGCGCTGTCGCCGACCCCTGCGACCTGGCTGCTGGCCTGGGCGCTGATCGGGGTGGCGCAGGCCGGCTGCGTTTACGAGACACTGTTTGCCTTCCTGATCCGGAGGATGGGCGAGGGCGCACGTGCTGCGATCACCCGCGTCACTCTGGTGGCGGGTTTTGCCGGGACGCTTGCCTTTCCGCTGGGCCATGTCGTGGGCGAACGGCTCGGCGGTCAGGGGGGCATGTGGGTCTTTGCCGGGGTCACGCTTCTCGCGGTGCCCTGCAACCTTTGGGCTGTGCGGTCACTGCGGCGGCGTGAGCGGGCGGGAACGGTCGCGGTGCGTCCGGCGAACGGCGCTTTGCGGGCCGCGCTGAAGCGCCCGGCATTCTGGTCGATTGCGGTTTGTTTCGGCCTGTTCGGACTGAACCACGGTATCCTGATCACCTACGTGCTGGAGCTGTTTGCCGACCGGGGTGCCGAGGCCGCTATGGCGGCTACAGCGGCGGCCTGCATCGGGCCTGCTCAGGTGGCCGGGCGCGTCGCCTTCATGCTGGGCGAGGCGCGGATCGGCAATGAGCGCGCCACGCTTTTGGCCCTGGGCAGCGTGGTTCTGGCCGGCGTGCTTCTGTGGGTTGCTGGGGTTGCTCCGTGGTTGATCTTCCTCTTTGCGCTGGGTCAGGGGGCGGGGATGGGGATCATGTCGATTCTGCGCCCACTGCTGATCGCTGAAATCCTGGGGCGCGAGGGGTTTGGCGCCGTGTCGGGTGCGGTGGCGATGGCGCCGATCCTGGCCAGCGCGGCGGCCCCGGCATTGGGGGCGCTGATGCTGGAGGCGGGCGGGCCGGTGGCGGTTTATGCCGGTTGCCTGGTCATGGCTTTTCTGGGCTGGGTGATCGCTGCGATCTTGCTGCGTCTGAGGCGCGCGGAATAGCTTGCCCGGAAGCAGACGCTTGAATGCGCGCTGCCCGACCATGTGCCGGATCGTTGTTCCATCGCACCATGGGGACTGGCGAGAATTTCGCCCGCGCTTTCGGCGGAGCGGGAGGCTCTGGTTCGCGCCATCCAAATCGGGGAAGGGTCCGCGTCGGACTGCATGCCCGCATGACGCGCTGCCGTGGACTGGTGCGCAGAGTGAGCTTGCCCGGGTCCGGACCCTTTGCGGGCGGGATGTGGGGCGATGCGGGGGCCTTATTCGTCAGTGTTTCGACGCAGGCACGGCGTGCGGGGGTAGTCAAGCCGCTTGTCACAGAGTCGGTCGGGTACTGGACAGGGCCAGGCATCGCTTCCGGACGATCGCTCTTCGCAGAGCGAAGACCGGCAGGTCAGTTTCTTCGGTCGAGGAAAGATTGGATGCCTTGGTCCGTATCCGGCAGCAGGACGTTTTCCACCATGATCGCCCCTGCGATCGCATAGGCCTGCGGCAGGGGTTGCCCCAGTTGTGCTTGGAACGCGCGTTTGCCAAGGCGGATCGCTGCGGGGTCTTTTTCGGCAATTTGGTGGGCGAGGGCCAGCGTGTCCTTCGCAAGTTGGTCGGGCGCGGACAGACGGTTGACGACACCCAAAGCGTGGGCGCGGACCGCAGGCAGGAAGTCCCCAGTGGTCAGCAATTCAAAGGCAGTACCGGGTGCAAGACGGCGGGACAGAGCCACAGCGGGGGTCGAGCAGAAGAGGCCGAGGTTGATGCCATTCACCCCGAAGCGGGCAGTCTCGGCTGCGATGATGAGGTCCGCCGAGCAGGCAAGCTGGCAGCCGGCGGCGGTGGCGACGCCCTGGACTTGCGCAATGACGGGTTGGGGCAGGGTGACAAGCTTTTGCATCACGGCTGCGCAGCGGTCGAACAGCACCTGATACCGGGCGCGGCCCTGGTCCGGGTCACTGCGGTAGGACTGCATTTCCTTCAGGTCGTGCCCGGCGCTGAAGGCTTTGCCCTCGGCGGCCAGAATCACGACGCGGATGGTCTCGTCGTCCGCAAGGGCGGTTAGTTCGGCGTCCAGCGCCATTAGCATCGCTGTGGAAAGCGCGTTCAGCGTCTGCGGCTGGGCGAGGGTCAGCGTGGCGATGCCGTCCTGGTCAGCGCGGCGGATCAGCGGTTCGGTCATTGCATCCCCCTCGGGTCTACGGTCAGTCTAGGCGTTGGGAAGGCCAGAGGGAAGGCAATGGATCAGGCAGCGCTGACAGAGTTTCTGGCGCGCGAGTTCGGCCAGGTGGCGGCAGAGTTCGCGGTGCAGGGGGTGGGGCCGGATGGTCTGGTGCTGCGGCTTAAGGTTGGGGAGCGGCATTTGCGCCCTGGGGGCACGGTCAGCGGGCCGTCGATCTTTGCACTGGCGGATGTTGCGATGTATCTGGCAATCTTGGCGCGGATCGGGCCAGTGGCGCTGGCGGTGACGACGAATTGCGCCATCGACTTCATGCGAAAGCCGGCGGCGGGGCGGGACCTTCTGGGCGAGGCGCGGGTGCTGAAGCTTGGCCGCACCCTTGCGGTGGGGGATGTGCTGGTGTTCAGCGACGGCGCTTCAGAGCCAGTTGCGCGTGCGAGCTTGACTTACGCGATCCCGCCGGTCGGCGGTCGTGAGCCTTAGCTCTTGGCCTTGAGGAACCGGCCTTCCATCGCCGCGCCACTTTCGATCACGATGCCGCCCGTGGTGACGTCGGCCTTGACCTCGGCCGACGAGCGCAGGGTGAAGCTTTCGCAGGCGACCTTGCCGTCCAGCTTGCCCTTGACCTCGACCGTGTCGGCCTTGACCGAGCCCTTGACGCGGCCTTCCTGACCGATGATCAGGCCGTGTGCCGTGATGTTGCCATCGATCTCGCCCAGGATCTCCACCGAGCCGGTGGTGGTGATTTCACCGGTGATCCTGAGATCAGCCCCCAGCACCGAGCGTCCGGCATTGCCGCCGGGTGTGGCGGGGCGCGGTGTCGGAGATGGCGCAGCGGTAGGGTCAGCGGTCTTGGAGAACATTGCAGCTTCCTTGGCAAATCTTGCCAGATAAGGCGGGATAGGACCTGTCCGGTCAAGGGGCGGTTTGGCAGGGTGGCGGGTTTCCCCGGCTGCAGTGTCGTTTTGCGACCTGACAATCCAGTGAACGGATGGTGAGATGGCCGGGGAATCAGGGGGTGCGGATGGCAGATGGTTTTTTTCAGCCGGTGTCGGGCTTCGATCTTCCTCGCTTTGCGGGCGTGCCGACCTTCATGCGGCTGCCGTTCGTGCCATTTGACCATCCGCGCTTTGCCGAGGTCCAGATCGGCCTGATCGGAGCGCCCTGGGATGGGGGGACGACGAACCGACCGGGGCCTCGGCACGGTCCGCGGCAGCTGCGGGACCTGTCGACGATGATCCGGGCGGTGAACGGGGCGACCTGGGTCGCGCCGTTCGAACTCGCGCGCTGCGCGGATCTGGGCGACGTCGCGCCGAACCCCGGCGACCTGATGAATTCGATGGCGCGGATGGAGGCGTTCTATGGCCGCGTCGTGGCGGCCGGGATCCGGCCGCTGACCGGGGGCGGGGATCATCTGTGCAGCCTGCCGATCCTGCGGGCGGTGGCCAAGGCGCGCCCGGTGGGGATGATCCAGTTCGACAGCCATACCGACCTGAACGACATCTACTTTGGGACGTCCCGTTACAACCATGGAACCCCCTTCCGCCGGGCAGTGGAGGAGGGGCTGATCGACCCCAAGCGCTATTGCCTGATCGGCATTCGCGGCACAGCCTATGGGCGCGAGGACTGGGATTTCGCCGAGGCGAACGGCATCCGGATCATTCCCATCGCCGAGTTCCATGCGCGGGGGCCCGAGGACGTGATGGCCGAGGCGCGGGAGATCGTGGGATCCGGTCCTACTTACGTGACCTATGACATCGACTTTGTCGACCCGACCTTCGCGCCGGGGACGGGGACGCCAGAGGTGGGCGGCCCGAATTCCTGGCAGGCCTTGCAAGTGGCGCGGGGGTTGCGCGGCCTCGACGTGGTCGGGGCGGACCTGGTGGAGGTGTCGCCGCCGTTCGACCAGTCGGGTGGGACCGCCTGGCTGGGGATTTCGCTTATGTTCGAGATGCTCTGCGTCATGGCCGAACGGGTCGCTCGGGGCTGACCCCGGGGCGCTGCCCCCAGCCCATTGGTTTCTTGAACCAATGGCGAAACCAACGGGCTACCCGGGATATTTGGAGAAGGGAAAAACATGACTCCGGAGATGATCATCAGCAATGCGAAGGTCCTGACGATGGACGCGGGCCGCCCCCGGGCCGAGGCGGTGGCCTTTGCGGGCGGGCGCATCCTTGCCGTCGGAAGCCAGGCCGAGGTCGAGGCGCTGGCGGGGCAGGGGACGTGGGTCGTGGATGCCGGGGGCCGGACGCTGTTGCCGGGGTTCGTCGAAAGCCACCTGCATTTGGTCTTGGGCGGCAACGAGCTGTCGCAGTTGCAGCTGGGCGGGGTGTCTGGGTTCGAGGAGCTGGCGCGGATGTTTCGCGCCTTTGCGGCGAAGAACCCCGGCCTGCCGCTTCTGATGGCGCAGGGGGCGGCTTACGAGATCCTGGAGCATCCGGTGACGCGGCACGATCTGGACAAGGTCATTGCCGACCGCCCCATCGCGATGATGGCGCCGGATCACCACACGGTCTGGGCGAATACGGCGGCGCTTACGGCGGCGGGGCTTCTGCACGGGGGGGAAATGCCTGCGGGGCATGTCGTGGTCATGGGCGAGGACGGGACGGCGACCGGGGAGCTCTTGGAGTTCGAGGCGTTTTCGCCCGTGCTGGCGCTGACCGGGGACCTGCATCTGCAGCTGGGGATCGCCACGGGAGGCGAGCCGGACCCCTGGCCCAGTGCCGAGCAGCGCGCGAAGGACAAGGAGAAGGTCGCCGCCGGGCTGGCGCATTGCGCGATGCATGGGATTACCTCGATGGTGAACATGGACGGCAACCGCTACACCTGCGTGATGCTGAAAGAGATGGAGGCCGAGGGGCGGCTGACCGCGCGGGTCAAGGTCCCGTTCCATTTCAAGCCGCATATGGAGCTGACGGAGCTCGACCGGGCCTCGGCGATGGCCAAGGAGTTCACCGGGGAGTGGGTGACCTCGGGCTTCGTCAAGATGTTCCAGGATGGGGTCGTCGACAGCCGCACCGCTTACATGCTGCACGACTATCCCAGAACGACGGAACGGGGGTCGCCGCTGTTTGAGCCTGAGCGGTTCAAGGAGATCTGCCGGGAAATCTCGGCCCGCGACCTGCAGATCGCGGTCCATGCCATCGGCGACGGGGCGGTGCGGCAGACGATCGACGGGTATGAGGCGGCGAGGCGGCCCGACCTGCGGCACCGGATCGAGCATATCGAGCTGATCGACCGGGCCGACGTGCCTCGTCTGGGCGCCTTGGGAATCACGGCCTCCGTCCAGCCTCCGCATCCGCCGGGGGCGATGGATTTCCCGATGTCGACGATGAGCCATGTTTTTCACAAGCACCGCTGGAAGGATGCCTATCTGACGCGGACACTGGCAGACCATGGCGCGCATCTGGCTTTCGCATCCGACTGGCCGGTGACGGACGTGAGCGTGATGCGCGGCATCCAGGCGGCGCTGACGCGGATGCCCTATGAGGGCTGCCAGGACGAACGCGTCAGCCTGATGGAATGCTTGCACGCCTATACAGCGGGGGGAGCCTGGGCCGCGCATATGGAGGGGCTTACGGGGACGCTGCGCGAGGGAATGGCCGCCGATCTGGTGCTGATCGACGGGGACATCGAGGCGATTCCGGCTGAACGCCTGGGCCAGACGGGAATCGCGCTGACGATTGCCGGGGGGAGGGTAACGCATGACCCAGCCGGCATGGCAGGCAGTGTGGCGTAACGCCTTGATTTCAGGCAGGAAGACGAGGGTCCCGAAAAAATCGTCATCGTCCCGTCATTTTCTGCTTGCGGGTCCCGAGACCCGGGACTAAAAGCCCCCTCACCGAAACGGAACGGCTGCGGAAACGACGTCGGGAAGGATCGGAAGCGGTGGTGAAACACGGCGAAATCTCTGGAGGCAAGATGGCAGTACAGCCAGAAGTTCTGGCGTGCTGCGTGTTTTGTGTCCGCGCTCTTTGACATTTGTAGTTTATGAAGGGATATGCGGGCGGTTTGGGCGCATCGGCGTCGGAGACGCGCATATCGGCTCACTAGGGGCGACCCGATGATGTGAGTGTCAGCTTC